>JBEKRL010000032.1:0-20098 GCA_049518775.1 Candidatus Dormibacteria bacterium
CCGGCAGTTCAGCAGGGCAAAGTCCCTCGCAGCGGGGACGGGAGACATGGGGCGAAGACACGGCGCCGCCGCCCCCCGAATACTGGCGCGGCGTCGGGCCTAAGACCCTGGTGTGGCGACCAGCCGGCGCTGCGACGCGGCGCCGGGAGCCGGCCAGGCACCCTCTGCTGTGCGTTGCCGCCCACTCGCCCGTGGCAGCCTCCGAACCCGCCGTCGAGAGGAGAGGCTCAGCTCGGCTACTCGTCCGTTTCCGCCGAGCCAGGAGCACGCATCGGGCTCAGGCCGTCAGCAGTCCATCGAGTTCGCCAGCAAACCTGGTTCCGAGGCGGGGCGGGAGGCCGCTGGTGATCGTGGTGCTGGCCGGCCGGGGTGGCAGTGGCCGGACCACCCTCGCGGTGGAAGTTGGGGCGGCACTGGCGAGGCCGGCCGGGGAGGCCAACTGGAGGGTGCTCCTGGTCGACTCTGACCCGGTCGCCCCCGACCTGGACCTCGTGGTCGGGGCGGCGGACCCGGGCGTCGACCGATCTCCGAATGCGAGGCTTGACCAGCTGCTTCTGCGGCTTCCGGAGCTGGCGGAGAAGCGTGTTCACCTTGACGAGTTGCTCTGGGCCGACCCCGGTTCCACGGTCAGGGCGTTGCTCGCCCCTGAGCGTGCCGGGGAGATTGGCCGTGAGCAGCTTGACTACTTGTACACGTACATGCTGGCTCCCGAATTCGACGCGATCATCGTCGACGGCGGCCCACTCCAGGATCCTCTGGCAGGCCCAGCTGGGTTCTGGCTCGGCCTGGCTGACGCGATCCTCATTCCCCTCCGGGTTTCGACGTCGCACGCGCGATCCGCGGTCCGCACCGTTGGCCTTCTCGAAGAGCTGGGGATTGCGGGGGACCGTTGCTGCCTGGTGATGGGGGTGGATCGGTCTGAGGCATCTCGGGCCGCTCAGCTCCAGAGGAGCCTTGATAGGTTCCTGCTGGCTCGGTGGCCGTGGTCCGCGGAGGCGGCGACCCGCGCCACCGAGACGCACCGGCCGCGCGTGGAGACGGAGCCGGCCTTGGCCCAGGCCTTGAGGGCGCTCATCTGGAGCGTGACGGCGCCTCGGGCTGGCGAGACCTGAGATGCGCATCCGAGGTCGATGGCCGCTAGCCCGGGGCGGCCGGCCGAAGGACCAGGGCGTCCTGGAGACTACCGAGCGGGTCCGCCAGCTGGTGGACGGGATAGAGTCCGCCATCGCGGCTGCCAGCGACCTGGAGCTGTCTGCCTATCTGGCCCCGCCGGCACTTGGGCTGTTGCTGGCGGCGTCCGCCGCGATGAGGGCAGAAGGCAGGACGTGGCTGCCGGCTCGTTCGGGACTGCGCTGGAGCCGCAGCGGCCGCCTCGCGGAGAGTCCAGGGAGGTTTTGGTTGCGGCTCAGGTTCGAGGACCGCACCTCGGTGCGCGATGGATCGGGAAGTGCGGCCGCGCCGCCGACATCCCACGAGGTGGAGGTGGAGCTGGACGCGACCGCAGTGCCTTGGCGGCTCTGCCGCGTGGAGGAGGTTCTCGCCGTGTGAGTGGGTTTGGGCCCCACCCCCGCGGGTCGGACCGAGCAGATTCAGCTGGGGCTTGCCCGGGTCCTGCCCACTCGCCCCAACACCGGCCGATATCGGCTGGTGGCGTCGCACCGGGGCAGTGCCCCCTGGAAGGTGAAGCCAGGTCTGCCATACTCGCTCGGGTGCGCTCGAACTCGTTTTGGTGGAGGATTCCAGAGGCTCCGTGTCGCCCATGAGGCTCTTCCAAGGGGAATTGGTCCGGCTGGCCGCTCCCCGTCCCGACGATGCCGAACGCTTCTCCCGTTGGAGTGAGGACGGGGAATACCGCCGGCTGGCTGACACCGAGGCGCCGAGGCCCCGCTCCGAGGAGTACTTTCGTGATCGGGACCGGGAAGCCGAGGCGGCCGCGGAGATCATCGAGTTCCGTATTCGCACCGTAGCCGATGACCGGCTGGTGGGGTTCGTGGCCATCTCCGGGATCGAGTGGCACAACCACCATGGATGGATTGCCGTCGGGATTGGAGACCCGGAGGACCGGGGCCACGGCTTCGGCAAGGAGGCGGTGGCCCTCGCGCTCCGGTACGCCTTCCACGAGTTGGGACTTGACCGCCTCAGCCTGGATGTGATCGCGGACAACCAGGCCGCGGTAGGGCTGTACCGGGGGCTGGGCTTCACCGAGGAGGGCCGGGTGCGTGAGCGGGTGCACCGGGACGGGGTACCCGGAGATCTCCTCCTCATGGGGCTGCTGCGGCGGGAATGGGAGGCCGGCAAGCACGGCAGTCGAGGCGGAGGAGGCTGAACTCGAGATGTCGTCCCCACCTCCGGGCCGCCCACCAACCCCTGGTGCCTTTCTGCGCTGGTCGCACTATCGGGAGATCCGGGCTTCCGACGCCGACCGGGACCGGACGGTCGCCGAACTCACTGAGCACCACGTCCAGGGCCGCCTCGACTCGGACGAGCTCCGCCAGCGCACCCAGCTCGCCTACTCCGCGAAGACCAGTGGTGAGCTGACCCGGCTGCTCTCAGATCTCCCCGGACCGGGCCCGGTCTCGGTGTGGGACACCGTGCGGGGGCTCCGACCCCGCGGCCCCTTCCCGGGACTGGGCTATGCCGGCTTTTGGCCTAGGGGCGGCGCACTCTTGGCCGACATCCTGTTCCTCGGCGGCGCTGGCTACGGGCTCCAGCTGGCGGTACCCAACGTTCTGGGCACGGCGCTGGCGGGGATCCTTCCCGTCGCCTACTTCGTCGCCCTCTGGGGGACAACCGGCCAGACCGTGGGCATGTGGCTGGTCGGGGTCAGGGTCGTCCGCCAGGAGGACGGGCGCCGGCTAGGCTTTGCCCGGAGCCTGATCCGGCTGGTGGGGTACCTGGCCAACACGGCCACCTGCTTCGCCGGATTCGCCTGGGCCGCGGTCGACCGCCGCAAGCAGGGCTGGCACGACAAGATGGCGGGTAGCTACGTCGTTCGTCGCCTCCGCTGACTCCGTCCCTGCGGCCGGGATCACTGGCAGCCACCTGGTCTGGAACCGCCGCGCCAGTCGGCGCAACCCCGCCAGCACCGGCAGGCCGAAGGCGGCAACCATGAGGAGGTTGCCAGCCGCCCGGAAGGCGTCGTACCCCAGCGAGGTGACCAGGTAGTACTTGGCGAAGTGGATAACGGCGGTGAGAGGAGGCAGGGCCGCCGACCAACCCAGCTGTGGCACCGCGGGATAGAAGGTCCAGTTCCAGACGTCCATCACCGCCCCGAATCCGAACCCGGAGAGTGCCCCCAGCGCACCTAGAAGCCCGACGTCGACCCAGGTGGGGCGGTGTCCGGCCCGGAGCAGGCCCACCATGCCCGCGGCCATGCCCACCCAGCCCACGGCGAAGAGCTGGTATGGAACCCAGGGCCCCATCCCGCCGGTGATGAGTGCCGAGACCAATAGCGAGGACGCACCCAAGAGGAACCCGAAGGTGGGTCCGAGCGCGTAGCCGCCGCAAAGCACGAGCAGGAAGATCGGACTGAAGCCCCCGATGCCGGTGACTAGAGCCGCCCGCAGTGCGGCGTCGGCGGCACTGAGGGCGGCCAGAAGAGCCAGCTGACGCGAGTCCATGCGGCGGGTCCCCAGCTCCAGGCACAGCAGCCCCGAGGCGGCTCCCACTCCGATCGCCAGTGCCGGGGTCGCGGCCGGCAGCCCCACGCCCAGGAAGGGCCAGAGAAAGAGCGCCAATCCGAGTGCCGAAACCAGCAGCAGGATCACGCCGCCACCTCGGCGAGCTGACGAAGGCGACCATCGACGAGTTCGTGGACAGTGTCACCCACTTGCCGGGCGAACTCCGCGTTGCTGGTGGCCACCAGCACCGCCGCTCCCGCCGCCGCCAGCCGGTCGATCGCCTCCACGAGCCTGCGGCGCGACTCCGAGTCCGCCCCCCTAGTGGGTTCGTCGAGGAAGACCATCTCGGGCTCCCCGACCAGAACAGCGGCCAGGGCGGCCCGCTGGCGCTGCCCGGTGCTGAGGTCGTGGGGGTCGCTCTCGGCCAGGTCTACGAGTCCGAACTGCTCCAGGATCGGTCGGGGGCTGCATCCCAGCCGCAGCCAGCGGATCGTCTGGCCCACCTCTTCCCGCAGCGTCGGCATGTGCAGTACCGCCCCCGGCTCCTGAGGCAGGTAGGCACTCCGCCCCGGGCCCCGGCTCACGGAGCCGGCCAGTGGTCGGAGCAGCCCCGCGGCGGTGCGGAGCAATGAGGTCTTGCCGCTGCCGTTGGGGCCGGTCAGGCAGAGCACCTGCCCCTTGGCGCAGCTGAGGTCGACGCCCTCCAGGACCGGCTGGTCGTGGCCGACCGCGGCCCCTGCCAGCTCCCAGGCCTCTGACCCCGCCGGCCTCGGCCTCCGCCGGGCAGGTTGAGTCGGTGCCGTCCCAGTTTCTTCGATCGACACAAGGGAGCCGTCACAGAGCTCCAGCCAGCGCGCGCCGGCGGATGCCACCCGCCAGGGGCGGTGCTCGGCCACCACCACCGACACGCCCCCCCTGGCGAGCCGCTCGCACTCGCTTCGCAGCGCCTCCGCGCCGTCCGCGTCGAGCTGAGAGGTCGGCTCGTCCAGCACCAGCAGCTGCGGCGCCATCGACAGGGCGGCAGCCAGGGCGACCCGCTGACGCTGGCCCCCGGAGAGGGTCGAGATCCGTCTGCCGGCCAGCTCCGAGATCCCCATGGCCTCCAGGGCGGCGTCGACACGGTCCCGGATCTCCGGCGCCGGCAGTCCCAGGTTCTCCGGTCCGAAGGCGACCTCGCGCCGCACCGTTGCCAGCACGAATTGGGCCTCGGGCTCCTGGAAGACCAGCGCCACCTGGCGGGCGAGCTGCCTGGGGGTGGTGGTCCGGAGATCGCGGCCGAGCACCGTCGCGTTCCCGCTCGCGGTGCCGCCGTGGAAGTGGGGGACCAGCCCGTTCAAGGTCCGGAGCAGGGTGGTCTTGCCACTCCCCGACCGCCCCGTGACCAGGTTCAGCCCGTCATCCAGGTGGAGGCTGAGGTGTCTCAGCGCCCCACCTCCGCCACCGGGGTAGTCGTAGCTGAAGTCCGCGTACCGGGCGAGCTCGGTCATCTCCGGAACGCCGGGACGAAGAGGAGAAGGCAGCACCCCAGCGGCAACCCGGAGAGTGCCGGGACCGTCAGGTCGGGGTAGGGCTGCCAGGCCGGCACCAGGCCCATCAGCACTGCCGCCATGAAGCCGCCCGCCCCCAGCACCGAGGCCAGAACCGTCACCAGGTCGGCGCCGCTCCAGCTGGTGGTTGCCAGGTTGGACCGCCGGCCGGATCCGAAGGCCCTCGCCTCCATGGCCTCGGCGAGCAGCACCGAGCCCTCGATGGCGGTCAGGACCGACGGTACCACCACCGCGCTCCAGGAGCGGACCCCCCTAGCCCGCCAGCCCCGCAGCTGCTGAGCCTCCCTGACGGCCAGGAAGCTGTGCCCCAGCCGGGGCACCAGGGTCAAGGCCGCGCCCAGCGCGGCCGCGGTCCGGGAGAGCAGGCCCGGCAGGGAGTCCACCAGCTGGTACGGCTCGGCTACCAGGGACAGGCTGGTCCCGGCCACGAAGCAGGCGGCCATCCCCAGGGCCAGGTTCACCCCGTAGGCTCCGGCCTCCAGAGTCAAGCGGCCCCCGATCGCAGGCAGCCACGAGGGCAGCACCAGCAGGGCGGTGGCGCCGGTGTGGTTAACGAGGAAGGTCAGCCCGATCGCCAGCAGGCACGCACCGCCGACCGCCAGCAAGGCGGGCATGACCCGCACCTCCGGCCGGCGGTGAAGGAGCACCATCGCAAGCGCGGCGGCCAGGGTGAGGGCCCGGAAGGCGGGGTTCCCGCTGGCCAGGCTCACCAGCAGCACCGCTCCCACCCAGACCGCCAGCGCCCGCGGGTTCACGGGGTCACGTCTTGGGGGGCCTGGGCGGGGGCGGCGCGGAACCCTGTGCCGGCACGTACCGCCACCCCAGGGCGTCGCCGGACCTCAACTTCACCTCGCTGATCCCGGTCGCGGCCGGCTTCCAGGGACCCTTGCCAGACCAGAGGAACAGTGCCCAGTACGGCTGACCAGTACCGAAGCACTCCGTGTAGGACTTGGGCTCGTTGTCGATCTGGCAGACGGCATCGCCGAAGCTGAAGTGCTGGGTGGCGAACTCGATCCCACTGCGGTGGAGGACGGTCTCGCCCGCCAGCTCGGCGCCCTTGAAGCCGACGCAGCGGGCGAGGACGTGGTGGTCGCCCAGCTCCACCACCACCTCGACCCGGGAGTGGGCGCCGGTGCAGCTGCTCCCCCCTCCGGAGCCGCCCCCCGGAGCTCCTCCGCAGGCGGACAACAGCATCGCCAAGAGAGTCACGGCCAGTAGTGCGCTGGCCGCTCGAGACGAGCTCATCGTCTCAGCCTCCCGGCGGCGGTTTGGCCCGCCACGCCAGAGGTGGACCTGCCGCCGGAGGCCGACCTCCCCGTGGCGCGCGGGGGTGCATCGCTCCCTGGGGCCGGTCTCCTGGCTCACGGATCGATGCCCTCAGCCGCCTTCCCAGGACCTTCCCAGTGGCTTGTTGGCCTAGGCTCCCCGCTCACAGTTGCGCGACAGCTCCGGAATTGGGGCCGCGCCCCGCACCGGATTCCCATTCGCCCCATGGGCTATTCGGTTGTGGGGGGAATGATAGGGGTCTGGAGGGCCCGGTTGAGGCCTTGGGACGCGCCTGGCTCAGTCCGCCAGGGGGCTGCGGTTGACCGTCCTGGGCAGGCGGCGCCCGAGCCGTTCCGCCCAGACCACCAGGATCAGGGCGACGGCGGCCCAGAGCAGCCACATGCCTGCCCTTGCCACCGAGCCCACCACCAGGCCCCCGATCGTCGGGCCCAGCAGCATGCCGACGCTCCAGGAGAGGTTGAAGGCGGCCATGTACCGCCCTCTCACCGCGGGCGGCGCGAGGTCGGCCACCAAAGGGCCGATGGCGGAGCTGAAAAGGCACTCACCCAGCCCGAACAGCACGGCGAATAGCCCCAGAAGCCAGATGGCAGCCAGCCCGTGGGCCAGGCTGGCCACCTCGCCCACCAGCCAGGTCGCCAGCCAGGCGGAGGCGGACAGGGCCAGCGTCCGGGAGCGGTCCAGGTGGCGCACTGCCCGGGTGATCGGCAGCTGGGCCACGACGATGAAGGCGGTGTTGGCGGCCAGGATCGCCCCCAGGGCCACCGTGGGCACGCCCAGGAAGAGATGCGCATACAGCGGCACCGAGGTGTCCAGCTGAGCATAGGTGGAGAGCACCAGCAGCGAGTTGAAGGCGATCAGCGCCAGGAGGATCCGATCCCGGAGCACCACTCGGTAGCTGGCCTCCTCATGGTCCGCCGCCCGGTGCCGTCCCGAAGGCACCCGGCTCAGCACCAGCACCCCGAACAGGACGAAGCCGGCGGCGTCGAGGAGGTAGACGGTGGTGAAGCTTCCCGGCCGTGAGGTCGACACCAGCAGGCCGCCGATCACCGCCCCGAGACCGAGGCCGAGATTGGTGGCTGCGTACTGGAGCGAAGCCGCCGAACTTCGCTGCTGGCGGGTGGTCACCGCCGCCAGCAGGGCGGCGAAAGCGGGGTAGTAGGTCCCCATCCCCGCCCCGATCAGGAGCATCGAACCGGCCGCCTCCGGCGCCGATACCACGAAGCCCAGGCCACCGTAGCCGAGCGTCTGCAGCACCAGTCCGGCCAGCATCATCGTCCTCGGCCCCACCCGGTCCACCAAGCTGCCCCCCACCGCCCCCGCCAGCAGCGAGGCGAGAGCCGAGCAGGAGAGCACCAGCCCGACGACCGCAATCGGCAGGCCCCTGACTTCGTGGAGGTAGATTGAGCCGAACGGCAGCACGAAGCCGCTGCCCACCGATGAGATCGTGACCCCCACCAGTACCGTCCACACGCTCGCTGGCAGCTGGGGACGAAGCGCGCGCAGGTACCCGACCGGCCCACCCCTCGCCGGCGGCAGGACGGGGGGACCCGTCAAGGCACACTCCTTCTGAACGGGGCGGGATGCTGGGGCGTTGGACCTGGGGAGGGGAGGGGGCTCTGGGAGCCAGGCCAGGTTACCAATCGGGCCGTCCCCGCTCGCCAGTCCCGGCGGCATCGTCCCCTGGCTGAACCCCGGCGGGCGGGCGCGGCCGAACCGTTGCCGGCCCGGGAGCTCCACCGAACGCGACTATCCTGAGTTGCGGATGCCTGTGCGCGACGACCTCCGCAACGTGGCGATCGTCGCGCACGTGGACCATGGCAAGACCACCTTGGTCAACGCCATGCTCCAGCAGACCGGTGCCTTCCGGGCTGACAAGGAGGTCACCGACCGGGTACTGGACTCGGGGGATCTGGAGCGGGAGAAGGGCATCACGATCCTGGCCAAGCACACCGCGGTCCAGTACGGACCGACCAAGATCACCATCGTCGATACTCCTGGGCACGCCGACTTCGGAGGCGAGGTCGAGCGGGGGCTTGCCATGGTGGATGGCGTCCTGCTCCTGGTGGATGCCTCCGAGGGCCCGCTGCCGCAGACCCGCTTTGTTCTCCGCAAGGCCCTCGAGGCCAGGCTGGCGGTGGTGGTGGTGGTCAACAAGATTGATCGCGCTGACGCCCGGATCGAAGCTGTCGTCCGCGAGATCGAAGACCTCTTCCTCGATCTGGGGGCCGACGAGGAGCAGATCGTCTTTCCGGTGCTGTACGCCAACGCCCGGGCAGGCCGAGCCACCACGGAGCCAGGGGCTCGGGGCAAGGATCTGGTGCCGCTCTTCGACGCGATCGTGAAGAGCATCCCCGCGCCGCACTACGAGATCGGGCATCCCCTCCAGGCGCTGGTGACCAATCTCGACGCGTCTCCATACGTCGGCCGGCTGGCGATCTGCCGGATTCACAATGGAATCCTGCGCCGCGGTGAAACCGTCGCCTGGTGCCGGGTGGATGGCTCGGTCGTACGAGCCAAGATCACCGAGCTCTACGCCTCCCGGGCGCTGGACCGAGTCGACATCGAGGAGGCCGGCCCGGGGGAGATCGTGGTCGTCGCCGGATTCCCCGACATCTCCATCGGGGACACCCTGGCTGACCCAGAAGACCCTCGTCCGCTTCCGCCCATCCTGGTCGATGAGCCCAGCCTGGCGACCACTATCGGGATCAACACCTCTCCGCTCTCGGGCAACGATGGCACCAAGCTGACCGCCCGGCTGGTCAAGAGTCGGCTCGACGCCGAGCTGGTGGGCAATGTCTCGCTGAGGGTGCTGCCCACCCAGAGACCCGACGCCTGGGAGGTACAGGGCAGGGGTGAGCTCCAACTGGCGGTGCTGGTGGAGACCATGCGCCGGGAGGGGTTCGAGCTCACCGTGGGCAAGCCCCAGGTGGTGACCCGGATGATCGACGGCAAGCTCCACGAGCCGGTGGAGAGGGTGGCGATCGATGTGCCCGAGGAGTACCTGGGGATGGTGACGCAGCTGCTGGCGCTCCGCCAGGGCCGGCTGGAGGAGATTGTCAACCACGGCACCGGCTGGGTGCGGCTGGACTACCGGGTTCCCTCCCGCGGGCTGGTGGGTTTCCGAACCGAGTTTCTAGTCGAGACCCGCGGCACCGGTCTCCTCCATAACGTTTTTGACGGCTGGGAGCCCTGGCACGGCGCCCTCAGATTCAAGCGCAACGGTTCGATGGTGTCGGACCGGCGTGGCTTCTCCACCACCGAAGCGCTGATGTCACTGCAGGAGCGGGGGACGATGCTGATCGGACCCGGCACGGAGGTCTACGAGGGCATGATCGTGGGCGAGAACGCCCGTCTCGACGAGATGGACGTCAATCCCACCAAGGAGAAGCAGAAGACCAACATCCGCTCCTCCACCCAGGAGGAGACCGAGCGGCTCACCCCTCATCTCCAGTTCTCTCTGGAGCAGGCGCTGGAGTTCGTCGGAGAGGACGAGTGCGTCGAGGTCACCCCAAAGTCGGTGCGGCTGCGCAAGGCGATCCTCGGCCAGAGCATGCGCGCCCGACAGCGCCGGGTCGCGCGGCGAGACTCCGGCGAGTGACCGGCCGGTGGGGCGCCTCGCGATGACGGAAGTGAGCGGCCCCGGGCCGTCTGCGACTTGAGCGCACCACCTGCCTCGTCGTTCATCTCGCCCAAGTGCGCCAAAGGTGGGCCGAGCGTGATCCATGGCCTTGGTCTGCACGCCGTCCTGGCGATATGCCACGGTGAGGTGGTGGCGGTCAAGGGGGGGCGCATCCTCGACCGGGCCGAGCTTGCCGAATCCGCCCGTGTGGTAGGGGATTCGGAGGTCCAGATCACCGACGAACTGTACCTGGCGGCGGAGGATGAGGCGGACTACGAGGCGGTGATGCTCTACCTCAACCACTCCTGCGATCCCAACGTCGGGGTCGCCGGAAACGTCGTCTTTGTGGCCATGCGGGATATCGCCGCGGGTGAGGAACTGACCATCGACTACGCCATGATCGATGACCACCAGGGCGCCCTGGAATGCCGCTGCGGCGCCGCCAACTGCCGCCGCGTCGTCTCCGGCCAGGACTGGAGGCGACCCGACCTGCAGGCACGCTACGGACGGTATTTTTCATGGTACCTGCAGGTGAAGGCCGGGTTGGTGTTCTGACCCAGCCCGATCGGGGATCACCCTCCAATGGCCCGGTCCTTCGACCCTGGGCCGCCTGGACGGCGCCCAGCGGGGGCGGGCGGGGCGGGGTGTGACCGGCCTGGCCACCGACCGCCTGCTGCTGCGTGGCTGGTTGCCGTGGGACCGCGAGCCCTTGGCTGCCCTCAATGCCGAGCCCGTCGTCATGGAGCACTTTCCCGCGATTTTGTCGGGGACCCAGAGCAACCTGCTGGCGGACCACATCCAGGCGCAGCTGCGCCTGCGTGGATGGGGGATGTGGGCGGTGGAAGTGAAGGCGAGCGGCCGCTTCGCCGGGTTCGTGGGCCTCAACCCCGTAACCTTCAGAGCGCCCTTCACACCGGCGGTGGAGGTGGGCTGGCGGCTGTCCCGGGACAACCGGGGCCACGACTGTGCCACCGAGGCGGCCAGAGCCGCCGCAGCCTACGGATTCGACGAGCTCAGGCTGCCGGAGATCGTCTCCTTCACCAGCGCGACCAACCACCGGTCCCAGCGGGTGATGCAACGGCTGGGGATGCAGCGGGACCCGGCCGAGGACTTCGATCACCCTGATCTTCCCCCCGGCCACCCGCTGTGCCGACACGTCCTTTACCGCCTCGCCCGCCTGCCGCCGGGGGCCTCGTCAGCCCCAACGGGGGCAGCCAGGGCTCGGGCACGAGGGCTGGGGCCGAGATCAGATCGAGTTCAGCGAGCAGGCCTGCCCCGGGGCAGGGCGGGTGCCCCTGCGCCTTGGGGGATCAGCGAGCCTTCGATGCCAGATCCGCAGTGGAGGAGACACCTGGAGAGTCGCAGAGGCGGGGCCCTGAGGAAGGGTCGGTCGGGGGCTCCGCCGAACCTGGCTGCCCGCCATTCTGCCCCGTGGCCCCGAGGTCGACTCAGGGCATGTTGGGGTTGTAAGCTGGCGCCGTGGAAGTTGGTGACGAGGCGGTCGTCGACCGTGCCGGCCTCGATGCCCTGATCAAGGAGCTCCGGTCCAGAGGCCATCGGACCGTGGGCCCGGTTGTCCGAGACGGGGCGATCGTCCACAGTGAGGTGACCGGCGTTGACGACCTTCCGGAAGGTTGGCACGATCACCAGGAGCCCGGCTGCTACCGGGTGGAGCAAGGCGAGGGGCCTGCGCTGTTCGGTTGGGCTGTGGGTCCCACCTCGATGAAGTCGCAGTTCTTCGTGTCCGAGGAAATCGTGTGGCGTGCCTCGGTCGCCGATGGCCAGGTGACCCTGTCCGAGCCCCCCGCCCCCACCGAGCCCGTCGCCGTCATCGGGGCCCGCCCCTGCGAGCTGGCCGCGCTCGGCGTCCTCGACCGGGTTCTCCGGGACGGTGCCGTCGCCGACGACCGCTACGCGGCCCGCCGCGGGGGCGCGTTCGTGGTCGCGGCCGAGTGCGGGACACCCGCCGGTACCTGCTTCTGCACCTCGATGGGCACGGGCCCCGCGGCCCGCAACGGCTACGACCTGGCCGTGACCGAGCTGGTCGACGGTGGGCATCGGTTCTACGTGCGGGTCGGGTCGCTGGCTGGGGCCGACGTGCTGGCCAAGATCCCCCACCGCCCGGCCGAGGACAGCGAGCGGGCGGGGCGCCAGAAGGTGCTCTCGCATGCCGAGGACACCATGGGGCGTTCCCTTGACACCGAAGGGCTCCCCGCCCTCCTGGCCCGCAACATTGAACACCCTCGCTGGAAGGAGGTCGCCGAGCGCTGCCTCTCCTGCGGGAACTGCACCCTTGTCTGCCCGACCTGCTTCTGCAGCGACGTCAAGGATGTGAGTGACGTCTCCGGCGCGCTGGAGCGGCAGCACCGCTGGGCATCCTGCTTCGACCTCAACCACTCCTACATCCACGGCGGGGCGGTTCGGCCGACCACGATGTCGCGCTATCGCCAGTGGCTCACCCACAAGCTCTCGACGTGGTGGGACCAATTCGACGAGTCGGGCTGCGTGGGCTGTGGAAGGTGCATCGCCTGGTGCCCAGTTGGAATTGATATCACCGAGGAAGCTGCGGCCATCCGGGCGACCGACGGCGCCGTGGCCGCTGGGGAGCACCGGGCGCCGTGAGCGAGTCCTTGGAAGACGCGCTCAGCCAGCATCCGTTCCTGTCGGGTCTCCCCGAGGGCACTTCGGAGTTGGTGGCAAGTTGCGCCCAGCTGGTGACCTTCGAGACCGGGAGCCTCCTCTTGACCGAGGGTGGGGTGGCCACCACGCTCTACCTGGTCTACCGAGGGCGGGTGGCGATCGAGATCCACACACCCACCCAGGACCGCCTCCGCATCGAGACCGTCGAGCCGGGCCAGGTGGTGGGGCTGTCTTGGGCCGCACCCCCATTCCGGTGGCAGTTCGACGCGCGCGCGCTCGAACCGGTGGCCGCCGTAGCCATCGACAGCGCCCGACTTCGGGACCGGCTGGGTGAGAACCCCGCGGTTGGTTACGCCCTCCTCGGGCGTCTGTTGTCGGTGGTACTCAAGCGGCTCCAGGCAACCCGCGCCAGCCTCATCGATCTCCATCAGCAATACCGGGGCGGGGGCCATGCGGGCGAACGACGGCGCAGTCGCAGCTGGGGAGCGCCTGAGCCTGTGGCCGAGGACTTGGAAGATGTGCTCAGTCGGCACCGGTTCCTGTCGGGTCTTCCCGAGGGGACCGTGGAGCTGCTGGTGAGCTGCGCCAAGCTGGCGACGTTCGAGGCCGGAAGCCTCCTCTTGAGCGAGGGCGGTGTGGCCGACACGCTCTACCTCTTGTACCGCGGGCGAGCGGCGATCGAGATTCACGGGCCGGCGCAGGATCGCCTCATCATTGAGACGGTCGAGCCCGGTGAAGTGACTGGTCTTTCGTGGGCCGCCCCGCCGTTCCGCTGGCAGTTCGATACACGTGCCCTCGAACCCGTGGCGACCGTTGCCATCGACAGCGAGCGCCTGCGGGCGCGGCTGGGCGAGAACCCGGTGGTAGGGTATGCGCTCCTCGGGCATCTGTCGTCGGTGGTCCTCAAGCGCCTGCAGGCGACCCGCTTCCGCCTGATCGACCTCTACGGCGGCGGCAGCGAACAGTCTGATTTCGTGACTGGGGCGGCCCCGCGGAGCCGCACCCTCACTCCTTCGCTCTACCACGTGGTGGGGCGGACGGAGGTCGCGGACGTCGTCACTTTGGCTCTGGAGCCCTATCAAGGTCGGTCGATCGACTTCCTTCATGGCCAGTTCAACATGCTCACCGCCTTCGGGATCGGCGAGGTCGCCATCTCGATCTCCAGCACGCCGGGAGCCCCGGGCCCGATCGAGCACTCGGTGCGCGACGTCGGTGCGGTGAGTCACGCTCTCTGCTCGGCCCCGGTTGGGACCGTGGTCGGCGTGCGAGGGCCGTTCGGGACCCCGTGGGGCGTCGACGATATCGAGGAGGACTCCGACGTGGTGGTCGTTGCCGGCGGGATCGGGCTCGCCCCGCTGCGCGGCGCCATCGATGATCTGGTCCGACGCCGCCGGGCTGGGGGGGGGAGAGTCTTCCTGCTGTTCGGAGCCCGCTCGCCCGACCAGATCCTCTTCGCCGAGGACCTTGAGGCTTGGCGCCGGTCCGGGGCCCACGTTGATGTGACCGTCGATGTGGGCGCGCCGGGATGGGACGGCCCCGTCGGTCTGGTCACCGCGCTCCTGCCCAACGCACCGTTCGCCCCGGCCCACTCGGTGGCCCTGCTCTGCGGGCCTGAGATCATGATCCGCTTCGCGGCCCGTGACCTAGTCGATCTCGGAGTTGACCCGCGGCGCATACGGGTCTCACTGGAGCGGAACATGCAGTGCGGGGTCGGGCTGTGCGGTCACTGTCAGTTGGGACCCCTGCTGGTGTGCCGCGATGGTCCCGTCGTACCGTGGGGGGGCGTGGCTGACGAGTTGTTCATGCAGAGACAGCGATGACGGTTGACCTGAGGCCGACCCTGGCGGTCTGGAAGTTCGCCTCCTGTGACGGCTGCCAGCTCAGCATCCTGGACTGTGAGGACGAGTTGCTGGCCCTGGCCGGCGCGGTGCACATCGCTTCCTTCACGGAGATGTCGCGGGCCCGGGTGGAGGGCCCCTACGACCTGTCCCTGGTGGAAGGTTCGATTACCACTGCCGAAGACGCCCAGCGGATCCGGGAGGTACGCGAGTCCTCGCGCCGCCTCATCACGATTGGCGCCTGCGCCACCGCAGGGGGCATACAGGCGCTGCGCAACTTTGCCCAGGGTGGTGAATACGCCCGTGCCATCTACGCTCACCCTGAGTACATCTCATCGCTGAGCACGTCCACGCCCATCTCCGCCCACGTGCAGGTTGATCTCGAGCTCAATGGCTGTCCCATCGACCGTCGCCAGCTGCTGGAGGTGATCGTGGCCGAGCTGGTCGGCCGCAGGCCGGTCATTCCCGGCCACACCGTGTGCCAGCAATGCAAGGTGCGGGGCACGGTGTGCCTCCTGGTCGCGAAGGGGATCCCCTGCCTCGGGCCGGTGACGCGCGCTGGATGCGGAGCGCTCTGTCCAGCGATCGATCGGGGCTGCTTCGGATGCTTCGGGCCTTCCGAAGGCGCCAACCCCCGTGCCCTCGCCCAGCAGCTGCTCGACGGCGGCATGACGCCGGCAGACGCGTCCCGGTTGTTCGCCACGTTCTACTCCGGCAATCCGGTCTTCGGTGACCAGGCGCAAACTCTGGCCCGGTCGGGGAAGGCGGGCGGGTCCGGTGATGCGTCCGAGGTGGCCGGGGCGGAGGAGCCGACATGACCCATGGATCGGGCGCGCGCCGCACCGTGTCGGTGGAAGGCATTTCCCGGGTCGAGGGAGAAGGCTCTCTGCTGGTCGAGGTGCGTGACGGAGTGGTGGAGGAGGTGGCCCTCACCATCTTCGAGCCCCCCCGGTACTTCGAGGCGATGCTGCGGGGAAGGCGGGCCAGTGAGGCACCGGACATCACGGCGCGGATCTGCGGGATCTGCCCGGTCGCCTACCAGATGAGTGCCTGCGGAGCCGTGGAGGACGCTTGCGGTGTGACGGTCGATCGGAGGATCGGTGAGCTACGTCGCCTCCTCTACTGCGGCGAGTGGATTCAGAGCCACGCCCTTCACGTGTACCTGCTGCACGCACCGGACTTCCTCGGCTGCCAAGACGCGGTCGAGCTGGCGACCTTGGACCGGGCTGCGGTCGAGCGCGGGCTGGCGATAAAGAAGACCGGGAACCGCATCATGGAGGTGGTCGGCGGGAGGGCGATCCATCCCGTCAACGTCCGGGTCGGTGGGTTCTACCGCGCCCCCTCCCGGGATGAGGTGGCTGCGCTCGCCGAACCGCTGCGCCGCGCTCTGGACTCGGCGCTGGCCACCGTGGAGTGGGTGGCAGGGTTCGAATTCCCGGATGTGGAGGGTGAGTACCGCTTCGTCTCTCTGCGTAGCCCCGGTCGTTACCCGATCGAGTCCGGGCGGGTGGTCTCGTCCGACGGGATCGACACCACCGCATCCGGCTTCGCCGACCTCTCGGTGGAAGAGCATGTGGCGCGGTCGACCGCGCTCCACGCCCGGATAGAGGGCCGGCTCGACTACCTGACTGGACCGCTGGCCCGTTACGCGCTCAACGCCAACGAGCTTCCGGAGGTGGCCCGGCAGGCCGCCGCCGCCGCCAGGCTCGGGCCGGTCTGCTTGAACCCGTTCAAGAGCATCATCGTGCGTGCCGTCGAGCTGGTGTTCGCCTGCCACGAGGCGCTCCGGCTGGTCGAGGCCTACGAACCTCCCGACCTGCCTGCCGTCGCGGTGCCGGCCCGGGCAGGGTCGGGTGCCGGTGCCACCGAGGCCCCGCGAGGGCTTCTGTTCCACCGCTACGAGCTCGATGGCGACGGGCTGATCACGTCGGCGCGCATAGTGCCGCCGACCTCCCAGAACCAGATCATCATCGAGTCCGATCTCCGTCGTGTGGTCCAGGGCGCTCTGGACCTCTCCGACGAGGAACTCACATGGCGCTGCGAGCAGGCCGTGCGCAACTTCGACCCCTGCATCTCCTGCGCGACGCATTTCCTGGACGTGACGGTGGTCCGGAGCTGAGCGGGTCCGGGAGCATGGCGTCCGACCAGCGGGTGGTGGTGGTCGGGATGGGGAGCGAGTACCGGCGGGACGATGGTGTGGGTCTCGCGGTCGCCGACCGGGTGGCCCAGGCGGTCGACGGTGTGTCCGCTGTGGGGCCGCTGTCCGACCCGCTCGATCTGCTCGGGCTGTGGGATGGTGCGGACCTGGCCGTGGTGGTGGATGCCGTCCAATCCGGCGCCGCACCGGGGACGGTCCAGTTGATCGAGCTCGACATCACCTCAGGGCGCGGTGCCGCCGGTGATCCGTCGGGGACCACCAGCACCCATGGGATCGGCGTGGCCGGCGTGTTCCGCCTGGCCCGGGCGGTTGGGAGCGCGCCGAAGCGGGTGGTGGTCGTGGGCATCGAGGGGCAGGATTTCAGCCAGGGCACGGGTCTGAGCCCGGCGGTGGACCGGGCCGTGGAGCACGCTGCCAGGCACGTGGCGGAGCTGATCGGGGAGGGCCGCTGATGTGCACCAGCCGGATCCATCGGGTGGTGGGCCCGGACGGGCCGGGCGCGATCCTGGTGGAGGATGTCGACGGGAGCCGGCACCGGGTATCGCTGCTGGCGCTTGACCCGCCCGAACCGGAACCCGGCGATTGGCTGGTCGTCCACAGCGGGTACGCCATTGACCGGGTTGACGCGGCCGAGGCCGAGTCGGTGGTTGCCGAGCTGCGGTCCGCCGGGATCGGCGGCTCGGGGCCCCCGGAGGACCCGGCGTAACCGGGCGACGGACCGCACCGGGGCGCGGTGGCACGGGCGGGACGGCGGCAGCCTTGTGGGGTCTCCTCCGCTGGGAGCTGGCGTGATTGCCCGGGCCCCACGGAGTGCTGGGGCCCTGGGGGCCGCAGCCGATTCCGCGGCGACTCCTGGGCCGGTGCTCTTCGCGCGCTACGCCTACCCGCCCAACCAGCTCGGCTACTGTGGACCAGCCGACTCCGCTGAACTGCTCGGGACAGCGGCCGAAGGGGTGGACCTGGCGACGCTCTCCCACCTCGCCACCGGGTTCTCGGGAGCTTGGCCCTACCTCGAGCTGATCGCCAAGTGCAACGGCATCGCCAATCCACTCGATGCCCGAGTGGTGGAGGCCTACTGGGTGGGCAACGACCTGCTCGACCGGGTGCCGGCCGAGGCGCTGCTGGCATCGCTGGGTGATCGGTTCGAGAGTCGGGCTGGGCCGCGCTTCGGCCCGGTCGCCAGCGCGGTGCCTCTGGGAGGGGTCTGCCAGCACAGTTTCCACGTGTTCGCGGTCTACCCGTGGCTGGGGCTGCTGCGGGTCGGCATGGAGGGACCGCCCCTCACGGTGCTGGATCGCTGCCGGATCCGCTGGGGGCGGGTGGAGGCTGTTACAGGCGACCTGGTCACCGTGCGCAATAGGGTCCTGGCCTTCGAGAGCTCGCGCCTCGTTCTCGGCCCCGAACAGGTGGAGGAGGTCCGCCGGAGCGTCGACGGTGTGGGGCTGGCCCCGGAGGTGGTGGCGGGCGACACGGTCTCTCTTCACTGGGACTGGGTCTGCGACCTGCTCTCGCCGGCGGCGTTGGCTCGGCTGCGGCGGTGCACGGCCACGAACCTGGCTGCGGTGAACGCTCTTCCGGCCCCCGGCCCGGCAGTGGTCTGCGAAGCCTGACCCCGCCCTGGGCGAGGTTCAGCTCCATCCGCGGACGGTGCGCCGCTTCCGGCTTGCGGCGGGGAGAAGGGCGCTCCGGTGGCCCGCGAGTCGGGTCGACCGGACCGGATCAGGGGATCCCACGTGGCGGACCGGTCGCCGTCGGTGGGGACCGAGGTGCAACCCCGAGCACTCGGTGACCGTGGCCACAAGGCTCGTCTCACTCGAGACCGGGCCGCCACGCGAGCCCTTGCCGGGTCCGACCGGCTGGCAGCTCGATGAGCTGGGCCGGCCTCGGCGGGCGCGGCGAAGACCACCAGTGATGCTGGGCCTGGTGTCGCTGCTGGGGCAGGACTGCAGCCAGGTCGAGAGGACCCGGAGCCGGGTCCGACCCCGGGGCGCGCTCAGGAGGGACGCACGCCAGGCGATCGCTGCCATGGAAGAGGCAAGCTGGCGCGACTCAGCGACGGACCGGGTCCACCGCCTGCGCTGATGCCGATCAACCCACTCCGCGAGCGGAACTTCCGGCTGCTCTTCTCCGCCCAGGCGATCTCTCTCCTGGGGAGCGGCGTGGCGCCGGTGGCGCTCGCCTTCGGGGTGCTGCGCTCGACCGGATCCGCGGTCGACCTGGGCATCGTCCTGGCCGCTCGGGAGGCGGTCATGGTGGTGCTGCTGCTCTTCGGCGGAGTCTGGGCGGATCGGTTGCCGCGCCAGCTGATCGGCGCGGTGGCCAACGCGGTCTGCGTCCTGGCTCAAGCCGCCACCGGCCTCCTCTTCCTCACCCACACCAGCCAGGTCTGGTCACTGGCCCTGCTGGCCGCGCTCAATGGCGCCGCCATCGCCTTCTGGGGCCCGGCATCGGTGGGTCTGGTCCCGTCGACGGTCCCAACCCCAGCGCTGCGCCAGGCCAACTCGCTGCTGGGGCTGGCCCGCAACAGTTCGGGAGTGGCTGGGGCGGCCCTCGGAGGTGTGCTGGTCGCTCTGATCGGACCCGGGCTGGGGCTGGAGATCGACGCAGCCAGCTATCTGGCTGCCGCGTTGCTGATCTGGGCGATTCGCACCAGCACCATCGAGGAGGCGGCCAGACGACGCCAGGGTGTGCTTGGTGATCTGGCCACCGGCTGGAGCGAGTTCTGGTCCAGATCATGGTTGTGGGGGATCGTGGTCCAGTTCGCGCTGTTCAACATGGCCTATGTCGGGGCGGTCTCGGTGCTATTGCCGGTCTTCGCCCGCCGCTCTCTGGGAGGTCCGCCGGCATATGGCGCGATTTACGCCTTGGCCGGGATCGGGGCCGTGATCGGAGGGCTGGCGATGTTGCGCCTGGCGCCGGCGCGGCCGCTACTGGTTGGAAGCGCCGGGATCGTGGTCTCCCTGCCCTTCTTCGCCCTCATGGCGCTGGGCGCGCCGCTCTGGGGCTTGCTGCTGACGAGCCTGCTTGCCGGCATCGGGGTCGAGACCTTCAGCGTGCTCTGGTCAACCACGATGCAGGAGCGGATCCCCAGGGACAAGCTGTCCCGGGTCAGCTCCTACGACTCGTTCGGATCGTTTGTCTTGATGCCCATCGGCTTGGCGGCGGCGGGCCCGCTCGAGGCCGCGGTCGGGCTGGGGCCTGCGATCTGGATCGCCTTCCTGGTGATGGCGGTACCCACGGGACTGGTCCTACTCGTCCCCGATGTGCGCAGCCTCCGTCGGCTAGGGGCTTAGCAGCCCGACGATCTCTTCCAGCGACCAAACACGGTTCATCACCCCGGCTGCCATAGTCGGGGTCCGGGGATACAGGCTGGGTCCTCCGCCCCCGTC
>JBEKRL010000033.1:0-20097 GCA_049518775.1 Candidatus Dormibacteria bacterium
ATGGCTCGGCTGGACCCCAGCGCCGATCCCCGGCTCACCAACCCCCTAACCGCAGGGCTGGCCGCCTGATGAATCTACCCCTGACTTCCACCCGCTTTTACACCACTGTGCGGGACTTGACTGGCGCGATACGCCGGGCAGCGGCTGTGGGTGCGCGCCTTCGCCGAGCATTTGGAGATCTGGGACGCCCGCAGCTGCATGGCGCGGCATCTTCGCACCCCGGGACCGGGCGAGCCGGTGGTGGATTTCTGGCACTACCTGCCGGTGCTGCAGCGCAAGCCCGGGGCCTTCGACCAGGCCCTCCCGGTGCGACAGACGAGGTTCCCCAAGGAGGCAGAGGAGCTGCTGCTGGCGCTGGAAGAGCGCTGGGGCGGAGACCGCCGCCAGGCCCACAAGGAGTTCCTGGCGGTGTGCACCCTGCACCAGCAGGTGGACCAGGTGCGCTGGCGGGCCGCCTGCGCCACCGCCCTGGCCCGGGGCGAGGTGAGCGCGGCCGGGGTACGGACGGCCCTGGAGGGCCGGGCCGCCACCAGGGCCCTGGTGGCGGAACTGCCCGAGGTGTGGAGTGCGATTGAGGTGCCGGCGGGAGACCCTAGCCAATACCAGCGCTTGCTGGGGGCGAGAGGGTGAGCACGGCCGCCACCGAGATCTTGATCAGGGACTACGCCAAGCGCTTGAGGCTGCCCACGATTGGGGCCCAGGCCGGCTCCCTGGCCACGGAGGCGGCCCAGGCCGGCCACGGATCTCTGGAGTTCCTGGCGGCACTGCTGGAAGCGGAGGTGCACCAGCGGGAGGCCAACGTGGAGCGGGCCCGGATCCGGGCTGCCCGCTTCCCCGAGCTCAAGGAACTCTCCTCCTTCGAGTTCTCCCTGGTGCCCTCGCTCAACGCCGCCCTGGTGGGTGAGCTGGCCCGGGGCAGCTGGATCCAGCGCCGGGAGGTGGTGCTGGCGGTGGGCCCGCCCGGGACCGGGAAGTCCCATATCTGCACAGCCCTGGGGTTGGAGGCGTGCCGCCAGGGCAAGCGGGTCCGGTTCGTGACCGTGGCCGAGCTGGTGACCGACCTGGCCGAAGCCCAAGCCCAGCACCGGCTCTCCCGCTTAGAGGAGCAGCTGGACCGGCTCGATCTGCTGATCTGCGATGAGCTCGGCTTCGTGAGCCTCGACGCCGACCAGGCCCAATTGCTCTTCATCCTGCTCGCTCACCGCTACACCCGAGGTGCCCTGGCCATTACCTCCAACTTGGAGTTCGCCGATTGGCCCCAGGTGTTCAACGGCGACTCCCGCCTGGTGGCCGCCCTCCTCGACCGGCTCACCCACCGCTGCCACCTGCTTGAGTTCCAGGGCGACTCCTACCGCTTCCGCCAGAGCCTGGCCACCCGCCGCGGAACTCCTCAAGCCGCTGCTGATCTCACCAGCACCGCTGTGCCACTGAGCTCCGATTCCGCGCCCACAGGAAGGCCCAAGACCCCCGGGAAACCTCGCCCCTGACCTCCACGACCTCGACCTTTGGCCACTCCTAGCCGCCCCTTTTCCGGCCTGCTCCGGGGTGGGTCACTTTTACTTGATCGAGGTGGGTCACTTTTGGGTTGACATTCACACTCCCTCCCAGCTCTCGAACGCAGTCTCCTGCAGCACCACCCGGCCAGGTGTGTCCCCAAGTTCGAAGGTGTCGACGAGCCGCTGGGGTGCCTCGACAGAGTGGTAGGCGCCGTGGAGCGCGTACGGCGTGCCACCGGCGTCGTACTGGCCGAAACGCCAGATGCCACGGGGCCGCACCTCCATCGTGTCCACGGTCGTGGTGAGCCATCGCGGGCCCCACCACTGCGGGATCACCGCCGGATCCGTGTGGGCGTTGAAGACCAGCTCACAAGGTGCGGCGGAGCCCCGGATGACAGCGACCTCCAGCCGTGCCGGTGTCGCGATCAGTTCGGTCTCGGTCACGGTCGCTCCTCCCTTGCTGTCGTGGGCGGGGAGACCCAATCGCTGCCGCCTCTTCCGAGCCCGACGACTGCTGGGGGCCTGGGACCACGGGATTCACGGGTGGCTTAGTCGGGTGGTCTCCCGCGCGGGCGGCGCGTCCCGGGCATATCCGGCGTCGCTTCAGCGTCAGGACCCTGGCCCCGCGCGCTTTGGACGTCGCCGTCCAGGCGCGCGTAGCCCTCCTTCCGGAACTTCCGGCAGCGCTCCAGCCAGCCAGCCGCCTCGTGGAGGGCACGTGGTGCGAGGCGCGCCGGGCGCTGCTGGTCCGCCCGGCCCCGAGTAACCAGACCGGCGTCCTCGAGGAGTTTCGGGTGCTTGGAGACTGCCTGGATGCCCGTCGCGAAGGGCTCTGCAAATTCGCCCACGCTCACCTCCCCCACTGGGAGGCGCTCCAGGATCGGCCGTCGGGGCTCCCTGCAGCCCCGTCTGCGCCGGCCGCCAGCGACCCCCACCGCTGTGAGCGCACCGTGAAGGCGGGAGAGGCGTCCGAATTTCCACCGCCGCGCACCTCACATCTGCTCCCTTGCCCCTCACGGCGGCTCGGGTCTGATGCTGACCTGGGTGGTGGAGAGTCGCTCCCAGCCGCTTCGGGCTCACCTGCGCCAGGGCGCGCGGCAGACGCACCCCAGGGTCTGGCTCCGGTGCAATCCTTTGCGATGCCGCCTCCAGCTCGAGTCGCGCTCTGCTCGAACTCGACCGAGGCGAACGCCACGGTGGCGCCGGGCGTCCCTCAGCTCGGTCACGCTTCCCCCGGGCGGTGCCGGTCGAGCCCGCTCAGGAAGGCTCCCTCTCGGACTCTTGACAGCGCCCGTATATCCAAAGTACTGTATTTTGCCAACAGTCCGCAGATGGGCTTCTGGGAACGGGAGGGAGGCGGCGATGAAATCAGCAAGCACCGTGTCGAGAGACCCTGGGGCGCCGACCGGGGTCGAGCTCCGCCACAACACGCTGGGGATGGGATCACTGGTCTTCCAAGGGATCACTCACATCTCGCCTGCGACCAGCGTCATCTTCCTGCTGCCCCTGATCGCCCTGAAGGCGGGCTCGGCGATGGATATCTCCATGATCCTGAGCATGATTGCCTGTCTGTTCATTGCCAATACGGTGGCTGAGTTCTCCAGGTTCATGCCCTCGAGTGGGGGCTACTACTCCTATGTTTCGCGCGGGCTTGGGGGCGCGGCTGGGTTTCTTGCCACCGTGAGTTACCTCGCATATGACGTCGTCGGTTCGGCCGCAGTGATGGGGTTCATCGGCTACATCGCGGGACAGTTCATCGCCACTGAGCTCAACGTCCACATCGACTGGTGGATCCTCTCGATCGTGGCCTTCGCCATGGTGCTGGTACTCACCTACCGAGGTGTCCGTATTTCGCTGCGGACCACCATGATCCTGGGCTCACTTGAACTGCTAATAATGCTCGCCCTGGCGATCACCTTCCTCGTCCACCCCGGTCCCCACTCGTCGTTCATAGCCCCCTTGAAGATCAACCTGGCGCCCGGTGGGTTTCGGGGCGTCGTCGCCGGGATGGTGTTCTCGATCCTGGCTCTGAGCGGGTTCGAGGCGCCGGCGCCACTGGCCCAGGAGTCCAACCGGCCGGCCACGTTCATCCGTCGTTCGGTGATCATCTCCCTGCTGATCGTGGGTGTGTTCTACGTCTTCTCGGCCTACGCCTCGGCGATCGGCTGGGGGACGTCAAACATGCCCGCCTTCGCCAGCAATTCCGCCCCCTACACGGTTCTGGCCCACCGGCTCTGGGGTCCGGTGTCGTGGCTGGTGTTCTTTGCCGTTTGTAACAGCGCCATCGCCGTCTCCTTGGCCTGTACCAATGCCGCCTCGCGGGTGATGTACACGATGGCTCAGGCGGGGACGTTTCCGGCGCGGTTCGGCGAGATCCACCCCAAGTATCGGACGCCTTCCTTTGCCATTGTCATGGACATCCTGCTGGGCATCGTCCTGGTCATGATCGTGGGCGTGCTCTGGGGCGGGAGCAACATCTTCGGCTTCTGGGGTACCTTCGAGACCCTGGGTGTGATCGTTCTCTACTTCATGGCCAACCTGGCACTGGTCGCGTACATGAGGAGGGAGCGGCGTTCTGAGTACAGTCCTTGGATGCACATGGTTGTTCCCATCATCGGGAGCCTGGTGCTGCTTCCGGCGTTGTTCACGACGGTGTGGCCCATCCCCGCCTTTCCGGTCAATCTCGCCGACTACGCGTACGTGGCCTGGATGCTGGTGGGTGCGGGCTGTCTGGTGTGGCTCATCAGGCGGCGGCCCGAGGCCCTGGATCGAGGTGCGACCATGCTGGTCATGGCGGGGGCGATGGACCCGGGCGGTGACGAACACTGACCTTGGCGGTTGCGATGGTCCCCGCCCGCGGGGCGGGGACCATCTCTGCCGGCGTCAGTGCCCTGCACCAGTGAGGAGGCTATAGGGCCCTTGCTGCTCGTCGGTATCGACGGCGGCGGCAGCGGCGTCAGGGCGCTGGCTCTGGACCTGGAGCAGGGGACACTCAGCAGCTCTGACTACGACAGCCCGGCCGACTTCTCGTCCATCCCCAGTGCGGCGGTTCTGGACGCACTGGAGCGCGCCGGCCAGGGTGCGCTGGAACGGCACAGTCGAGTGGCGGACGTGGCCTTCGCCGGGGTCGCTGGATGCGTCAGCGAGGAGCAGCGAGCCTGGGTCGAGGAGCGTCTGATCTCGGCTGGCGTGGCCAGGTCCGTTGCCGTGCACCACGACGCCTACACGGCGTGGTTCGGCGCCACCCTGGGACGGGCGGGGGTCATAGTGATGGCCGGAACCGGTTCCTCGGTCTTCATGGTGGACCGGAAGGGCGTGGAGATGCTCATCGGTGGATACGGCGCGCTGTTTGGTGACGAGGGCAGCGGCTCGGACCTGGGGCGCGAGTTCTTGCGGGCAGCTGCGGCGGCCGAGGGCGGTTACGGGCGGGCGACGCGCATCCGAACCGCGGCCCTGACAACTCTGGGGGTCAGCTCGATGCGCGCCGCGATGGGTGACAAGGAGTCCAGCGAGGCGTCATGGCTGGCAAGCCTGGTCCCACCATTCCTGGAGTTGGCTGGGGACGGTGACTCCAGTGCCCTGGTCATTCTGCGAGCAAGACTGGCGTGCCTCGCTGACCAGATCGTGGTCGCGTTGAACGCTTGTGATCCGTCTGCGGCACCGCCGCTCTTCGGTGCCGGGAGCCTCTTTGGGAACGCGTCCTACCTGGATGAGCTCCGCTCAGCGGTGCGGGAGCGGCGCCGCGACGTGACCCTGCAGCCGTCCCCCTGCAACTCCCTTCAGGGTGCGCTCCTGGCCGCGGTGGCCCGTGGGGAGGGATCCTCCAGAGGCGACCTGAGCCGCGCGTTGGAGCTGTTGCGAGCCCCATGAGGGCGCTGACGGCGATAGTCCCGAACCCCTCGATGGACAGGGTGGAGGTGGTTCCCGAGCTCGCATTTGGTCGCCCCTTGCGCGCCCAGCGGACTCTGGAGTGGCCGGGCGGCTCCGGGACCCATGCCGCTCTGGTCGCCAGGGCCTTGGGGGTGGCCCGGGTCACCGTCGTTGCTCCGGTAGGGGGCAGCCGCGGGGCCCGTTGGGTCGATGCTCTCCGGCGGAGGGGCATCGAGACCGCCACCGTGGCCATCGGGGGAGGTACACGCTCCAACGTCTCGGTGCTCGATGCGAAGGGCCTCAACCAGGTGGAGGTCGTCGAGAGCGGTCCGACCCTCGACGAGGCCGAGGCCAGCCAGTTTGCGGGCGCCGCGCTGCAGGCGCTGGCCGAGGACTCAGTGGTGGTTCTGAGCGGAAGTTTCCCCTCGGGTCTCGGGCTTTCCTTGGTGACGGAGCTGGCCCGGCGAGCGAGCCTGGTGGGTGCGCGGTTGGTGTGCGACCTCGGTGGCCCCGCGCTCGGTCTCGCCCTCCAGGCCCGGGTCGATTGGGCCAAGGCGAACTTCGACGAGGTGCGTTCCTGGCGGCTCACCTCCGGCCTCGGGGCTGCCCCGCCGACCGATGCATCGGGGCCCGGAGGAGTGGAAGGCGAGGTGGTTGCCTGGCTGGAGGAGATAGGCCGGGTCTCGCCGGAGACCAATGTGGTCCTGACCAGGGGGGCCGATGGCGCCTTCTGGCGCGGACGTGGGGGCATCTCCCATGTGAGAGCGCCCCAGGCACCTGCGTTCAACCCGATCGGGTGCGGGGATGCCATGGTGGGGGCGATGGCGGCGGCGCTGTGCGCCGATCTGGACGCCGGGCAGGTGGTGTGCTGGGGTGTCGCGGCCGCGGTGGAGAACCTCGCCCACGCCGAGCCGGGAATCGTGGACAGACGTCGTTTCGGCGAGATACTGGATACTGTCGTGCTGGGGGACCTCTCCGGAGGGGCCGCGTGACCGAGACTGATAGGAGCGTGTGGAGGTGAACCTGGGCAAGCGACTGCGCCTGAGCCGGATCGTGCGTCCCGACAGCGGCAGGAGCCTCATCGTCGCCTACGCCCACGGGGTCCTCATGGGTCCTTTGCCGGGCATGGTGAATCGGGACGATCTGGACCGCCAGGCGCACTCCCTGCGCGGCGCCGAGGCGGTGATCGTCCCCCCTGGTCTGGCCCGCTACGTGACTCCCTTGTTCGAGGGGCGTGACGCGCCGGCTCTGATGATTCTGGTCGGTTGGCAGAACATGAGCCGGAGCCCGGAACAGCTCGGGTACCACACGGGGAGCACCGCGGCGCTGGCGTCGATCGAGAGGGTCGCGGCGATGGGCGCGGCGGGCATCATGACCTACCTCTTCATCGGATTCGAGGACCCGCGGGAGGAGGCCAGAGAGATTGAGGCCACGGCCAGGATCGTTGAGGAGTGCGAACGTCTCGGGCTGGTGCTCCTTATCGAGTCGCGGGCGGTTAGGGACGAGCGAAACCAGGACGGCTCCTTCAGGCTGGACCTGCTCAAGCTGCACACGAGGATGGCGGCAGAAATCGGTGCCGATCTGGTCAAGACGAAGCAGCCGGCCACCGTGGACGAGGTCAGAGAGCTCACCGAGAGCTGCCCCTGCCCGGTTCTCTTTGCAGGGGGCCCGCTCCGCGAGGATCCCGGGGGGGCCTACCAGGTGGCTCGGGATGCCATCGAAGGAGGTGCTGCTGGACTGGTGTACGGCCGCAACACATACCAGCAGGAGGATCCCGCGGTCGCCCTGAAGACGTTCTCAGACATAGTGCACAGTCGTGGCAGGCACGACCGGAGGGTGAGAAGTGAATGACTTTGCAATGAACAGGTTCGTGCTCAGCGACCCGGCCTCGTTCGGCCGCATCGATCGACCGACGGCGTACCGGCAGGTCCATCTCAGTGAGTTGAAAGGCATGTTCGCGGATGAGGATGCCTGGCAGCGTGCGATCGACCGTGATGATCCCCTCGTTTATGAGGTCTTCATGGTGGAGCCGGAGAGCCCGAGCGGATGGGACATGTCGTACGGAACCACGGTGATGCATCCCGGGCAGGTGGGCGGTGAGTACTTCTTCACCAAGGGCCACCGTCACATGCCGGCCGACCGTCCGGAGATGTACTACGTGCTCGGCGGCGAGGGTGTTCTGCTGCTGGCCGAGCTGTCGCCAGACGGACGCGTGGAAACGACTGAGAAGGTCGATCTGAAGCCCGGCCTGGTCGCCTATATCGAGGCCCGCTATGCCCACCGGGTGGTGAACACCGGGTCCGTCGACCTGGCCTTCTTCTCGGCCTGGCCCACTGACACCGGGCATGACTATGAGACGGTGGCGCGAAGCGGCTTTGGGCTCCGCCTGATGGGCTGAGGCCCTCCCCGCCTCGCACGGCGCTGGTGGCGAGCCGCGATGGGGCCAGCTGTTTCGGGTTGTCGTTCGGCGCTCCATCGCCCCCGGTTCGGCGCTCAGCCGGTGCGTGCAGGGTCTGACTCGCTGGAGGGTGGCGGAGCGTGGTGTCGTGGCCGCGGTGACGTTGCCAACTCACACCGCGTCGATGCCTTACTGGGCAGCCAATGCCTTACTGGGCGCCGATGCGTTCCTGTGCGGGCTACGCGGCCGCGTCGTTGATCTCACGGAGGAAGTCTTCGACACCGCCGGGAACCGCGATGAGCAGTACCGGCGCGGGCTCCGACCTCGTGGAGGGCGGGCGCCGCTCTGCGCGCCAGGAGGGCGAAGCTGTCTAGACCTGACTCCAGGAGGTCGTCTCCGCAGGTGACGACGAGAGCTCCCCGGAGCACGTTCCGTCGCTCGTCCTGTTGCGGTCGCTCCTGCCGGCTGCGCGGCTTGGCCACGGTGATCACACCGGGACTGGCCGTGACGCAGGCCTTCACATCAGGACCGTGACCGGGCATCTCCTCGCCTGGTCCATCGGTGTATCGGGCTGGTGGCTGCTGTGCGCTCGATGTTCCGCGCGTCCAGGCAAGAAGGCAACCCTGGTGGGAGCACTGTTCTCTCCCGAGCGAAGCCTGTCTCAGGATGCGTCTGGCTCGCGGTGTTGCCAATCCGCCGCCACGCCTCCGGCACCCCGGCGGCGGTGCACGCACTTGGTCACAGCCGCGCTCAGCGTCCGGCCTGGCCTCGCTCCTGGAACTCGGTCGGAGGGCGCCGATGCCTCACCTCTACCTCGGTTGGCCCCGCCCAGCAGCCCATCCACCTCGGTGACATTGACGGTCTTGTGGAGACAGCTCCGGACCGGACGACGGGAAGCGCCTGGCCAAGCTAACATTGGCTGGCGAAGAAGACGGCGCCAGGCGCCTGAGAACACAGCGAGGCGGGGTTGCTCTTGCGGAGGGTGGGTCGTGACGGGGCACGGGCGACAGCCAGGGCAAGGCTGGCGGAGCTGATTGTGACGATGAGCCCAGGGGACCGGCTGCCCAGCGTCGGTGACCTGCAAAGGGAATTCGGCGTGGGAACCGGGACTGTGTCGGCTGCCATGGGGGAGCTCCAAAGCAGCGGCGCGGTGGAGGTTGACGCCCGCCAGCACCGTGGCTCATTCCTGGTCGGCCGTGACTTGGGCAGGCTCTGGGAGGTGATGAGGTGGCGGCCGATGCTCGGGGTGCTTCCCCTTCCTGGCAGCCTCGAGTTCGAAGGGCTTGCCTCGGGTCTTCGCTCTGAACTGACCCGCCTCGGCGTCCCGGTCGCGCTCATCTACGCGCATGGGTCGACCCAGCGCTACGAGATGGTGGTCACCGAGCGAGCCGACTTTGCGGTGATGTCTGCATCTGCCAGCGCCTTCCTGTCCGCTTCCTCCTCTCCAACACGACCGGCTACTGAGGTGGTCATCGGCCTGGGTCCCGACAGCTACTACGCGACGGACTCGGTGGTCGTGATCGCGGGCTCGGAGAGGGACCAGCTACCGGCGCACCCGAGGGTGGGCATCGACAGCGCCTCATACGATCACACCCAACTCACGCATAGCGAGTTCCACGAGGGCGAGTTCGTGGACGTGAGGTACGGGTTGCTGCCCGCTGCGGTCAGCGCCGGCATGGTGGACGTGGCCGTCTGGCACCGCACCTCGTTGGGCATCGGAATCCTAGACTCGAGGTTGACCACTTGGCCCCTAACGCAGCCCGCAGCCCAGAGCTTGCACGGCGATCTCAGCCATGCTGTCGTGGTCTCCCTGGCGACGAATTCGCTTGCTCGCGCGGCGCTGGCCGACGTGGACCCGGCCCTGGTCGAGCAGACCCAGCGGCGCGTCGCGTCCGGAGCGGCCCTGCCCCTCTTCTGAGCGGGCGCACCCCGCTGCTCTCGGGTCAAGCGGCCGGAGTGCGTTGCGGCAGCCAGGCCTGGTCAGCAACGAAGGCTCTGAGGCGGGCGGCCCGCCGGTTTCGCCTCAGGGCTCGGAGCGACTCCACCTTGGTGTCGCCGTGGGCAAGGTGGCACTCCCGGCCCACCCGGGTCGGCGCCTCTGCGCTGCCTCACGCTGCGCACCTCTCCACACGGTCGGCGCAGCGGACCGACGGGCAGCGACGTCGCGATGAGACCAGTCCCAGCCGCATGGGGACGCGGGCCGTCGGGGTGGCACTGCACCGCTCGGCTTTGGGATGAGCTTTCCCCCTCGGTGTCCGGAGAAGATGCCCTGGACAGCGAGGGGAGCGGGAATCAGCCCGGCCCGGCCACCTCGTCGCGGGCAAGCTCAAAGGCACCGATGACTCCCCGGTCATCGCCCAGTTGGGCTCGCTCGATTAGGCAATGCTCACGGGCGGCGGGCCAACTTCCCTCCGCCACAGCCGCCACCATGGGCGTCCAGAACCTATCGCCGGCACCGAGGACCCCACCTCCCAAGGCGACGGCGTCCAGGTTGAGCAGGTTGATCAGGCCACCCAACGCGATCCCCAGGTAACGCGCCGTGAAGGCCAGCACCTTCTGGGACTTCTCGTCACCCGCGGCGGCGGCCCGGGCCACGTCGGCGGCACTGTCGGCACCCGCATCGCGAGCGATGGCGTCCCCGGACGCGATCGCGTTAAGGCACCCGCGGTGCCCACAGCTGCACATTGGACCGTCCGGCACTGCCACCATGTGGCCGAACTCCCCCGCCCCGCCCTCGGCACCCCGGTACAGGCGCCCATCGAGGATGAGGCCAGCCCCGATACCGGTGCTGACGGTGATGTAGGCGAAGTTGGCAACTCCCCGGCCCGCTCCCTGCCGCTGCTCCGCGAGAGCCGCCAGATTGGCGTCGTTCTCCACCAGACATCGACACCCCAGCTCGGCTTCCAGCAGCTGTCGCAGCGGGACCTCGTGCCAACCGGTGAGGTTTGCGGCGGCATGGACCACTCCGGCGGTGGGGTCGACAGTGGCCGGAGCACCGATCGCCAGCACCATCCTCCCCAACGCAACATCGGGCGTGGACTTGGCGACCTCGCGGGCAAGCGTGCCAATTTGGCCGACGACGTTGTGGGGGCCGCCCTCTCGGTCGGTGATGGCCGCGGCACTCGCGATGATGCGACCGGTCGGGTCGAACAGCGCCACCCGTACCCATGTGCCTCCGAGGTCCACCCCGATCACGTGAGTTGTGCGGCGATCGACGTTCATTGGCTATTCCTCATGCAGTCCCTCGGCCGACCCGGGCCTGGTCGCACCGCGCCCCCGGACTCGCAAGAGGGTTGATCCTGAACCGACCGCGGCGGGCCCTGCCGACCTGACCACGCGGGCTGGCAAGGTGGTCCGTGGCGACCGGGGAGATGTGGCTCGCCCGCCAGGGTCCCAGCATTCCGAGGTAGGGACCGGGCGTGGGCTGCATCCTGAGGGCGTGCACATGGCTGCGTTGAAGAGGCGCCGTCCTTAGCAGACGAGTCTCATCCAACTCGCCGATCAACGCGGCGACGGGTGCTCTGGGCGCCCGGTCGGAGTGGCGGCGACGTCGGCTGCCATCCTCAGAAGCGCACGTTGATGTCCTTGCGTCTCTTGCCTGGTGGTGCGGGGCGCCAGCATCTCGGGCTGCTGCCCACCTGTTCCCGATCACCATTACGGGAGGACCATCAGGCTGACCTATCACGCTGAGCACAGACTTCCCATATGTGGCGAACACTGTTCCGCGCGCGACCCTGAACAGGATCAACGCGGCCCGGGGCGCTGCAACTGGACGACGGCCTTCTCGTAGCCAGCCTTCAGTATAGTCAAGCATGCCGACACGAAACATGAATGTCAGCGTCAGATCACGTTGAGGGATTCTCAGTGGGTGTGCGGCTCCGAGGTGGCGCGGCGGCGGTCGGAACCGGCGGCCTCATAACCATGGCTAGCGTCCTTCCCTGGATGTCGTCCCAGGTTGATCTGATGGCGTCGATGAAGCGCACGGCATGTCAGGTCGGTGCCGACCCGGAGTCCCGCCGGGCAGCGGCGGTAGCCGTTTCCCCTGGCCTGGTGGCCCTCCGGGGTGGGCCGAGGCGGCTCAACGGCTGGGCGACGCCGGGGTGGTGGTCTCGCTCGCCCCTCGCCGTCCCAACACGGTCCTGGCCCAAGGGGGCGCCGCGATGGGGGACCGCTGGGGAGGCGGTGTCGGTCAGGTGACTCACGGCGTCGACCTCACTGCTCCGCTCGCCGAGGCGATTCCTCACCGAGATTCGCGGGTTCGCGCTGCCGGACTTGGTCAGGGCAGCACTCCTTCCCTCCCGTCGTGCCCATGCCGGCGTGCCTGACGGGCAGAGGAGGCCAGCCGTGATCGTCCTGCCGGAGCGTCCCCGCCGGCTTGGCGATGAGCCGGTGGCGGTCTGGAGCGAGCCGGTCGCCATTCCCACCTATCCTGTCCCGGTCGCGGACCGCAACCCCATGTTCCTGGAGACTCGGGTCTACCAGGGGTCGTCCGGGCGCATCTACCCGAACCCGGTGATCGACCACCTGTCGGACCGGCGAGTCGAGCGTGCCTGGGCTGCAGTCCACCTCGAGAACGAGTACCTCAGGCTGATGGTCCTGCCCGAGATCGGCGGCCGGATCCACGTCGGGTTGGACCGCACCAACGGCTATGACTTCTTCTACCGCCAGAACGTCATCAAGCCGGCTCTGGTGGGGCTGCTCGGGCCGTGGATCTCAGGGGGCGTGGAGTTCAACTGGCCCCAGCACCACCGGCCATCCAGCTTCATGCCGGTCGACTGGGCGATCGAGGAGCTGCCGGACGGCGGGCGGACGGTCTGGTGCTCCGAGCATGAGCCCATGGGGCGGATGAAGGGAATGCACGGGGTCACAGTTCGGCCCGGTTCCTCACTGGTGGAGCTTCGAGTCCGCCTGTTCAACCGGACGCCGGAGGTGCGCACGTTCCTGTGGTGGGCCAACGCCGCGGCCCGGGTCCACGACCGCTACCAATCCTTCTTCCCGCCTGATGTCACCTATGTCGCCGACCATGCCAAGCGGGCGATGTCCACCTTCCCGGTCGCGCGCGGCGTCTACTACGGGATCGACTATGGCGCCCGACCACCGGCCCAGGCCGACCTCTCCTGGTACCGCAACATCCCCGTGCCCACCTCGTACATGGCGATGGGCACGGCGGGCGACTTCTTCGGCGGGTACGACCACTCCGCCGAGGCGGGTTTCGTCCACTGGGCCGACCACCGGATCTCGCCGGGCAAGAAGCAGTGGACCTGGGGCAACGGCGAGTTCGGCTACGCCTGGGACCGGGAGCTGACCGATGCCGACGGCCCCTACGTCGAGCTCATGGCCGGCGTCTACACCGACAACCAGCCCGACTTCAGCTTCCTCGGTCCGTACGAGACCAGGACCTTCAGTCAATACTGGTATCCCATCCAGCAGATCGGGCCCGCCCAGGCGGCCAGCCTCGAGGGGGCACTGAGCCTGGCTGTGGGCGATGGCCGCGCCCGCATCGGGGTGGCCGTGACATCAGCCCGGGCCGGCGCCGCCGTGCGACTTCTCGCCGGCCACCGGGTCCTCTGGGAGCGAACCGAGGACCTGGCCCCGGACCGGCCGCTGGTCGTCGAGCGCATCCCCATCCCACCTGGCGCGAGCCAGACGGAGCTCTGCCTGTCGGTGCAAGCCGATGGGCGAGAGCTAGTCGCCTGTCAGCTCCACCAGGCCGAGGCCGGAGAACCACCGCAGCCCGCGACGGAGCCCCGCCTGCCCGCCGACATCGCCTCGACGGAGGAGCTCTACCTGACCGGGTTGCATCTCGAGCAGTACCGGCACGCCACCCGGCGGCCCGAGGAGTACTGGACGGAGGCACTCCGGCGGGAGCCGGAGGATTCCCGCTCCAACACCGCCATGGGCTGGTGGCATCTGGGGCGCGGCGAGCTGGAGCAGGCCACCCGCCACTTCCGAAGGGCGGTGACCGTGCTCACGCGTCTCAACCCGAACCCCTACGACGCCGAGCCCCTGTACGGCCTGGGCCTGGCGCTGCGCCATGCCGGCCATTTGGGGGAGGCCGACGAGGTCTTGGCCAAGGCCGCTTGGACCAGGGCGTGGCGCGGCCCGGCGCAGTTCGCCCGGGCCCAGCTGGCCGCCCGGCGCGGAGAGCTGGGGGAGGCAATCGGCCTGCTCGACCGGGTCGTCGATGGCGACTCCGACCAGTTCGCCGCCCTGACCCTCCGGGCTGCGATCCGCCGGCGGCAGGGCTGCCGGGAGGACGCGCTGCGCGACGTTCGCACGGTGCTGGCCAAGGACCCCCTTGACGCCCTTGCTCTGGATCAGCGCCGGCTGCTGGTGGCCAACGACGCCGTGCCGGCGGACTACCTCTCCAGCCCAGCCCTCCCGGCGGTTGACGGCCCGCTTCCGGGTGGGGTTCAGACCGCCCTCGACGTCGCCCACGATTACGCTGCCGCTGGCCTGCTCGAGGAGGCGATCGAGGTCCTGCGAAGGCAGTTGCCGGCCGGGGATCCGGCCGGGCCGGTCCATCCCCTGGTCCGCTACACGCTCGGCTGGTTGCTCCATCGGGCGGGCGATCCCGAGTCGGTGGCGGAGCTCCGACGGGCGGCCGAGATGCGCCCTGACTACTGCTTCCCGGCTCGACTTGAAGAGATCGAGATCCTGGAGACAGCGATGACGGCGGACCCCACCGACGCCCGGGCCCCCTACTACCTGGGCAACCTCCTCTATGACCGCCGTCGGCATCGCGAGGCGGTAGCCCTGTGGCGCCGGGCGGCCCGGCTCGATCCCACCTTCCCAACCGTCCATCGCAACCTCGGGATCGCCGAGTTCAACGTCCTGGGGCGTTCGGACCTGGCATTGGCGTCCTACCGGCGGGCAATTCGAGCTGACCCCTCCGACTCCCGGGTCCTCTACGAGTTTGACCAGTTGCGCCGCCGCTGCGGCGAGGCGGCCGCGGACCGAATCCGCCTGCTCGAGCGGCGTCGTTCCCTGGTCGACGAGCGAGACGACCTCACCGTTGCCTACGTCACCCTCCTCAATGGGCTCGGGCGTCACGAGGAGGCGTTGGCCGCCTTGTCCACCCGCCGTTTTCACCCCTGGGAGGGTGGCGAGGGACTGGTGTCGGCCCAGTGGGTGCTGGCGAATCTACGACTCGCTCAGGCCGCCCTCGAAGCCTGCGATCCTGACTTGGCCGTCGAGCGGCTCGAGGCCGCGCTCGAGCGACCACTCAACCTCGGCGAGGGCAAGCACCCGCTCACCCCTCAGAACGAGGTCCAGCACCATCTGGCGCTGGCACTCCGGGCCGCCGGTCGCGAGCAGGATGCGCAGGAGTGGCTTGGCTCCGCGGCGGCGGCCCAGGGTGACCTTCGCGCACCGCTCGGGGAGGCCGCCTACTGGCGGGCGCAGGCCCTACGCGCCCGGGGCGACGGAGATGGCGCCACGGCTCTGCTCCAAGACCTGCTGCGTTCCGCTCGACGACGGGCCCGGCAGCCGCAGGGGTTCGAGTACTTCGCAACCTCCCTGCCGACGTTCCTGATCTTCCGAGACGACCTCGATCGCCGGAACCGGACTGACTGTCGCTATCTCGAGGCACTGGCTCAGACTGGGTTGGGCCACTGTCGGGCCGCCGCCCGCGGCTTTCGGGAGGTGCTCGCGCTCGACGCCGACCACGGCGGCGCGGCCTGGCATCTTCGAGCGCTCATCCGGTGAGGTTGGCGCCCGGCGGCAGGAACGCAGCGGACCCGGCCAGCAGGAGCGGATGCGGGCGCGGCTCACGGCCGGCGCCCCTCATCGGGATGGGCGGCAGATGGCGGTGCTCATCTCTCTCGGCGGCGGTCTGATGAGGGCCGGCGCAGGCCAGGTTTGCCCGGTGTGGCCACCCGGGCCTGCCCTGACGGGGCCGAGGATAAGGCAAGCCGCCAGGGGAGTGGAGCAGTCGCCCCGGGGCCGGCCTGATCACCATTCGGTCGATGGTCGTGGCGCGGTCCTGGGCATGCACGGATGCTGCCAGGCGGGACCCGAATCCATCCCCAAAGACTCCCGCACTGCCGGCGCCGGCGCCGGTCCTGCCGAGGGGAACCAAGTCGACCGCATAATCACAACCCGTCAGTGACCGACAACACCGAGCCCGACTGGCGGACGGATCCACTCACGGGCGAGCCGGTGGTGTTGGTACGCGCCCGGCAGGATCGGCCGAACCGGCCCAGCCGGGGATGTCCCTTCTGCCCCGGGGGATTGGAGGCGCCGGAGCCCTACCAGGTGCGCTGGTTCGTGAACCGCTGGCCATCCCTTCCCCAGGGTCGCTGCGAGGTGGTCCTCTTCTCCCCGGACCACGATGCCAGCCTGGGCCAGCTCGAAGAGGCCCAACTCGATCGGGTGATCACGATCTGGACGGAGCGCACGGCCGCGCTGGGGGCGCGTCCCGATGTCGCCTACGTGCTTCTCTTCGAAAACCGTGGAGCCGAGGTGGGTGCCACCATCCCGCATCCCCACGGTCAGATCTACGCCTTCGACGAGATCCCGCCGGCGCCGCATCGGGAACTGGCGGGCGACCAATGCGCAATCTGTGAGGAGCTGGCCGGCGCGGGGCGCGGCGGTCCGTCCCACCAGTCTCGGCTCATCGCCGAGGAGGACGGCTGGCAGGCCTTCACCACATGGGCGCCGGCGTGGCCATTCGAGCTCCTCATCGCCCCGGAAGACCACCTTCCCGACCTTCCGGCGGCCGCGCGATCGCAGGTGGGTCTGGGTCGGGCGCTGAAGGCCGGCCTCTCCAGCCTGGACCTGCTCTTCGATGCGCCGACCCCCTACATGCTCTGGTGTCACCAGCGGCCCGCGGACAACCGGACCTGGGCCACCGCCCACCTCCATTTCCACGTGGCTCCGGCCTGGAGAGAGCGCGGGGTCCTGCGCTATGTCGCCGCTGGGGAGCTCGGATCTGGGGTCTTCTTCAACCCGGTCGACCCCGAGGAGGCTGCCCAACGGTTGCGGGAGGCGCTGGCGCGGCCCCGCTTCCTGGGCCGGGAAATCGAGTGAGCGAGACCGTTGTCGCCCGCGCCCCCGGCCGGGTGAACCTGATCGGGGAGCACACCGACTACACCGGCGGCCTGGCCTTGCCGATGGCCATCGACTTGGAGGTGCGCATCCGCCTCACCTTCCTCGATGGCTGTGGCGAGAGCGACCTCTTCACCCTGACCTCCGAGCAAGAGGAGGGCACGGCCAGCTTCGCCGTGGCCGACGCCTCATTGGCCCCCGGCTGGCTCCGCGAGCTCGAGCCTTCCTGGGCGCGCCTGGCCGCAGCGGTCCTGGCGGTGCTGGGCGCCCGCCGGGCCGCTCAAGGTGAGGTGACCTCCACGTTGCCGGTGGGGGCTGGCCTCTCCTCGAGTGCCGCCTTCGAGGTCGGCCTCGCCCTGGCCCTGGGGACCGGCCGCGACCGACTGGAGGTCGCCCGGCTCTGCCGCGAGGCGGAGCAGGCTGCCACGGGAGTTCCCTGCGGGCTCATGGACCAGCTCACCTGCGTTGCCGGCGTGGAGGGTGCGGCGCTGCTGGTGGATTTCGCCTCCGAGTCCTTCGAGGCGGTCCCCGTGCCGGAGCAGATGGAGATGATGGTGGTGGACTCGGGCCAGCGGCGAAAGCTGGTCTCGTCCGCCTACTCGGAGAGGCACGCGGCGCTCGAATTGGCCCAGCGCCAGGTCGGCGACCTGCGCCGGTTGAGCGTTTCGGACCTTGCCAGCATCAGGGACCCGGTGGTGCGTCGGCGGGCCCGCCACGTAGTCACTGAGAACGCCAGGGTTCTGGACGCAGCGGAGGCGCTGCGTCGTGGTGACGCGGCCGCGTTGGGCAGCGTGCTCTCCGAAGGTCATCGCAGTTTTGCCTCTGACTTCGAGGCGTCCACGCCGCTCGTCGATGAGGTGGTGCAACGGCTCTCGGCGCAGCCCGGGGTCTACGGGGCCCGGCTCACCGGAGGGGGCTTCGGAGGTTGCGTGGTGGCGGTGGCGGAGCCGGGCACGTTTGCCCGCTGCGAGCAGCGGGGGATCTTTCCCGCCCGGGCCTGGAGGGTCACCCCGAGCCGGGGAGCCTCGGTGAACCAAGCCTGACACGCGCGCGGTCCTGGGGAGCTCCAGCGCTTCTTGGCCGATATCGGCCCGAGCCGGCCTCCGGGTGACCCTGGGGCCGGACCTCAGGACCGTTTCGGCGTTGGGCACGGCGGCGATCTCTACCGCGAATCAGAGGCCTCCACGTCACGCTCCTCAAACCGAATCCGGGTGAACGCCTCGGGGCGATGATTGTCGATCGACCCCACCGGATCCCAGGTCCAGCCCATCCGGTAGTCCGAGGACACCAGTTGCTCGTAGCGGGCAAACTGGAACCGCCACTCGTCGCCTGGCTTGGGAGGCAACGGTCTGCCATTGGCCAAGCGCTCCATTCCCGCCCAGGGCAGCGCGAGTTCCACCGTCCAGCCGCGATCGACGGTGGCCGGATCGTTCAGCTGACCATCGATATGCACCGCAGTCCTCAGTCCCGGGAAATCCCAGTCCGGGAACGCCCAGCGCACTCCGCGGGGATGGCTCCCCCGCCAGAAGTACTCCGTGGTGCGATCGTGGTTGCCACCGAAGGAGTGAGCTTCCCGGGCGAGAAGGTCGAACTCGGGAAGGTCGAAGGGGCCCCCCAGCCGATAGGCGTCCTTCCAGATGAAGAACACCTCGTAGATCGTGTTGCGGGCATTGATCTCGAGCTCGTAGTAGGCATCGATGCCGTCGATGAAGACCTCGACATCGTTCTCGGCGAAGATTATGGAATCGCGCTCGGTGAGCCCCGCCCGCACATAGGGTTCCTCGATCCAGAATCCGATGTAGAGGTTCTCGTCATCCCAGAGCGCCGCGGCGCGGGTGTCGTAGAGGGCCGGACCGCCACTCACCACGTCGACAAAGCGAGGCGATTTCGGTGCCAGCCGCCAGCCGGGCCCGTCCAGCCGTCCATCGATCGGCATCGGGGAATGGGTCCGATAGCAGGGATAAGGCTGGTGCTGCGCGCCGGCTTCGGGGGCTCTGGGCATCTCTGGTCCTCTCCGTCGTTGTGGATGGATTCGTCGAAGGCTGCAACCCAACATATTCTGCGGGCTCAAGGTCCCCCCAGGAGTGGCGCCGGAGCGGGCCGGGCCGGGAGTCCGTGATGAGACTCTTCGCCCCGCAGCTTGTGCAACTCTGAGCCGCCCCAGGGGTGGTGGCGTGCTCGGTCGGCTCCTGTCGGCGCCAGCGCCGGGGAGAGCGGGCCGACGCGCCGCCGGCGGATGACTGCCCCCAGGGCCGGCCGATGCGGGCTCTGGGGGCCAGTCCGGGCGCGATCCTCCTCTCCAGATCCCGGCGGGCCTGACGCGGCACCACGGGGACCGTCCAGCGGCCGCCGCGAGGTGCTCCTCGCAGAGGCGACCCCGATCGGGTGGAGTGGATGGAGGTCGAACTCAAGGTGAGTTCAACTGGACCTTCCAGCCAGCAGCCAAGGGATGGGTTACCCGGGGGACGGCACTGGGGACCGGTCCGGTGATGGCTGTCTGCCAGGTTCTCTCCGGAGCGGCGTGATAGAGTCGCCCGGTGCGAACCGGCAGGTGGACCGGAGCCTCCCTGCGGTGGCGGCGTTTCGGGCTCGGGTCCATGGGCGTGCTCCTGGCGATGGGCGGCCTGGCCATGGCCGCCGCTCCCGTGGCCATGGGTGCGACGTCCGGGGCGGTCAACACATTCCACCTCTCCGGGGGCCTCCGGGGCACGCTGGTCCTCAAGCCGAGCCTCGGGTGTGGCGATGCCCCATACCTGAATGACCTGACCGGCCACGTCACCGGACTGAAGGGTGTCAAGAGCTGGACGATCGCCATCAACACGGAGACGCCCGGGACCTACAAGGCCACGGACTCCTTCAGGTCGAAGGCGCACGTCACGCTCTCCCCCTATCCTCTCAACGCCGTCCAATACACCCTCACCAACATCGGCGGGACGCTCAAGGTGGCCGGCACGGGCGCGTCGTCGGGATCCCTGAACCTCACGTTGACCAACCTCACCAAGAAGCTCAAGGCCAAGCTCGTGGGCAGCTGGAGTTGCCCTCCCACCACCTCCTCGTAGGCAAGGAACCCGCCCACGCCAGCGGCGGTCGCCGCCGGGGCGGCTGCGCCGGGGTGTGTGTCCCCGCTGGGGCAAGCCCCGGGAGATCTCCACTGTTCCTGGGATGCTGCCCTGGCGCGGGTGGTTGAGAGCTGGTCACCGAGCGGCGGCCGGAGCGGGCTCTGTCTCCGCCCGGCTCGGCGGGGTCGGGTGCGCCGCCGGCCGGCCGAACCGAGGCTGGCGGCGA
>JBEKRL010000034.1:0-19939 GCA_049518775.1 Candidatus Dormibacteria bacterium
GCCGGGCGGCGGGCTGGTGCCAGGGTGACCGCCTTCGCGCCCAGCGCCGGCTGGCGCAGGTCCGTGCCCGCCGCCGGCAACACCCCCGGGGCACGATGGCCCGGTCGCGACGCCACCGCGACCGCTTGCTTCGATGACCGGGAAGCTGACCGGCCGGTGGGTCCGTCGCAGCAGAGAGGACTCCGCCAGACTGTGCCAGGGGCGCCTCGGCACCTGCCCGGTCACGCCCAGCAGAGGTCGATGGCCTGGTCTGAGCCCCTGCGTTGCCTCTGCCGAGGGACAAGTCGCTGAACTTTCACTTCTTCGTCACTGAGCAACCGCTAGCCAGACCATAGGCTCGCCGGGTGAGTCCCACCGGGATGGAGCCGGATTGCTCCTGGGCGCTGGACCAAGCCCCATCAGGTGCCCAGCAGCTGGCCGAGCTAGAACAGCTGGTTGGCCGCTACTTCGGGTTCCCCGACCTGGACCTCAGCGAGCACGAGGTGCTCCGGGCGGTGGTCGCCGAGCTGCCGGTCGCACTCAGCGCGGTCGACCCCAACGGCAACGTCGTGCTCTGGAACCAGGCCGCCGAGCGGATGTGGGGATGGTCAGAGGACGAGGTCCTCGGGCGCCTGCTGCCCATACTCCCCGGGCCGGGGTCCCGGGAGTTTCGGGAGTTCCGTCGCATCCTGCGCCGGACCGCCGCCACGGGGGAGGGAGTCCATGAGGTGGAGACGGTTCGGCAGCATCGCGACGGCCGCCTGATCCCGGTCTTGCTCTCAACCGCCGCCCTTCGGGACCGCAGGGGGCGGGTCGCTGGCGACCTCGCCACCTACCTGGACCTGAGCGCCCGCAAGCAGGTCGAGTCCCAGCTCCGCCGTCAGGCCGATCGCGACGAGCTGACCGGCCTCTACAACCGCCGCGGTTTCGTTGGCCGGCTCCCGCAGTTGATGGCGGAGACCCGCGGGGAGACCGCGATCATCTCGTTGGACCTCGATGACTTCAAGTCGGTCAACGACAGCCTAGGGCACCCGGTCGGCGACCAGCTGCTCAGCGCCTTCGCCAAGCGCCTGCAGGCGGCGGTCCGCCCCACCGACCTGGTCGCCAGGGTGGGTGGCGACGAGTTTGTGGTGGTGATGCCGGAGATCTTGCAGAGCGTGATCGAGCCCACCGCCAGGCGACTCTTCGACCGGCTCGGCCAGAACTACGTCATCGCCGGACAGGAGCTGGTGGCCACGGTCAGCGGTGGGGTGGTCATGTGCCGGAAGGGTGGCGACGTCGACTACGCCGTTCGCCAGGCCGACATCGCCCTCTACCACGCCAAGCAGGTCACCCGGGGCCGGTTCCAGATCGTCGACCGCGGGCTGCACCGGGCCTTCCTGCGCCGAGTCGAACTGGCAGGCCACCTAGCTGGAGCCGTGGAGCGCGGCGAGCTGCGGCTCCACTTCCAGCCACTGGTCCAGGCCGGGTCGGGCAGGATGACCGCGGTCGAGGCGCTGGTCCGGTGGTCCAGGCCCAAGCGCAAGCTGGTCCTTCCCGACCAGTTCATCGGCCTGGCCGAGCAGGCCGGCCGCATCACCGGCATCGACAGCTGGGTTTTGGACCAGGCCAGCAGGACCCTCAGCTCATGGGATGAGATCGACCCCCTGGCCAAGGCGCTGAAGGTGTCGGTCAACCTCTCGGGGGTCCAGCTCCGCGACCGGCAGCTGCCGGCCAACGTCGAGGAACTGCTCGCCCACTACCAGCTGGCCCCGGACCGGCTCTGCCTGGAGGTGACCGAAAGCGCGCTCACCCCCGATCCTGAGGCGCAGCTCCTGGTCATGGAGAGGCTTCGCAGCCTGGGCGTCCACCTGGCCATGGATGGCTTTGGCACCGGGGACTCCTCGTTGACCGCCCTCCACCGCTTCCCCTTCGACGTCCTCAAGATCGCCCGGACCTTGGTGGGTAGGATCGGAGCCACCCAGCAGGACAGCGCCCTCGTCGCCGCCACCCTCGCCCTGGCCCGGACCCTGGGGCTGCAGACCGTCGGCGTCGGGGTGGAGACGCAAGCTCAGGCGGACTTCCTGGTCAGCCAGGGCTGCGACCAGCTCCAGGGCTATCTCTTCGGCCGGCCAGTTCCCTTCGCGAGACTTCCCAGCCCGTCGCAGCCCGAGCAGGTGGCCCTTCCCGGACCCCACCGTTCCGTCCCATAACAGCTGTGGGGCCGGCGGCAGGCCGCGATGGCCTTGGCGCCGTCGATGGTCAGCTCATCGGTGACCAGGGACTTGGCCACGGAGGCTGATCCAACCCCCAAGCAGCACGGGAGGGACCGGCGCGACGGCCAGGACTCGCCCCAGGCACAGGCTTCGGGACGACCCCGGAAGCAGCCCCAGGCGGCAGAGCGCCATCGGGGCCACCAGGACCCCGAAGGTCGGGCACTCGATGGCCACGTCGGCGCTGACCGCAACCCGCCCGGAACCTCGGGCCCGGAGCCATGGCCAGCTGGCGAGCCCCAGCGCCATCGGGGCCACGAAGCGGTTGGGGATTCCGATCTCCCCCTGTGCTAGCGTGGCGCCTCATGGAACTTCTGATCTCCCCATGCGTCTGCCGGGCTGCTCGGTGAGGGCCGCGATCTACCGCCAGACCGGCGGCCCCGAGGTGCTTCATCTGGTGGATCGGCCCGCGCCCATCCCGCGCCCCGGCGAGGTGCTGGTCCGGATCGCGTTCTCCGGCGTCAACCCCACTGACTGGAAGTCGCGCCAGGGCTCGGGGCCGGCCCAACCCTTGGCGTTCCCCGAACAGGTACCCAACCAGGACGGGTCCGGGACCATCGTCGGCGTGGGCCAGGGAGTGGACACAGCCCGAGTCGGCCAGGGGGTGTGGATCTGGGAGGCCGCCTGGGAGCGGTCTGAGGGCACAGCCCAGGAGTTCGTCACCCTGCCTGAGGAGCACGCAGTTCCGCTCCCCGACAGCGCCTCGTTCTCGCTCGGGGCCAGCATCGGGATCCCGGCCCTCACCGCCCACCGGTGCCTCACAGTCGGCGAGGGCGGCCCGGACCGACTGGGCCCGGGTGCCCTGACCGGGCGGAACGTGCTGGTGGCCGGCGGCGCCGGGGCGGTCGGCCACGCCGCGATCGAACTGGCGGTGTGGTCGGGCGCGACGGTGGTGGCCACCGTCAGCTCACCGGAGAAGGCCGGCCTGGCCCGTGCCACGGGCGCCCACCACGTCGTCAACTACCTGGCCGAGGATGCAGCCGAGACGATCCGCAGGCTCCTACCGGAGGGCGCCCACGTGATCGTAGAGGTCGCCCCGGCGGCCAACTCGCGCCTGGATCAGTCCGTCCTGGCAGCCGGCGGCGTGGTCGCCGCCTACGCCAACGACGCCGACACGTCCTCGATTCAGGTCCGTCCCGCAATGGTCGCCAACGCCCGCTTCCAGTTCGTGCTGGTCTACACCGAGCCGGCGGTGGCCAAGCGGCGCGCCCTGGAGGATGTCCAAGCTGCCCTGGCCGCCCCGGCGCTCAGAGTTGGCGCCGAGTTCGGGCTACCCCTGCACCACTTCCCGCTGGAGCGCATTGCCGAGGCCCACGCTGCCGTGGAGAACCGAGCGGTGGGCAAGGTCCTGGTCGATGTCGCGAGGGATCCGGAGCGATCCGAGTGAGGGGGCCGAGGAGCTCGAGGCTCGGGTAGCGGAGCGGCCGCTCCTGCTCCAGGGCCGAGCTCGGCCAGGTAGGCGGGACGCTCCAACTCGCCGCGGCCCGCCGCCCACCGACACCCAGCCCATGGGCCGGGCAACTCCCGCATCCGCAGACACCTCCCGGCGTCCCCAGGGAATCCAGCCGCGGACGGCGTGAGCAGCATCCACGAACGTGGCTGGTGCGATGATCTCCAGGTGCGACTGACGCCGCTCGTCGGGAAGAAGCCCTGGTTCGGTCCTCGCCGCCTCGGTTGGGGCCTGAGCCCGGTGTCCTACCAAGGCTGGGCGCTGACCGCCGGCGTCGCCGGGGCGTTGGTTTGGTTGCGCCGGGGAGAGCGAGATCCCCGGACCACAGCTCCTCTGGCCACCGCGATCACCGCGGCCTTCGCGCTGGTTGTCTTCCTCAAGGGCACGGACCCGGGAGGTCGTCGCGCCCGGATTGCCTTCGAGGCGGCACGTAAGAACAGCAGCTAGCAGTGGCGGCGGGGTACCAGCGATCGGCACCCGCGTCGCCCCATATCGACGTGGCCGGGAGCCAGGTCTGATGTCCCCGGCCAGCCGCCGCCAACCGCCACTCCTCGGCGGGCCTCCGAGTGGCGTACTCGCCGCCGAGCCGGCACCGGGGCCAGTCCTGGTCTCCAGCGGCACAACTGTCACCGCCCCCTCGAAGTCGGCGATCGCCGCGTACGACGACCGCGCATCACGCAGGGCGACGAGCGCTGGCGACCAGGCCTCAGGTCGACGGCGGAGGGCCAACGCCCGACCGCGCCCGAGATCGCATGCCGCCACTCTCATCTGGACCGGTCCCGGGCAGCTCGCCGGTGTGCTGGCCCAGTGACGGAGCCGGCCGGTACGGTGGCAGGTACTCCCCGTCCAACCGCAGCGGATTCATCACCTGACCTTGCTCTGCCCCGTCCGGCGTGGACATCCATCTGATCAAGTGGCTGCCCACTCCGGAGAGCGCCTCGCCGACGGTCTCGACCCTACCGCAGGGAACTCCAGCGAGCTCCAGGCGCTGGCGCCAATGCTCCGCGGGGGCCGAAGCTAGCAGGGTCTCCAGGATCTGGCGAAGTTCTGCCCGGTGGCCGACCCGCTGGGGATTGCTGGCAAACCTGTCGTCCCGGCCGAGGTCGGGCGCGCCCAGGACCGTGCAGAGAGCTCCAAACTGCCGGTCATTTCCCACCGCCAGCACGATCTGACCCTCACCCGCCGCAAACAGGCCGTAGGGAACGATGGTGGGGTGATCGTTGCCCAGTCTCTCCGGCTCATCGCCGCCCGCCAGCCAGGACGCCCCCTGGTTGACCAGCAGTGCCAGCGCGGAGTCAAGCAGGGACACATCAACCTGCCGCTCCCGGACGCCGTCCCGGCGGGCATAGAGCTGGGCCAGGACGCCCACCGCGGCGAACAGCCCGGCCACCACGTCGGCGACCGCCACGCCGACCTTGGTGGGCTCGCCGCCCGGTTGGCCAGTTATCGACATCAGCCCGCTGGCCGCCTGGAGGACCAGGTCATATGCCGGCCGGTTGGAAGTCTCGCCGAAGCCTGAGATCCGACAGACGACGCATTCGGGGTTGTGCTCCGTCAACCACCGATGGTCAATGCCCAGTTGCGCGGAGACCCGGTCGGTGTAGTTGTGGACTACGACATCCGCCTGCGCCACCAGCCTGCCCAGACGGAGCTGGTCGGCCTCTCCCTTGAGATCGAGGACCACGCTGCGTTTGTTGCGGTTGGCACTGAAGAAATAGGCGGCCGTGTCCCCTGCAAAAGGTGGCCCCCAGCGGCGCGTCTCGTCACCACCCGGCGGTTCAACCTTGACCACGTCCGCCCCCAAGTCCGCCAAGACCATGGCGCAGTAGGGCCCGGCGAGGACCCGTGAGAGGTCGATGACGCGCACTCCGCTGAGGGGACGCCCCTCCACTCCTCCTCCCGATGGCCAGCTGGACGCGGTTCCGTCTCCATCCACACCCTTTCCCATCAATCCCACTCTAAGCGTCTCGGCTCCCACGCGGCCAACGCCCCCACGCCGCCTCAGCGGGCGTTCAGCCGGATCACGCCGCCGGTCGGCCGGAGCAGAACTGGGCGGCCCCGAGCGCGCTGCCGGCCGGCGCCGCATCGGCGGGCGCTGCCCTGCCTCGCGACCGTTCAAGGGAGCGGCCGCAGGCGAGGCCCAATGCAACGGCGTCGCCGAGCAGGAAGCTCTGGCGCCTCGGTTCCCCGGCTGGGATGGACCGGGGGCGGAGACTGGCGGGTTCAAGGCGACGTCCAGATCTGCGCCGGCGGACCTCCGGAGCGGGCCGGATCTCAAGCCTGGCGGTGGCCCACAGCGGCGATTTGGGGCGGGATCGGCCCCGGGCGACCACCGGCGTCCGCTCCGCCGCGGATCCGTTGCTACGCCTCAAAGTTGTGAGTGCCGCCGCGAGCACTTAGTCTGGGCGCGATCGAAGGACACCTCGGAGCAGCGACGGAGGGGACTCGGCAGGCATCGCCTGAGCGGAGAGTCCCGCATGGTGGGTACGAGGGCGCCCAGCTCCGGCCCCGCGCCAAGCCCGGAGGGCACCATCCGCTGATGGACCGGCGATCCCGAGCGGCAAGGCGTGACAGCCGGATCGGCAGGCCACGGCCCGCCCGGCAGGCAGGTCGGCCTGCGGCAGGCGCTGTGGTGAACCATTCGCGACCAGCCCCAGCGCGTGCCTGGCGGCACGAGTTGGCCGAGTCCCGCCACTGCCCGCCCCCGCCTCAAGAGGCACGCAGGCGCCCCGAGTGCGGCCGGCTCGAATCTGGACCCGGGGGATCGCTGGGGACGCCGCGGGCCGGCGTCACGGCCGGCCATACCTCCCTCCCTCACACCGGGCGGCGCGGGCTGGGCGGGTTACTGTCCCCTGTCACCATCGTGCGTTCGTGACGAGGCGGCAGCTCTCGGCGACGGACCGCCGGTGACCCACGTCCAGGCCCTTGAGTTGCTCCTCGTGGACCCGACGTGCCCATGGAGGCCGGGGCCATGACCCTGATCCGCATGATGCGAGCCCGGCTCCGGCCCTACTCGCGGCAGGTCGCATTCGTTCTGGCTCTGATCGTGATCCAGACCGTCGTCGGCCTGTATCTGCCCAACCTCACCGCGAACATCATCAACAATGGCATCGCCAAAGGCGACATCTCGTACATCTGGCGCACGGGCGGCGTCATGCTCGCCCTGACCGTCGTGCAGGGCTCGATCGCGGTCGTCGCCGTCTACTGGGCCTCCCGCACGTCGATGGGTGTCGGCCGGGATCTCCGAGCGCTGGTCTTCGGTCGGGTGCTGCGCTTCTCGGAACGGGAGATGAACAGATTCGGGACGCCCTCCCTGATCACACGCAACACCAACGACATCCAGCAGATCCAGATTTTCCTGCAGATGGCCCTGACCATCATGGCCGCTGCGCCGATCATGATGGTCGGCGGCGTCTTCATGGCCCTCCGGGAGGATGTCACGCTCTCTCTCCTGCTGGTGGTGGCGGTCCCCCTGATGGCTGCGATCGTCCTCACCATGCTCTTCCTCGCAGTGCCGCTGTTCCAGTCGATGCAGGTCAAGATTGATCGGATCAACCAGGTGCTGCGGGAGCAGATCACCGGCGTTCGCGTCATCCGGGCCTTCGTCCGCGGCGGTTACGAGGAGCGCCGCTTTGCGACCGCCAACGCCGACCTCACTGCGAACGCTCTGCGTGTCAACCGTCTCTTCGTGCTCGCGATGCCAGTTCTGATGGGAATCATGAACCTCTCCAGCGTCGCGGTGCTCTGGTTCGGCGGCCACCTGGTCGACAGCGGTCAAATGCCGATCGGCAATCTGACCGCCTTCCTGGCCTACATCCTGCAGATCCTAATGTCGGTTCTGCTGGCGGTGATGATGGTGATTCTGGTGCCCCGTGCCGAGGCGAGTGCGGAGCGCGTCGAGGCGGTGGTGCGCGTCGAACCGTCGATCGTGACTCCAGAGCATCCCCTCCGCCCGGCCCGCCTGAAGGGAGTCGTGGAGTTCCGCCAGGTATCCTTCGGCTACCCGGGTGGGGAGGAGCCGGTCCTGCGGGATCTCTCCTTCCGACTCCGCCCCGGCGAGACCACGGCGATCATCGGCAGTACTGGCGCCGGCAAGTCAACCCTCCTCAACCTCATCCCCCGCTTCTTCGATGTCAGTTCTGGGGCGCTGCTCATCGACGGGGTCAATGTCAAGGACCGCTCCTTGGAGGAGCTCTGGTCCGGAATCGGGCTGGTTCCTCAGCAGGCGTACCTGTTCGCTGGGACTGTCGCCGACAACCTCCGCTTTGCTGCCGCGGACGCCACCGAGGCTGCGCTCTGGCATGCGCTCGAGGTGGCGCAGGCGAGCGATTTCGTGGCCACCATGCCTGGCCAGCTGGAGGCCCCGATTGACCAAGGCGGGACCAACGTCTCCGGCGGCCAGCGACAGCGGCTCGCCATCGCCCGCGCCCTCGTGAAGCAGCCGCCGATCTACCTCTTCGACGACTGCTTCTCGGCCCTGGATGCCACGACGGACGCGCGCCTGCGGGCGGCGCTACTGGCAGAGACGAGCGCCACCACGGTCGTGATTGTGGCCCAGCGCGTGAGCACAATCCTCAACGCCGACAGGATCATCGTTCTCGATGGGGGCATCGTTGTCGGCTCCGGTACCCACGAGGAGCTCCTGACCACCTCCGCTCCCTACCGTGAGATCGTCGCATCGCAGCTCGGGGAGGCGGCGGCATGATGGCCCGCGGCCCGGGTGGTCGGCCCGGGAGGGGCTTCGGGGGCCCCGGCCGGATGATGGCCGCGCCTCATGAGCGCAGCAAGGACGTTGGGCGCACGCTGCGCCAGCTCATGGGACGCCTCCGCCCCGAATGGCGGAAGATCACGGTCGCGGCGGTGCTGGCCTCATCCGGCATCACCTTCGTCGTCGTCGCGCCCCGGATCATCGGCAACGCGACCGACCTGATCTTCAACGGCCTGATCGGCAAGAGGCTTCCGGCAGGCATGTCGAAGGCACAGGCGATCGTGTTCTTGCGAGCTCACCATGAGGGCCAGCTGGCCCAGATGCTCTCGGCCATGAACGTCACTCCCGGGCGGGGCATCAACTTCAATCAGCTTGGCTGGAGCCTCGGCGTGGCGGCCCTCCTCTATCTTCTGGGCACGGCTTTCAGCTGGGGCCAGGGTTACCTCATGGCCGGCGTGGCCCAGCGCACGGTGTCCGGCATGCGCCGTGACGTCGAGGCCAAGCTGGCCCGGCTTCCGCTCCAATACTTCGACAGCCATCCCCACGGCGACGTGCTGAGCCTCGTCACCAACGACATCGACAACGTGACCACGACGCTGCAGCAGGGGCTGAGTCAGCTGCTCACCTCGGTGCTCACCATCGTGGGGGTGCTGGCGATGATGTTGTGGATCAACCCCCTGCTCGCGCTCATCTCCGTGGTCACAGTTCCGCTCTCCATCGGGGTGACGCTGATGGTCGCCCGCCGGTCGCAGAAGCAGTTCGCCGCCCAGTGGGCCGCGACCGGTGCGGTGAACTCCCTCGTCGAGCAAACCCACACGGGCCACGCGCTGGTGCGGGTCTTCGGCCGCAGCCACCGCGTGATGGAAGACTTCGATCGTCAGAATCAGGCGCTCTACGAGCCCAGCTTCCGGGCCCAGTTCCTCTCCGGCATCATCCAGCCGGCGATGATGCTCCTGGCCAACCTCAACTACGTCGCCATCGCCGTCATCGGTGGGTATCTGGTGGCGTCGGGATCCATGACGCTCGGCGGTGTGCAGGCGTTCATCCAGTACTCGCGCCAGTTCACCAACCCGATCACGCAGATCGCCAGCCAGATGAACATGCTCCAGTCGGGCCTGGCCTCAGCCGAACGCGTCTTCGAACTCCTCGCCGCGGACGAAGAGGAGCCGGCGGCAGCCGGTCCACCTGACATCGCCGCCCCGGCTGGGCACGTGGTGCTCGACCACGTCTCGTTCCGATACCAGGCCGACAAGCCCCTGATTGAGGATTTTGACCTCGACGTGCAGCCTGGTCAGACCGTCGCCATCGTCGGCCCCACCGGAGCGGGCAAGACCACGGTCGTGAACTTGCTCATGCGCTTCTACGAGATCGATTCCGGGCACATCTACCTCGACGGGGTCGACGCCCACGAGCTGCCTCGCGAAGCGGTCCGCAGCATGTTTGGGATGGTCCTCCAGGACACCTGGTTGTTTGCGGGCAGCATTAGGGCCAACATCGCCTACGGCAAGGAGGGTTCCAGCGTCGAGGAGGTGGTGGCCGCCGCCAAGGCTGCCTACGTCGACCACTTCGTCCGCACCCTGCCAGAGGGCTACGACACCGTCTTGGACGAGGATGCCTCCAACATCTCCGCCGGCGAGCGCCAGCTCCTGACCATCGCGCGAGCCTTCCTCGCTGACCCCTCCATCCTGATCCTGGACGAGGCGACCAGCAATGTTGACACACGGACCGAGGTGCTCATCCAGGAGGCCATGGCGCGCCTGCGCAGGGGGCGGACAAGCTTCATCATCGCCCACCGGCTGTCGACGATTCGGAATGCGGATTTCATCGTGGTCATGAACGCTGGCCGGATCGTGGAGCAGGGCAGCCACACGGAGCTGATGCAGCGCCGCGGCTTCTACTACGACCTCTACGCCAGCCAGTTCACAGAGCCGCTCGAGGCTGCAAGTTAGGGCCGGTGGCCCTGGTCCGTTTGGCCGCGCCCGGCGGGCCGTGGAGAACCCACCTGGTTTCGTCGGGTGCTGACACCTGGCCACCAAGAGCTTGCGCTCGCTCCCGGCCGCGAGCCTGAGGGCCTTCAGCGGGATGATCCTGGCCAGCCCCCTCCTGGAGGGCGGCTGGACCGGTAGCCGGTCACGCTGGCTGATCCCTGGGCACCGCGACCGCTGACCTCGGCCGCGAACCGGGCGGGGCAGCCGCGAAGTGGCGTGAGGCGGTTCTCGCCGAGACCAGGATGCGGAGCCGGCGGCCGGGCTGGGAGACCCGGTCGACGGCCTGCCCGACGAGGGGCGCTTCTCCCAAAGCATGCCTCAACGGAGGTGGTCTGTCAGCCAGGCAGGTAGCCACCTGGTCGGGCGCCGGTCGTTGGCCCTGGCGGAAGTCCTCGTCCGCCGCCGGCCCCCTCGTGCCCGGCTGGTCGCCACGCCGGAGGTACACCGAGTCTGGGGACCGCACGTGTCCAACCAACTGCCCATCTGGGCCTCCAGGGGGCAGCGGACGGATCCCTGACCCACCCCTCCTGGTGGAGCCCGTTCCGGGCCAGCGCGCGGCGCGGTTCAGGTCCGGCCAGGCCCGCCCAGCGCGCCCGCCGCTGACCGGTACACTGCCCGGGGATCAGCGACGGCGGACTTCGCTGCGGTCCTCCGAAACCCGGTCTTCCGTCGTCCTCTTGCTCGTCTCTGAAGCCGCGGCCATAGCAACCCTGGAGGCCAGCAGACTGCAGTGGCCCAGACCGTCATCGACCTGCTGGAGCGAGGGTCCGCCGGGCGGGTGGCGATCCTGGTGCCGGACGGGCCGGTGATTACCCACGCTCGCCTCCGGCGGCTGGTTGCTGACGGCGCGGAGCAGCTGGCGTTCCTTGGGGTGCGGCCCGGCGACAGGATCGCAATGGCGCTCCCGAACGGCCCGGAGGCGATCGTCTTCTTCCTGGCAGCGGCTCTCGGAGCCACCGCCTGCCCACTCAACCCTGGCTACAGGGAAGATGAGTTCCGGTTCTTCCTCGACGACACTCGAGCCAGGGTCCTGCTCGTGCCCCCCGGGGAGGGGAGGGCCGCCCGGCGGGCGCTACCTGACGGTGGGGTCGTGATCGAGGCGGAGATCGACGCTCGGGGGGTGCTCCGGCTCGAGAGCCCGCGGGCTGGCGGATCGGCTCGGACTGTCAATCCGTCCGGGCCGGACGATGTGGCACTGGTGCTTCACACCAGCGGTACCACCAGCCGTCCCAAGCGGGTCCCGCTGCGCCACCGCAACCTTGTCGCCTCAGCGAGAACCATCGCCGCCCACTACCAACTCGGCGAGGATGACGTCTCGCTCTGCGTGATGCCGCTGTTTCATGTCCACGGCCTGGTCGCCTCCGCGCTCGCGCCGCTGGCCGCCGGAGGCACCGTGGTCACGCCGCGGAAGGTCAGCCCTCTTCAGTTCTGGCCGCTGGCACGCGGGTACCGGCCCACCTGGTTCAGCGCCTCGCCAGCTCCGCACCGGATGATCCTGATGCGGGGCTCGGAGGGCCAGCCAAGTGGCACCGAGCGTCTGCGCTTCGTGCGGAGCTGCAGCTCGGCTCTGAACCCCGCGCAGATGGCGGAGATGGAAGCGCGCTACGGCGTCCCGGTGCTGGAGGCCTATGGCATGACTGAGGCCAGCCACCAGATAGCTTCCAACCCGCTCCCGCCGGGAGCGCGCCGGCCGGGATCGGTGGGCCGGGGCACCGGGGTCGACATTGCCACGATGGCCGAGGACGGCCAGCTGCTGGCCGCCGGGACAGCCGGCGAAGTGGTGGTCCGCGGTCCCAGCATCATCACCGGCTACGAGGCAGACCCGGTCGCTGACGCCGCTTCCTTCACCGGTGGTTGGTTCCGCACCGGCGACCTGGGGATCCTGGACGCGGAGGGCTATCTCACCCTGTCGGGTCGCCTCAGGGAGCTCATCAACCGGGGCGGGGAGAAGATCTCCCCTCTGGAGGTGGACAGCGTCCTGGAGGCCCATCCGGCCGTGGCGGAGGCGGTCTCATTTGGCCGACCCCATCCCACCTGGGGCGAGGAGGTGGAGGCGGCGGTGGTTCTGAGCGGGCCCGCGGACGAGAAGTCGTTGCTCGCCTTCTGCCGGGAGCACATGGCGGCATTCAAGGTGCCCAGCCACATCCACATAGTGGCGGCGCTCCCACGGACCGCGACTGGCAAGGTCCAGCGCCGCTTCCTCGCGGACGCCTTCGCACCCAAATGAGCTCGTCGTGAAATTCGTCGTCCTCGGTGCCGGCGCGATCGGCGGTCTCCTGGGGGCGCACCTCGTGCGGGTGGGGGAGGATGTCACGATGATCGCCAGAGGCCCACAGCTGGCGGCGATCCGTGCCCGGGGACTCCGGATCACCGGCCAGGGCGGTGACTTCACCGTCCACCCCGAGTGCACCGACGCTCTGACGCCCATAAGGTCCGCCGACGTGGTTTTCGTCACCGTGAAGGCCCACAGCCTGCCCCCGCTCGCGGAGCGACTGGGCGCGGAGTTGGGGCCGAAGACCAGCCTGTTCACAGGACAGAACGGGATCCCCTGGTGGTTCTTCGAGGACTTCGGGGGCCCCTTGACGGGTACCCGACTGGAGTCGGTGGACCCCGGTGGCCGGCTCTCCCGGAACATCGACCCGGGCCGAGTCGTGGGCTGCGTGATCTACCTCGCCGCACGGCTCCAGGATCCAGGGATCGTGGAGCATGTCGACGGCAACCGCATCAGCCTGGGCGAGCCGAGCGGGTATCCGTCCTCTCGAACTCAGGAAGTCTCGGCGGCGCTGAAGCGGGCCGGGTTCAAGGCGCCGGTGCAGCCCCGGATCCGCTCCGAGATCTGGCTCAAGCTTCTCGGCAACGCCGCCTTCAACCCAATCTCGGCGCTCACCCGCGCCACGCTGAAGGAGATCACCGAGGATCGCGGAGCCGTGGAACTGGTGAGGGCGATCATGGAGGAGGTGGATCTCATCGGGCGGCGGATCGGGATTGAGACCCCAATCGGGATCGAACGGCGAATTCAGGGGGCGGCCCGGGTCGGCGACCACAAGACCTCGATGCTCCAAGATGTGGAGGCCGGACGACCGCTGGAGCTGGGGGCCACCGGGTGGGCCCTGGTCGAGCTGGCCGGGACGCTCGAGCTGCGAGTTCCTCATCTGGAGGCGGTCCTCGCCTGCGCCAATCTCCTGGACCGGCAACGGCGGCGGGCCGCTCTCCCCACCCCGGCGGTCGAAGTGCCGTCTTGACCCTCCCTCCGAGCTGAGCGACCGGCGTGGAGGTTGGCGAACTCGACCGAGATGAAGACGGTCGGAACTGAGCATTGGGGAAGCGGCCGAGGGCGAGGGAGCGACCGGGGAGTTCTCCGGCCCGACCATCGATCACCACCGCCGGGTCCGCGGGCCGCACCCCTGACGCAGGCTCTCGCAGGTGAAGCCAGCCCAGACGAGCGGGTGGGTGGGTGGAATCGCACCGCCGCCGGTCCCGGACCCACGCCAGTTGATGACAGACATCCGGCTCATCTCGTTCTGGGAGACACGCGAGCCGCGACTCGCCGCCACCCGATCGTCCACCCTGCCCGTGCTCACCCTTACGCTCTGGCCGGCAGGATCACGACCCATGTCTTCCGGCCGATGCGCCGCCAGCTACAGCAGCGTGCAGCAGTCACCCAAGCGGGTGATAGGCTGAGCCGGCCGTGTTCGATCACAGGCTGAGCCGCCCCCAAGCAATCACCCTGGCGGTGCTGGCCGGCGTTTCTCTCAGCATCACATGGCTCTATCTTTCTCAGACATTCCCACCCAGCCTGAAGGGGGGAGGCGACCTCCGGGTGTTCCTCGCCGCCGCCAAACTGCTGCGCGAGCACCGCTCGCCCTACAACGGTCAGGCCCTCACTCTGCTGATGCAATCGCTGGATCGGGCGCTGGGAAAGAGCGCTGTGAGTTCGGGGTTCGAGTATCTGCCCTTCGTCGGTCTGCTACTCCTGCCGATGGCTGGTCTCAGCTTCCATGCCGCCTTCATCGTCGCCGACCTGCTCAGCATCATTGCGGTGGTCTGGTCCGTGGACCGCTGGCGGGCCTGGCTCGCACCCGAGCTCCCTCGCGCGCTGGTCCTCTTCGGAGCCATGGTCTCGGCACCGGTAGCCTTCACTCTCTTCGATGGGAAGCTGGATGGCATCATGTTCCTCGGCTTCACTCTGTGCGCCCTGCTCTACCGAAGGCGGCAGTGGGTGACCCTGGGAGTACTCGTGGCACTGACCACGATGCTCAAACCCCAGGCTCTATTCCTGCTCCCCTTCGCCTACCTGGTCTTGAGTGTCCAGACTCGGAAGTCGGTGACGAGGTACCTCGCAGGTGGGCTCGCCACGGTTGCCCTCTCCTGTGCTGCGGTCAGTCTCTACGACCTCCAGCTATGGGGCCAGTGGTGGCACTACCTGCCAACTTTCTCCAGCTCCTTGAACAGCCTTCAGCTCGACAGCGCCGGCTTCACAGGCTTCACTCGGTACCTGGGGCTTGGCCTCGGGTTCCACGACCCGCTGGTCTGGCTGATTCTCCTCTGCGGCCTGCTGTTCTCCGGCTGGTGGCTGTGGCACAGCCTCAAGGTGGGCAGGGCCGACCAATGGCCGCGGCGATGGCTTGAAGTGGTGGGAGTCGCGACCGTTCTCAACATCGCCATCAGCCCATATGTGCACAACGGCGAGCTCATCCTATTCATTCCGCTGCTGCTCTGGCTGCTCCACCGGCACGCCCTCCCCGCTTGGTACCTGTGGCTGATGCTGTTCCTGTTCCAGACCACCCAACTGATCGAGCTACCGCTCTCGGTGGCGTTCCAAAAATCCGTTTCCACTAGCCCGATCGTCACCCTGTTGGTGCTCTTGGCGACGCTCAGCCTCCGTCGCCCGACCCAGGAGCGGGATTCGTCTCCTCCTCTGAAGGAGACGCTGGTGGAAATCGGCGGCCGCTCCCCTGCCTCAAGGGTGGGTTGATCCCAACCGGTGGGAAAGCCCGCGGCAGTCTTGGAGATGGACGGCGAGCTGACCAGGGAGGCGCTGAGGAACACCATTCCAAGTGGTCCCCGTTTCGTGCTCATCCGGCCACAGACGTGGCATGCTTCGACCGCCGTCCCCAGAAGGACGATTGCTTCCCCGCACCACACCCGGCACCATCGCCGCTACCGGCAGCCTTGGTTGGAGCCGTGGAGCGGGAGCCCCACCGCCATGGGGGCAAGGCCAAGCGAAGGCCGCCATCCCAAGTCCGCGCCCGGTGGGCTGCCCTCCCATGGCGGGCGGATCCACGGTCTCGCCGCCGGCCCACTCCTAGAGGGAGCCGGGACGAATCACCGCCAAGCCGTTCAGTCCGGAGCGGCTAGTCCCTGACCCCGCAGGATCACCCCGGTCTCGAAGAGCGGTTCCCGGTAGAAAGGCAGAGCCACACTCCTGAGCTCCACCTGGCCTGCGGAGACGCAGCGCCCCACGTGCTCAGCTATCTCCCCCAGCGGCGCAAGCCAGACATCGCCTCTGGACTGGAGCGCTCGAACCATATCAAACCAGGCAAGTAGCCTAGCCGGCCGCCCGGAGAGTTCGGGATGCCACACGGTCGTCGTGAAGCCGCCGATCTCATAGGTCGCATCGATGACGCTCATGAAGTAATCGATGGCTTGGGCAGGGGTTTTTGGCGACATCGCGTAGCCCGCGGTGGGAACGTGGGCGTAGTGGGGAGCATCACTCATGGTGATATCGATCGGGAGTTCCAGGAGGGATCCTTCGTCAGCTGTGATGAGATAGGGGTTGTGATCGTTAGACAGCGAGGAATCGTAGACGAAACCCATCCTGGCTAAGTACGAGGCGGAGCGGCTCGAGAAGGCGGCGTAGGGAGCGCGCCACCCAAGTGGTGATCGCCCGGTGAACGCGCGAATGATGTCGACCCCTCGCTCCAGCCAATGGAGCTCAGCCTGCGGAGACTGTTCATTGGGAGGCTCGTGCATATACCCATGGTGGGCCACTTCGTGTCCAGCATCCCTGATCAGGGCACATGTGTCGGGATATCGCTCGATGCACCACCCACACACGAAGAAGGTCTGCCGGAGACCAAGCTCGGCCAGCGCATCCACTACGCTCTTGATGGCCACCTCTTCATACCGCGACGACGAGAGCAACTCATATTCCTGAAACCCGGACGCCGGACGTTCCAGGTGCAGTGTTGTGTCGATGTCGATGTCCCAGCTGATGGAAACAGCACATTTCGCGCCGTGTGGCCAGGGTATGGTGCAGCGGAGTCCACCGCCGGCGGGCGGCTGTGTCGGTGACATGTGAACCTGATGCTAGGAGACCGTTCAGCTGCTGTCAAGGCGGTCCGAGCCGGCGCGTGTGGCGCAGCAAATCTAGCCCGCTTGGTTCTTCGCCGATTCCGGTCAGCCGGGGAGACAGGAGGAGAGGTGCCCGCGGTGGCACGCCACGCCTGCGTGGGCGGAACCACCAGCTGGGTTGCTGCGTCATCATCGACACCATGAGTTGGGAGTGGCTGGACGTCCGGCCCGCCATGGCAGGGGCCTCAGCCGGTCGCGGGTGGTGGCACGGGGTCCTGCTAGCTGGCCTGCTACTGGCTCGGGCCGGCTGCGAGGCGAGCCCGATCGGCTCGGCCCCTGCCACCATGCCGCGCGGCGACGGTGCGGTTGTGGGAGGCATCTATCCCTGCTCCCGCCCTCGCCTGGCCAAGAACCCTGGCTGTGTCGCCGGGATTGTGACCGTGCTGCGGGGCACCGCAGCTTCGGCCCCAGCATCGGGGGGGGGGGTCACCAGGGTAGTGCTGCCTACGGACAAGGTGGCATCCCGGACATTGGTCAGGCACCAGGGGTACTGGTTCGCGCTACCTCCGGGCCCCTACGTGGTGCTGGCCCGCTACGCAGGGCTCGCAGGAAGCGGCGGTATTGAGCCGTGGGTTCAGGTAGTCGTTCGCGTCGGCAAGGTGACGAAGCAGAGCATCATCGCCCGCAACTGCATATGACCGCGACGCACGACCACGCGCCCCAAGCTTTGGGCGGTCCCTAACGAAATCATTGGGGACTAGGCAGGCTGCCGCTGTGCACAAGCACCCGTTGAGGTAGCGTGGAGTCGCTCGGCGACGGTCACTGTCTGCATGTCGCTCGGGTGATGGCGCGGCTCGGCGGTGTCCAGGGGGCGAGCAATTCGATATCGTGTACGCACAGTCGCCCAGGCGGCATGCGGAAGCCGGAAGGACATCTTCGTGATCAAGGGCACCCTCATAGTGGAGAGCCACCGCGTAGGAGCGAACCTGGAGGACCTGAAGCTGACGATCCGCACGAGCAGCAGGTTCCAGGCCGTCGGCACCACGGCCGACCAGCCGCACATCTGGACCACCCTGGATTTCGAAGCCGACGAGGCCAACGCGGCGGAACTCGCGCAGGCATGCGCCGATGCTCTCGATCAGCCCGGCTGGTATGTGAACTTCGAATCAGCTGCAGAGAGCTTCGTCGTGTTTCCGGGCCGGATCTTCCGCTACCCGCGAGGCGATCGGGCTGGCCGAGCCGAGGTCCAGGCTCATGGGCTGCAACTCGCCATCCCCGAGGCGCAACTGGACTGGACGGTGTGAGCTAGGTAGACCGAGTCCCAAAGGGAATCCTGGTCGATGGGACCGTCTGCCCAAGCGGTAAGGTGCCCGGTCAGCCCCTCACTGAGCGTCTACGTCGACACCAAGCGGTAGTGGCATCATGCCAGCAACGCCTGGCCCAAAGCCATGGCGGGCTCCATACTCGAGACCGTTCTCAGTCCCTTGAGCGGTCACCGGCGAGAAGGCAATTGACTCCGGCGTGAGCCAGGAATTCGACGCGGTCGTGGTGGGGAGCGGCCCCAACGGCTTGGCGGCGGCCGTGACCCTCGCGGCCGCCGGGCTCCGAGTCCTAGTGGTCGAGGGTGCCGATACAGCCGGAGGATGCTGTCGGACTGACCAGCTGACCGTCACCGGCTTCCGGCACGACCTTTGCTCCACCGCCCATCCCCTGGCCGCAGCATCCTCCTTCTTCCGGCGCTTCGACCTCGCCGGCCGCGGCGTCCGGCTGGTCCATCCCGAGGTGGTCTTCGCCCAGCCGTTGGATGGTGGGCGGGCCGGGATCACCTACCGCTCGCTCGATCGCACGGCCTCCGAACTGGGGCCAGATGACAGGGCCTACCGCAAGGTCTTTTCCGGCCTAGTCCATGACTCGGACCAGATCGTCGACTGGCTCTTCTCGGCTCAGCGGCGACCGCCCCGCCGTCCTGGCGTCCTTGTCGCCTTCGCCCTAGCCGGGCTCCGTCCCGCCACAGCTGTCGCCAGCCGTTTTGAAAGCGACGAGGCCCGCGCGCTTTTTGCCGGAGTGGCGGCCCACGCCATGCGCCCCCTCGAGAGCCCCCCCACGGCAGGAGTTGGCCTGCTCCTCACTGCCCTGGCTCATTCGGTGGGCTGGCCGGTGGTCGAGGGCGGTAGCGCCCGCTTGGTGGACGCGTTGCTCGCCGCCCTCCACGCGGCGGGGGGGAAACTCCAGACGGGGTGGTGGGTGAAGTCGCTTAAGGACTTGCCCCCGGCCAGGGCGGTTCTCCTCGACATCTCGCCCCGGCAACTGCTGACCATCGCTGGCGACAGGCTGCCGCCCCGTTATCGGCGCGCCCTTCACCGCTACCGGTATGGGCCGGGGATCTGCAAGGTCGACTTCGCCCTCGCCGGTCCTGTCCCCTGGGCCAATGAGGCCTGTCGCAGCGCTGGCACCTTGCACCTCGGGGGTAGCTTCGAGGAGATAGCCGCCAGCGAGCGCGAGGTCGCCGCCGGCCGCCATCCCGAGTCCCCCTACGTTCTCGCGGTGCAGCCCGGTGCCACCGACGCCTCCAGGGCACCAGCCGGCCAGGCGACCCTGTGGGCCTACACCCACGTGCCCGCAGGCTCCAGTCTCGACGTCAGTGACCGCATGGAAAGGCAGATCGAGCGCTTCGCCCCCGGCTTTCGCGAACGGGTCATGGCCAAGGCGGTGCGGACCGCCGTGGAGCAGGAGCGATACGACCCCAACTGCGTCGGTGGCGACATCGCCGGTGGGATCCAAGACCTCCGCCAGACGTTCGCCCGCCCCCTGGTCCGATGGGATCCCTACCGGACCCCGGCCAAAGGGGTGTACCTGTGCTCTGCCTCGACGACCCCGGGGCCGGGAGTGCACGGCCGTTGCGGCGAGCTCGCAGCGCGCTCGGCCCTCCTGCACACCTTCTCGATCCGTGAGCAGCCTGACCTTGGGCTCAGGGGTAGGCTCTCAACTGCAGCGCTTGCCGCGGTGTGACCACGCCGTAGCGGACCATCCGGTGGGAGGCAGCTCCCGGCGGTGACGATCTCAGCGGCAGGCACTCGTGGTGGGGTCAGCGCCATCAGCGGAGCGGGAGACGGGGCTCGAACCCGAGACCTCCTGCTTGGGAAGTCCCTAAGCCCGAATCCACCGATGAGGTAGGCGTCCAGACGCAAAGACAGGCAACCAATCCAACTGGGACAATGGAATTGATCGAAACCAACGTCTCAGCAGGGGGTCACCTGTCAGGTGCAAG
>JBEKRL010000035.1:0-19814 GCA_049518775.1 Candidatus Dormibacteria bacterium
CTGTCAGACTGGGTCCGTCTCCAACCGGGCGACAACTTCCGTCGCCGTAGTGAGTCGCTTTCGAAGTGCGCCGATGAACCGAGGTGAGGTCCGGGTCTGGCTCCACGGCCACCACTTCAGCGCGTGGCTGGCCGGAGTTGTGGGGCTCGCGGGGATCGCGACACTGATCCTGGTCATCAACCCAGCCAAGCTGGGGCTGGCCCTTGAGCACTTCCAGCTCTCCCTTGTGCCAGCGATCGTCGCCGCCTCGCTCTGCTACTACGTCCTCCAGGGAGTGCGCTGGCACTTCCTGCTGAGGGACGTGGGGGCCAGGCTCCCGATCGGTGAGACCATCCTCATCAACCTGGCAGCGCAGGTCACGACACTGCTGCCTCTAGGGGAGCTGACCCGGGTCGCGCTGGCCGCTCGCGCGGCTCGGATTCCCTTCAGTGATGCGCTGGCCACGGTGACTGTGGAGGAGCTGACCTACGGCCTTCTCTTGGTGGTGGTGGCGGTCCCAGGGCTCTTCGAGTTCCACCTGTCACCGGCCGTTCCTGCCGCCGCCCTACTGGTCGCGGTGCTGGCTCTGGCCGTGCTCACCGTCCCCCAGCTGTTCCACGTCCTGCACAACCTGATGTCTCGCATACTGGGATTGCGTCGCTTGCTCGGGCCGCTCGACGAGCTCCAGGCTGGGACCGTGAGTTTGCTCCATCGGCGCGACACGCTCGGGTGGTCGGTGATCACCTTGGTTCAGGTGGCCGCCATGACCACCGTGTTCTGGCTGGTGGTGACTGCTCTCGATCCGGGAGCGCTGACCTGGCCCGAGGCGGCCTCGGTCTACGCGGTGGCGAGCATGGCAGGCGCGATCAGCTTCATTCCTGGGGGACTGGGCGCGTCCGAGGCCACCTTCGCCGGGCTCATGATCGTGGTCGGGTTGCCGCCGGCACAGGCTACAGCGGTGGCTCTGATGCAGCGCGTGGCCGACCAAGGTGTGGCCACGGCGAGCGGGTTGGTCGCCTACGTGATCGCCCAGCGGCGCTACCAGTTGGGCAAGCTGTTCAGCCTCCAGCCCGGGCGAGCAATCACCGCGGAGAGCGTGGCCGGAAGTCCCCTAACCACACACGACAGCACTGAGCAGCAGCGCGCTGGCCCACTGCGCTAGCCACAGGGTGAGCCATCTGCCACCAGGACCGCCAAGGATCGCCAGGCGGGTCCAACTCGCACCGCGCCGGTCGGGCTGAAGAGGCTCAGGGCACCGCACCCGACACTGCAGGATCTCCGCCCCCCAGGCGCCAGCTGCTCGCCGCCGCTCCGACCCCGTGGGCTTCGAGCCCAGGTCCGGCGGCCGGCGGATGACGGCGCTGAGGGAGAGGCTCGCTGCCCGCGGCCACCAGCAGCCTGCGCCGTTCCCAAGCGGGCGCCAACCTGCTGGGCGGCACGCGGTGTCCGCACCAAGTCCGGCCCCCTTTTCGCACAGTCCTTCCCGCCGACATCGGCCGGGGTCGAATCCTCCAGACCCGGCACCCACCTGGTCTCCGACAACGGTCAGAATGGGCCGATGCGAGCGGTGATCATGTTCCGGCACGGGAAGTCCGACTGGCAGGCCGACTCCGCCGATGATGAGCAGATGCGCCCGCTGTCACGACGCGGACAGAGGTCGGCGCGGACCATGGGCCGGTTCCTTTCCCTGGCTGGCGAGGTCCCCGACGCCGCCCTCACGTCCCCGGCATTGCGGGCGAAAGAGACGCTCCGTCTGGCCATGGAGGCGGGCGGTTGGGACTGCCCGGTGCGAACGCGAGAGGGGCTTTTCGGTGATGCGAGGTCAGTGCTTGAAGAGATCCGAGCGCAACTGCCGGCCACCGACGTGCTCTTGGTCGTCGGCCACGAGCCCACGTGGTCCGAGGTTGCCGAGCTCCTCATTGGTGGGGGCGCGCTGAGCCTACCGACGGGGGCCCTGGCAAGAATCGATCTCAACGTCGACCGGTGGACGCAGGTGGGACCCGCCAGCGGGCAGCTGTCCTGGCTGGTTCGACCGCGCCTCTTCCCCAAGAAGAGCTTCGGCTTCGCCGATTAGGGCAGCAGCCCCCTCTCAGCGTGGTCGCCCTGATGGTGAGCCCACGCCCTGGTTGCGACGGGTGGCATCAGGGGCCTCGCGGGGAGCCAGGCGCTTGCTGCCGTGCCGCCCCAAGCGGCATCCGCCAGCTGGGTGATGCACCGATGAGAAGGTGACGACGGCGCACCACTCAGAGGATGGCGATCTGGAGAAGTTGCCCAGGGCCGACGGGGAGCTCCCCTCGGCCAACGGATTGGCGCTTCGGTATCGGTCGCTCAGGCGGGCAACGTGGGAGAGCGCGTGGCGGAAGGTACCGGCGCGAGGGCTCAGGGCGGCTCCACCTGGAGCGGCGGTCATCCTTGCGCTGGGCGAGGACCTCGAGCCTTCTCAAAGTTCAAGGTGAAGCCGAGACGGTTGCCGAAGAAGGCCACCTCTCGGAGCCCGGCCGTGGCGGCCAGACGGCGAACGGCCCCGCGAGTCTGAAAGTGGGGGTCCACAACGACCTCGGTCACCGACAGGAGGCCGCCGGGCTTGAGCGCGTCGGTGACCTCCTGAAGGGCGGCCTGTCGATCAGGGATCTCCCCTAGGACGGTGACCATGACGGCACGGTCAAACTCGTCGCGGCCCAGCCCCGCATCCCCGGGCTTGGCCAGGCGGAGGCTCGCGTTGGTGAGCCGCGCCGACCGCACCTTACTTCGAGCTCGATCCAGCATGCCCTCCTGGATATCGAGCCCCAGCACCGAACCGGCGGCTCCGACTGTCTCTGCGATCGGAACTGTCAGCCGTCCCGGACCGCAACCGAAATCCAGCGCCCTCATGCCGGGCTGAAGGTCCAGGTGACCGACGATGGCCCGGGCGCTATCGACCCTGAACAGGGGGTTGTCCAGTTCGACGAGCTTCGCCAGCCAGGTCGGGCAGGGCAGCGCCCTCCACCGCGATGCGAACCGCCACCCAAGGTAGACCGTCAGAGCCAGCCCGGCGGATCCGGTCAACCACCGCGATGGTTTGCCCACCCCTACTCCCCCCCTGCCTCGGTAATGATCCCGGTCGCGAGCCAACCCGAGGGCATCGCGAGGCGCGACCGTTCCTGCTCAGGGTAGTCATCGATCGCGATGGGTGCGACGCAGCTGCCTGCCGGCTCGACCAGCCTCCCGGAGGCCACCAGCAGGGGGTAGGTGCTGGAGCCAGAGGTGTCGACCAGCCGCTGGGCAAAGCCGAGGACCGCAGCACCGACCGGGGTCAGCACCGCCACCCGGTCCCGGACCAACCCACCGGACGAGACCGTGGCCACCCCAACCCCCAGGATCTCTCCTGAGCCGGAGCTCGTGAAGAAACCGCCGGCCCTAGAGCAGCTGGCGGGGCTGGCGCGGAACTGGCTCAGCGGCCCAGAGAGACCGAGGACCGTGGTGGAGGGCGCCTGGGCCTCCGCGGTCGCCTGGGAGGGGCTGCCGGCGGCCGAGCCGCCGGTTCCGTCTGGCCCAGTCAAATGATCACCTCGGAGCTCGCGGTGGTTGCGAATGAACACCAGGTCTGTTAGGATCACGCGGACAGACGCTGGCCCGGGATCCAACTTTGACCTGGAGGAGCATGCCACCGAACATGCGGCAGGAGGAGATCCTTGAACTGGTAGCCAGCATGGGAGTTGCCACTACCCGGGAACTGAGCGGCCATCTGGGCGTGTCTGAGATGACCGTGCGGCGGGACCTTCAGGTGCTGGAGGACGGAGGCCTGGTTCGGCGCATCCACGGAGGAGCCACCGTGCCTGCCTCGCCATCTGACCGAAGCTTCCGGGAGCGGCGCGGTATCAGGTTGTCGCAGAAGCGCGCTATCGGAAGGGGCGCCTCGGGTCTGATCAAGGATGGTCAGACCATCATTCTCGACGCGGGGACCACCACTCTGGAGATTGCGCACCAACTCACCGGTCGATCCAAGCTCACCGTCATCACCAACTCGCTGCGGGTTCTGGATGCTCTCGCAGGGTCGCCGCAGATCAGTGTGGTCGCCACCGGAGGCAATCTCAAGCATCGCGAACTGGCTTTCGTCGGGCCGACAGCCGTACGGATGCTCAGCGACAGGCGAGCCGATCTCGCATTCATCAGCGCCTCTGGCGTCTTGGTCGGCGATGGCCCCACCGATTACGATGACGTGGAGGTTGCGGTCAAGCGAGCGATGATCGAAGCCTCGGCGCAGCAGTACGTGGTCGTCGACTCAAGCAAGTTTGGCGTGGTCTGCCCCGTGCTGATCGCGCACATGGAGATCTTCCACGGGGTTGTCACCGACGCCGAACTTCCTGGGTCGACCCACAACGACATTCGCCATGCTGGTCTCGACGTCGTTGTGGGGTCCCTGCCCGCGCTTAGCGAGGCCTCCTGGTGGCAGTCGCAATCGGATGATCAAGGAGGTTTGGTCAGCACTCACGGAGCGAGAGATCATTGACAGACCCATTGGAGAAGACGAACGTGCCCTCACTTGACTTGGCTGACCGCTCATCGGTGCGTCTGGGAAGGCTGTTCCTCCCCACGGGCAGAGCTGTCGTCGTTGCTTGCGACCACGGTGAGTTCGACGGACCGCAGCCTGGCTTGAGAGATCCCTTGAACCTGATCAGGACCTTGGGTGACTGGCCAGATGGAATCCTGATGAGCCCAGGCACGCTGGCCCGCAGCAGAGGCTGCTTCTCCACCCGAGGCGGCCCCCTGGCCATTGTCCGCCTCAACTGGAACAGCGTCTACGCGTTCGGCTGGAGCCCCACCGAGTCGGTCTCTGCAGACGCCCTCGACCCCGAGGATGCTCTGCGAATGGGTGCGGACATCGCGCTGGTCTCCCTGACCCTGCACACTGGCTCCGAGCACACGGACGCCGCCAATGTCTCGGTCTTCTCCCGAGTGGTCAGCCGCTGCCAGCGACTGGGGCTCCCCGTCATCGGCGAGTACTTCCCCAATGCAGAGGTTGTTCGCGACCCGGACCTGCTCCATGAGGAGGTCCTCCGAGGCTCACGGATCCTGTGCGAGCTGGGTGCGGAGTCCGTGAAGACCTTCTTCCACAGCGGCTGGGATGACGTGGCTGAGAACTGCCCGGTTCCGATCCTCGCCCTGGGCGCGGAGCGTCTGCCCACCGATTTGGACGCGCTCCAGCTCGCTGAGGGACAGGTCCGGTCTGGCGCCCGCGGAGTTGTCTTCGGCCGCAACGTCTTCCAGTCGGCTGACCCGGTTCGGTTCGTGCGGGCTCTCGTCGACGTGGTCAAGCGAGACGTCGCCGCCACGGTCGCACTCGACTTGGCAGCCAGACCAGTCTCTCCGACCGGCACGCCAACCGGCGTCTAGGGCTCCATTCAACGGGGTGGGCCCGGCTGAGATCGGCAGCAGGCGGACTGGCATTCTCGTTGCCTTGCCGGACGTTGGCCCGAGAAGCTCCGGTACGGCGGCTGTTCTCCGCGCAGCCAGGGGTCGTGAATCGGGCGCGGCCCCAGTTGCGAACTCTGACCAACACGCGGCAGCGCTATCCTCGACCCCCGGCTTGGCACTGTCCCGGACCTGGCCACCGAGGTCAGCTGCCGCCCGGTCCGCCACCTGCGCCCGGGTGCCACTCGCCAGAGTGGGCCCGGCACTGCCTGCCAGTCCGTGCCGCATCTGGATCGGCGCATTCCCGCCTGGGCACCGTCGGGGCTGGCTGCCCATTGCACCGCCAAGCATCCGGCTCTGTACGCTGCGGACACACCGGCCGGCGCATCTGCGCTGGACGGGTCGAAGGTACGGTATTTCAAACCCTGCTGCTTCTGGTCCCCATGCTCTGGCCCTTTCTGCGCTTCGCAGGTGGCTGGTATGCTGAAGAGTCAGGGTGAGGGCCAAGCGGGACCACGCCCGGGCGGGAAGCGTCGAGTGACGTGCTGTTCGGATCGTCAGGCTGCGCACCGACGCGACAAGTCCCGCCGCAAACGACAAACATGAGGAATTGGAGGCAGGAGCATGGCTGCAGCGACCGTCTATCGTAGCGACCGTGGTCCTGATTTCGCGCCCTTCGAGGAGACCTGTGGGTCGATCCGGGGATTCGTGTACGACCGCGACCTGCGCTCCGAGTTGGCAGCTGGCCGACTGACCGCGGGCAGGGCCGTCGACCTGCTGGATGACATGCTTGCCATCCGCGAGCTCGAGGAGATGATCGTCCGCCTGCGCTCAGGCGGCTATAACCCGCTCTCCGGCTACGATTATCGTGGGCCCACCCATGTCTCGATCGGGCAGGAGGCGACGTCGGTCGGTGCCTGTGCGGTCCTGAGCATCACCGACCAGGTCACCAGCTCACATCGCGGCCACGGCGACGCCATTGCCAAGGGCTTTTCCGCCATCCGGGCCATGCCGGATGACGACCTCCGGGCGAGGGTGCCCGGATCCACGGCGGCGAGTCGCCGGGAACTCCTGGAGGAGGCTCTGGAGGAGCACGTATACCGGACAATCGCTGAGCTTTTTGGCAAGGAGGAAGGTTACGGGCGAGGCCGCGGCGGGGGGATGCACATCGGCGACTTCTCCTCGGGGCATCTGGGTGCCAACGCAATCGTCGGCGGGAGCGTGCCCATCGCCACCGGCGCAGCCATGGCCATGCGCTACCGGGGCTCCTCCGGCGTCGTCTGCTGCTTTGCCGGCGATGGCGCCTATGCGAACGGGGTAGTGTTGGAGTCGCTCAACTGGGCCGCTCAGGCACAGTGGACGAACGAGCTGGCCGGGGACTTCGCCGGTGGCCTGCCGCTCATCTTCTTCATCCAGAACAACCATTACGGGATGACCCACCGCACCGACGACGAGGTGATGGGGATCCCGCACCTTGCCCGACGGGCGGCGGGATTCGCCACCGACAACATGCACGCGGAGCTGGTCAACGGAATGGACGTCTTGGCGGTGCGCGATGCGGTCGAGCGGGCGGCAGCCCGGTGTCGCGCCGGCGAGGGTCCGGTGCTCATCGAGGCGAGCACCTACCGCTACTACGGCCACTCCCTCTCGGATCCCCGCCATGAGTACCGGACGCGGGATGAGGAGAGCCGCTGGCGAGCGGCCGACCCGATCGACCGTCTCCGAGGGCAGTTGCTGGCCGCCAGCGTCGTTGACGAGGAGACCCTCGCGTCGATCGCGCAGCGGGCCGGTGAGCGGAATGCCCGGGCGGCGATTCGAGCAGCACAGGCCACCGATCCGGATCCGGCCGATGTGCTCCGCTTTCTCTACACGGACACCGCCGCGGTCGAGGTGCCCGATGCCGATCGGCAGGTCGTGACCTACGCGGCACCCCCGGAGGCGAAGCGGGTAGGAGGGACGACCACCTATCGCGATGCCATCCGGGAGGCGCTGGTGGAGGAGATGCTCCGCGATGGCCGGGTCGTCTTCTACGGGGAGGACATCGCCGAGTACGGCGGCGCCTTCAAGCTGACCCAGGGCCTTCTGGACGCATTCGGCCGGAGGCGGGTGTTCAATACCCCGATCTCCGAGGCCTGCCTATGCGGCACCGGGGTTGGGATGGCCATCGTTGGTCTGCGCCCGGTGGTCGAGCTGATGTACATGGACTTCACCCTGATGGCCTCCGATCAGATCGCCAATCAGGCTGGCAAGTGGCACTACATGAGCGGCGCCCAGGTCGAGGTCCCGTTGGTGATCCGCGCTTCGGTCGGTGCAGGCAAGGGGTACGGCGGCCAGCATTCCCAGTCCCTTGAGAGCGTCTTCACCCACATCCCCGGTCTGTACGTCGTCTACCCCGCCACCCCGGCCGATGCCAAAGGACTCCTCAAGGCCGCGATCCGCGACAACAACCCAGTGCTGTTCGTCGAGAGCCAGGGCCTCTACTCCACCAAGGGCGAGGTCCCCGAGGGCGAGCACCTCGTGCCGCTTGGGGTGGCCCGGGTGGCGCGGGAGGGGACCGACCTCACGATCGTGGCCTGGGGCCCTGCCGTGCTCGACGCCCTGGCCGCGGCCGATCGACTCCACAAGGAGAACGGGGTCGCGGTGGAAGTGATCGACCTGCGCAGTCTGGTGCCGCTCGACTTCGAGACCGTCCTCGCCTCCGTGCGGAAGACCGGTCGCTGCGTGGTGGCAAGCCAGGCCGTCCTCGTCGGGAGCTACGTCAACGAGATCGTGGCCCGCATCCAGCTCGAGGCGTTCGACTACCTCGACGGGCCGGTGGGGCGGATCGGAGCCGCCAACGGCATCTCGCCGCAGGCCGAGAGCCTGGAGCGCGCCTTCCTGCCGAACGCCGCCGACATCTGCGAGGCGGCGAGGGCGCTGCTGTGAGGAGTGCTCGCCGAGAAGGCCCTGTCCGCCGCAATCCTCACCGAAAGGGAGCCTTCTGATGGCCTACCCGATCCTGATGCCGAAGCCGGGCCAGATGACCGAGGAGTGCACGGTGGTCGCCTGGCACAAGCTGGAGGGCGACCTGGTCCACAAGGGTGACGTTCTCTTCGAGATCGAGACGGACAAGTCGACCATGGAGGTCGAGGCGTTCGACGAGGGGGTACTGCTGCGCATCGTCGCGGACGCCGGCGAGACGATGCCCGTCAACACGGTCTGCGGGTGGGTGGGCCAGCCCGGCGAACCGATCCCTGATGCCACCACCGCCCCGCCCCCGATCCCCACGTCGGTACCGGCGCCCGTGCCGGACGAACCTTCAGGCCCCGCCCCGGCCGCCAGCCGGCCAGCGGCTTCCGGGGCGCCGGGGCGGGACGGCGTCCTGCAGCCCGCAGCTCTCGCGCCCGGAGGCGACCGGCCGGGCAGCCCAATCAGCCCACGGGCTGCCGGACTCGCCGCCGCGCACGCCGTCGACCCACGGATGATCGTCGGTACCGGGCCGGGCGGGCGGATCGTCGAGCGCGACGTGCTGGCTCTGCTCGCGACGGAACCGCCCAGTGCGGGCGACGCACCCACAGCACGCCCGGCAGTGGATGCCTCGGTGGCAGTGACCCCGGACGCACGGGCGTCCGTACCCAAGGGGCCCACCGGCCCGGCGCTCATCGAGCCCGAGGCGGTCGCGCTCGCCGCCCAGGAGTTCGTGGCCGCGGCCGGAATCCGGGGGACCGGTCCAGCGGGCCAGGTCACTCGCGCGGACGTCGAGCGCGCGCGTCGTGACCTGCCGCAGCCGCTCTCGCGGATGCGGCAGGTGATTGCCCAGCGACTGACCGAGAGCTACACGACCACACCCCACTTCGCCGTGACCGTCAGCGTGGACATGACCGAGCTGCTGCAGCTCCGCGAGGAGCTACATGTCAGACCACCGGCCTACTCGGTCACCGACTTCATCAGCGCCGCGGTCATCGCCGCCCTGGTCGAGTTCCCGGTGGTGAACGGCCATACCAATGGCGAGGTGGTCTGGCCGCGCCAGCACGTGGACCTCGGGCTGGCTGTTGCCCTGGAGTCCGGACTGGTGGTCCCGGTGATCCGGGAAGCGGAGCTGGTGCAGCTGCCCGAGCTGCATCAGCGGGCCGAGGCCCTGGTAGCGGCGGCCCGGGCCGGCACCCTACCGCCCGAGGCTCTCAGCGGAAGTTCGTTCACCATCTCCAACATGGGCATGCTCGGGGTGGAGCATTTCACCGCCATCATCAATCCCGGCGAGGCGGCGATCCTGGCGGTTTCGAGCACCATCCCCAGTCCCGCCGTGGTCGATGGGAGGATCGGGATCCGCCAGATCATGCGGCTGACACTGTCCGCGGATCATCGCCTGGTGGACGGAGCCCTGGCGGCCAGATTCCTGAATGCCGTGCGCCGGCGCTTGGAGGACGTTGCCGCGCTTCGGCCGGCAGTGGCGCCGCCCTCCGGGACCGCGGCAGATCCGCCCCCAATCGCCGCCTCGTGAGCAGCTCAAACCGTCAGATCCCAGCGGATCGAGATCAGCCCTGGATTGCCGTGGGAGCTGAGGTCACGAGCGTCCTGAGCCGTGTGCAACCGGTCTCGGTGGCCCGCTTGCGCGCCCAGCTCGAGAACCCCCGCAGCAGATGCTTCTTCACCGGTCAGGGACGATCAGGATTCGTGGCGCAGATGGGCGCCATGAGACTCGTGCAGCTAGGGAAACGAGCCCACGCGGTTGGTGAAGCCACCGCCCCGTCGTTCGCGAAAGAGGACGTCTTGGTCGTTGTGTCGGCGTCAGGGACGACGCCGACATCTCTCCTATACACCCAGCAGGCCCACGATCTCGGTGGGGCAGTGTGCTGCCTGACGGCCCATCCCCAGAGCCCGATCGCTCTCCTCTCTGATCCGTGCGTGATCGTCCCGGTCGAGGATTCCTTGCAGCTGGGAGGAGTTCTCTTCACCCAGGCTGCCCTGCTGCTATTGGACGGAATCGTCCTGGCCCTCTCGGGGGGCGACAACGCGCTCATGCGACGCAATCACGCCAATTTGCAGTAGGAAGCAGCACCGGTCTCTCCCCCTCGTTGGCCGGCAGGCGAGATGGCAGGGAAGGAGGGATCTCGACCTTCGTCCACCATGATGCCTTCTCGGGGCAGCGAGATCACCGCCAGAACTTCGCTGATGACAGGTCCGAGGTCGAGGCGACCCAGGCGCGGTCCCGGGTCAGGCGCGGCACCCTGATGGTGTCCTCCCAGCCCCCGAGTCAGGAACGCGTGGGCCGGGGCGGGGCATGAAGAGGCACCGCGGCGTCGGCTTGAGAGCTGCCGACGCTGCGGGTCGCGGCCTTCGGGCGGTGTAGGTCCTGGCTGTCCGCGGTGAGGGGGGCAGGCCGCACCTGGTGGGCCGGCCAGCGCCAGAGGCCGAGGACAGTGGGAGATGGGAGACGCCGTGGAAGAGTGCGAAACAGCCAGCGCGCCGAGCGCGACACCGCCGACGTCGGGGGTGGCCAGCGCCGCGCCCCGGCGCCGACCACGACCGGCGTCCAACTGACCGGGGCTCGGCAGGTCCTCGCGGGCCGATCGGGGCGAGCCGCGGCCTCCGCCGCTGAGCGGATCCCGGTTGACTGGGAAGGGGTCCCATCCGGATCGCCGCCGGAACCGCCGGACTCCCCCGCCGACTCATGTGAGGACAGCGGAAGTCACATACCACCCCTTGTTGATCTCAAGACCGTGGCTGCCGAGGGCGGCTGCTGCGTCCGGCCCGGGGGCAGCCGACTCGCAGCAGGCTCCCCGGCCCGATTGGGAGTGCGGTGTCGGGAATCGGGCCGGGGAGTCACCAGGGCACGCCACCTCACGCTACGATGCCGGATGCATGGCGACATCGCCGATCACCGCTCCTCCAGGCGAGTTGCCGGTGCACGTTGCCACACCGCGAGGGCCCGGTCCGTGGCCTGGAGTCGTCGTCCTTCACGACGCGCTGGGAATGACCCAGGAAGTGCGAAACCAGGCCGCCTGGCTGGCCGGCGATGGGTACCTGGCGGCCGTGCCCGACCTCTACTCCGGGAGAGGGATGATGGCGGGCGTGATCTCGATCATGCGCGAGGCACATGCCCGTCGGGGCAGGTCGTTCGAAGGCATCGAGGCCATCCGCGCGTCACTGGCGGCACGAGAGGACTGCACGGGCGCGATCGGCGTGATCGGCTTCTGCATGGGCGGCGGATTGGCGCTTCTCCTGGCGGCCAATCGCGGATTCGCAGTTTCCAGTGTCAACTACGGCACCGCCCCCAAGGACGCCTACTCAGCCAGCTTCCTCAAGGGAGCCTGCCCCATCGTTGGCTCCTACGGGGGGAGAGATCGCTCACTTCGAGGCGCGGCGGCTCGCATTGAACGGGTGCTGACGGCCGTGGGAGTCGAGCACGACGTTAAGGAGTATCCGGACGCAGGCCACGCGTTCCTCAACGACTACGCCCGGTCGGGGGACAGGGCGCCACTGCTGTTTGCGGTCGCCCGCAAGCTGACGCCAGGGATGGGCTACCACGAGGCATCGGCTCAGGATGCCCGGCGCCGGATCCTCGCCTTTTTCGGTGCGCACCTGAAGGTGTAGCGCCGGCTGGTGGCGCGGCCCACAACCGATCGGGTACCCGGGCTTGACACAGGGGCCTCTACAGATAAGTCGGGCTGAGGAGGAACCGGAAGGGAGGGGCGGCGCCACGGATCGCAACGTTCTGCTCGTGGTGCCTGCGCCGTTCGAGTTCCGGTAGTCGAGAGGACCCGCCAGGAATCCTCCTTCCCTGGTGCAGCCCGGCCCCGCGGCGGTCGGGCTGGGCTGCAGGTCAGCCCGGCTCGCTCACCTGATGAACCCATCCGGCGCCAGCGGCATGGATCGGATGCGGATCCCGGTGGCCGCGAAAATGGCGTTGGCGATCGCCGGCGCGATCGCCAGAATCGGAGTCTCGCCCCCCCCCGCGGAGAGCACATCCTTGCGATCGATCAACAGCACGGTGATGGGCGGGACGTCGTCCAGGCGGGGGACCCGGTACTGGGACATTGAGGGGTTGGTGATCCTGCCGGACTGGAAGTGGATCGCCTCGAAAAGCGCACCCCCGAGACCCATCACCGTCGCTCCCTCGACCTGATTAGCCAGGTTGTCGGGGCTGACGATCGCCCCGCACTCGAAGCCGGTCACTATCCGGACCACCTCTAGCCTTCCGTCGGGATCCACCCGTACCTCTGCAGCGGTGGCGATTCGGCCACCCTTCTCCAGGCCACCGGCGATGCCGACACCGCTGCCGCCGTGGCCGGCATGCCAGTCCCATCCGGCTCGACCGGCGACCGCCCGGAGGACGGTCGCCAAGCGCTCGTCTCCGAGGTTACGCAGGCGCAGCTCCAAGGGATCCATCCGGAGCTGGTTCGCGATCTCATCGATATGCGACTCACGGGCAAAGTGGTTGGCGGTCGCCGCCAGAGCTCGGTAGGAGCCCTGGCGCAGGGGGGATTGGGCGGGCTCGAAACGGATCCGCTGGCTGGGGATCCGATAGGGAGGAACGATGGCTTGCGGACCGGAGTTGATGTTTGTGAACTCCCAGGCCATCAGTTCGCCTTGGGCGCTGGTCCCGCTGCGCACGTCGATCACCGCCGCCGGCCGCAGGTGTCCCAGCCTGAACTCCTCCTCGCGGCTCCACTGGATTCGCACCGGTGCGGCGCAGGCCCGCGCCAGTCGCGCGGCTGAGATGGCCAAGTCCCCCGTGTGCTTGCCGCCGAATCCACCGCCGAAGTCCGGCACCCGGACGTGAATCCGTTCCTCGGCAACCTCCATGGCCTGGGCCAGCTGGCGCCTCACGTTGAACGGGGTCTGGGTCCCGGTCCACACCGTGAGCTCATCTCCCTGCCACTCCGCCAGCGCCACCCGGGTCTCCATGGGCACGTGGGCGATGTAGGCCAATGTGTAGGTCTGGGCGAGCTGCACCGGAGCCGCGGCCAAGGCTCCGTCAACCTCCCCCACCTCATGGTCAAAGGAGCCGCCCCAGCCCTCAACCTTCGCCGGGTGGGTGCGCAGATAGCCAACCAGCTCGGGCTCTGAGGGCTGCTGACCCTCATCCCAAGAGGCCCGAATCGCGGCCATGGCGCTCCGCGCCACCGCGGGCTCCGCAGCCACCACCCCGACCAGGCCATCCTCCTCGATGACCATGACCCCAGAAAGCGCTCGAGCCCCGGACAGGTCAAGCGTTCGCAGCGTGGCCGCGAAGGAGGGCGGACTCAGGATCTTGCCATGGAGCATGCCCGGTCGAGTCAAATCAGACGGATACCGCTTGGCACCGGTGACGGCACTGGGGGCCGTCAGCCTTGGAGCGAGCTGCCCGGCGATCAGCCACTGATCGGGCGGCGTGACCGGAGCCGACGTGGAGATGACCTCGACCTGCCGCAGTCCCGCCAGCAGCTCTCCGTACAGGATCTGGCGACTGCCATCCCGAAGGCGCACCGCCCCAGACTCCGCCACCAGGTCAGCCGGGTTGCAATCCCAGCGGTCGGCAGCTCCCAACATCAGGGTCGCACGCGCTCCAGCGGCCGCCGCCCTCAGGCACTCGCCGGCGTCGGGCATCGATCGGCTCCCGAACGTCCCAACGTCGAAGGGAGAGTTATCCGTGTCCCCCATCACCAGGGCGACCTGCTCCACCGCAACTCGGAGTTCCTCTGCGACCAGCTGAGTCAGGGCGGTGCGATTGTCCTGCCCGCAGTCGACCTTGCCGGTGAAGGCGGTGACAAGCCCGCTGTCACCGACATGCACCCAGGCTCCGCCACTGCCCCATCGCGGTCCCAAGCGGTCTGCCGGGACCGGCTCTGGGGGCAGTACCGCTACCAAGCCATCCGAGAGCAGATCGAAGTATCCGCGGGCATGAGCCTCGGCCAGGTCCCAAGGGATGTGCCCGGCTCGGGACGAGATCTGGGGCAGATCGTGCTCGAGACGCTCGCCCACGGGCTGCCCACCGCCTGGATCACGGGCCAGATCGCGGGCACGATGGACGGCGCGGCGAATGCGTGGATAGGTGCCGCACCGACATATGTTCCCGGCCAGCGCGACCGCCAACTGCCCATCGTCGGGGTCGGGCTCGCGCGCCAGCAGGGCCGCGGTGGCAAGCACCATCCCCGGCGTGCAGAACCCGCACTGCAGGGCCCCCTCCTCCAGAAAAGCTCGCTGCACGGGATGTAACTGTTCCTCCCGCGCCAGTCCCTCGATGGTGGTTATCCGACGGCCCACCACATCGCCCAGCGAAGTGACGCACGAGCGCACGGGTTGACCGTCGACCAGAACCGTGCAGGCTCCGCAGACTCCCTCGCCACACCCGTACTTGGTCCCGGTCAGGCCCAGTCCATCACGCAGCCCATCCAGCAGGCTGGTGCCCGAGGGGAGTCCCACCTCTCGCTCGACCTCGTTGACGAGCAGCCGAAGCAGCGCGGTCATGAGACTCTCCGCAGTTGCCGGGTGGCGACCGCCCGCCGACTCAGCACGGCCTCGCCCGCAACCCTACACGCGCGAGCCAGCTCCCTGAGGCCTCCAAGGCCAGAGCGGGGATTCCTGGGTCCTGACGACCCCGCAACTGACGCTCTCCACCACAGCTGCCTGCTCTCGCTCACGCGCGACTGCTTAGACTCGGCTGCCACATCCCCCGCCCGCTCATAACTGACTCGATACGGCCTTGGCACGCCAGAACCCGAGACCGGGTGGCGGGGGCCCCGGTCGACGCGCTCCGCCCAGATCGCCTGCGGCGCCGTGCAGCCCCTTCTTGAGCACGCCAATCCCCGCTGGGCGGCGGCTGCGCTCGTCTGCGGAATCCCGGGCGCTCCGTTCAATGCAGCGGTTCTGGGCCTGTGCCGCGTCGAATCGGCGCCCCTCTCCAAGACAGGGTCCGAGAAGCTCGGCCGGACAGCCACCATCTGGGTAAGTCTAGTCAACATGGAAGGGCCGGCTCGTGCAAAGTCGGGGGTTGCGCCTGCAGCAAGTGCAGATCCCGCGGGGAACCACCTGCACGGAGGCCGGTCCGATAAGGCAGGGGACGAGATGGTTGGGGTTGGACCTGTACAAGGCCACCATCGCTGTCGCGGTGGCCGAGGCGGAGGGTGCTCCGTACAGTGACGACACGATCGCCAATGAGCCTGAGGCGGTGCGCAAGGTGGTACAGCGCCTGGGGCGGGAGGGGGCGCAGTTGGAGGCGGCCGAAGTGGCTGGATTGAACTCGGGAGAGGCGTAGGCAGGCGTCGTACCTACGGACCGATGGCTAGAGCCCGGGTGGCCTCGAGGAGGCCCTGCTGGCGAACGGTAGTCTCGCTGATGACCGCCGCAGTCCGGGCACGGCCTCGACCTCCGCCCGCTGGAGGCTAAGTCAGGAGAGACTCGGTGACCTCGTCCGGGTCGGCGATCAGCGCCCGCGGCTCCCTGGTGTCGCCGACGGCAGCGGCGCGGTGCTGGAGCAGGCAGACCAGCATCAGGCCCAGGACACGGTAGAGACCGTGTACCTGGATCTTCTGGTCGGACCAGGGCCACATCGGCGACCAGGCCACAGCTCGCTCGGCATGAAGCTGGCGTAAGGCCTCCTCAGCCTCACTCTGACCTCGGGCAGCTAGGATGACCCGCGCCGGCTCCCAGTCCAAATGGTTGGTGATCCACAGCCGGCGCCCGAAGAGATGGTCGACCAGGTGCGTCACCCGCTCCTCGTCGACTGCGAACTGGAGTTGCTGCCGTTCATGGGCATCGGCCTCGAGTTTGGTCGTCACCACCTGCCGCAGATGTGGGCCGGAGAGGATGCCATCGATCTCGTGGTGGAGGGTTTCGGGATCCGAGGGCTTGCGGCGACTGGCCCGCTGCAGCATGGCCTGGAGCTCAGAGAGTGCTGCCTGGGCCTTGGCCAGGTGCTGGCGCAGACCGGCCAGCTGGCCACTGGCCACTGGCCAGGGTGGGGCTATGGGTTTGTACCACCAGCCGCTGCCGGCGCAGGATCATCTGCTGATCGGCGCTGTAGTGGATCCCGCTGAGACGCGGATGCCCTGCCGGTTGAAAGCTTGCCAGCGGCACCGCCAACAACTCCGGGTGCTGGCTCGGCGGCACCGAGGACACATAGCTGATGCCGCTCTTGCCCACCTGGCGCCGGTTGACCACGGGCACATTGCCGGTGTCGTGGACCGCTGTCGCGGCGCCCAGCCCGAGCTGCCTAAGGCGTTCCTCCAGCCTCGGCCAGACCTCTCAGAACACGATTACATCTGGACTGTTGCCCGCGTGCACGTGGTGGAAGAGCGGCATCTCACTATGAACCGTGGTGGCCAAAGCCAGCCCTACCTGGCGCAGGTGGTAGCGATGAGCCTTGTTGCGACCTCGACGCGGCATCTCGGGCCGGCTGTTGCCGCTGTCGATCCAGGTGAAGAAGTTGGTGCAGGCGAAGGCCATCACCTCATCGCCCCAGGGCAGTTGGGCCAGTGCCTCCTGCGCCACCTCACCCATGATTGCTCCCGGGGCAGCCTCCGGTACCCGGTCCATCGCCTGCCAGAAGTCCTGGCTGCTCGGCTCGTCGGGGGATATCCCGCAGATCCGGCGCCGGCCGTTGTCTCGTACCACTCAGCGAAGCCCCGCCTGGACCGTGGCGACACCACTCGGTTGATGGCGGCCAGGACCAGGTAGGTCCCCACTGAGGGCGCGTGACTCCGCGGTTGCGGACACTGGCGGCCGATGGCGGCCACCAGATCCAGATCCCCCGCCAGCTGCCAGAGAGCCGCCACGGCCCCGAAGCGGCGAGTCCTCACCGTGGTCGGGGTAAGTGCGCCCTGCCGCAAGGCCACCAGGTCATCGACCTTGCCCAGGTAGACCTGGTCGACATTGCGGGGCCTGCCATTCACGCGGGCCGAGCGGACCGCGTCGTAGCAGGCATGGCCGCGGATGAGTTTGCTCACGAGGCGGCAGCTCAATTAGGCACGCCCATAGCACGTGACCCTATGCGGTAGCAACCGCTGGTACTGCTACCGAGCTCCCTACACCTGCAGAACCCGATGGCATATTGGGGACGACGCCTGATCGTCACCCCCAACCAGCTCTACCGACTTCCCCAGCGACCCTCAGCGCCCTCTGGACAGGCGCCTCGCACCCTCAACCTCTGAAGGTCCCGCTAGACGACCGGCGTCTGGCGAGCCACCTGCATTGCCTCCGAGAGCTGAAAGGCGTTGAACCGCTGACCGGTGGCGAACGTCGCATCGATCCCAGCAAGGAAAGCGAACGCGGGCGCAAGCCTGGAAGGATGCACCATGCCGATTCGCATCTCCGCGGTGTAATGCGAGGCTGACATCGGTGTATCGATCGGCGCTCCGGTGGTCGTGGTGTTGACCGCGATATTGGACTCCTGGCCGGCCAGCGCCAGAACCTTCATCAGGCCCTCCTGCCCGTGCTTGCCGGGGGTGTAGGCGGGCTCCTTGATGAAGCCGGAGAGGGCAGAGCCCGATGATACGAACACGATGCTCCCGCTGTGCTTCTCAACCATCCCAGGCCATACGGCCTTGGACAGGATGAACGCCGCCTGCAGGATGATGTCGACTTCTCGGCGCCAGTTCTGGAACGTGACGTCGGCAAACAAGGTCTCGCGAAGTAGCGCCGCGTTGTGGATCAGCGCGCGAGGGGTGCCATAGTGGGCGAGCGCCCGATCGACGGCGTCCTGGGTCGGCCCCGCCTCCGCCAGATCAACGACCAGTGGCAGGACCTCTGTCCCCTGGGACGTGAGCTCGTCCGCAAGCTTCGCCAACTTGGCGCCTTGGACGTCAAAGAGGGCGAGTCGCATACCCACCCTGGCTAGCTCCTTGGCCACCTCGTGGCCCAACCCTTCAGCGGCCCCGGTGAGAAAGGCCACTTGGCCCCTGACGTCAATCATCTTGGTCTCCTGACAACTCCAACACGCACATCAGCAACGAATGTTCCAACTATCCTTGCACGCTCAACTTGGGCCAAAGCTGGACGGTACCAAACCGGCCCAGGCCGCCCGCGCAGGACACAGCCAAAGTTGAGGATATCATCGCACGGCCCTCCATGTCAACGTGGCGCAGAACCGCCGTTGAGGGCGCATTCACACACGGTGAGAGGACGTCAGGTACCGAGGGCGCCGCGGCAATCGCGACCCTGGCGACCAGTGTTGGATACGCAGCATGTCGCGGCGTGGCGAGCTACCGGGACCCCGCGCTGTCAGCCCCTGCGCGTTGGATCGCATGGATCACGCCCAACGTCAGACTCTATGGAAGCGTATCGATCGATGGGCGGCCGGGCCAGCCACTCCCGCACCGCACGGCTGCGCGCCGTCCGCTCTGTGTGTTGGCAGATCACGAAAGGGACATCTGCCAACAGCATCTTCCTGACCGAGCAGTCCACCGTGGATCTGCAGCCCCAGTCATCCGCGCACCGGGCTCGGGAGTCCCTCAATGAACTTGGCCGTACTCAGCGGCCTCCGGGAAGGCAGGACGCGCGATCCTAGGGGTGGCGGGGGCAGCGAGACCCCACTTGCGCCACGGAGCCGTGCTCCTTGCCGCAGCGGATGTTGCGCACTCACATCTCCGGCCCAAAGCATCCGCCGTTCTCGCCCACACCCTTGTTCCGCGGCAGGGGACGCCGACCAAAGTGAACCGCTCCGGGAAACCTGGAGACTCCATTCGTTGAGGGGATGGAGAGATGGAAAGCCCGACCAAGTACCCGCAGGAGCTGCGGGAGCGAGCGGTACGGATGCTGCTGGAGCATGGGGGTGAGTACCCGTCGGAGTGGGCGGCGCTGGGGTCGATCTCAGCCAAGTTGGGGATGACCCGAGAGACGCTGCGTAGGTGGGTGTGGCGGGCCCAGGTGGACGGTGGGGTGCGGAGCTGGGTGACTACTGCGGAGCGGGAGCGGATCAGGGAGCTGGAGCGGGAGAACCGTGAGCTGCGGCGGGCCAATGAAACTCTGAGAGCAGCCTCCCTTAGTTTCGCTCGGGAGCTCGACCCGAGACCGCCCAAGCGGTGAAGTTCATAGAGGAGCACGGAGAGCGCTGGAGAGTTGAGCCGATCTGCAGAGTCTTGCAGTTTGCCCCGGCCACCTACTACGCGGCCCGCACCAGGCCGGCCTCAGCCAGGGAACCTTGGGATCGCGAGCTGAGGGACCGCGAGCTGAAGCCCGAGATCCAGCGGATCTGGAACGAGAACTTCCGGGTCTATGGGGCGGACAAGGTATGGACCCAGCTGCGGCGCGAGGGATACCGGGTGGCCCGTTGCCCGGTGGAGCGGATGATGCGGGATCTGGGGCGGCGTGGGGTGGTGCGGGGCAAAACCCCGCGGACCACGCTGGTTGAGGACGGAGCCACCGGGCCGGTGGACCTGGTGGACCGGCACTTCGTGGCGCCGGCTCCGAACCGGCTGTGGGTGGCCGACCTGACCTACGTGAAGACCCACTCCGGCTGGGTCTACGTCGCCTTCATCGTGGACGTC
>JBEKRL010000036.1:0-19804 GCA_049518775.1 Candidatus Dormibacteria bacterium
TGCCCGGCGCGGGCCCACCAAGAACCAAAGCAAGTGCACCAAGCGAATTCAAAACTGACCGTCAGCTGACCCGCTGGTCGGGGCGCCCAGACTCGAACTGGGGACCTCTTGCGTCCAAAGCAGGTGCGCTACCGCTGCGCCACGCCCCGAAGAGAACTTGCGTCGTACCAGCTCAACCCCTCGGGCTCTCGATGACATGTCCAGATGGAGCGGTCGTGCCGAGTCCGATCGCCCAGTCTACGCGGGCGAGCGGCTATCTACGTCTCGTGAGCCAACAGCCACCGGTCGGTGACCCCGGAACCGGCAGACGGCATCACGCGGCCCCTGGGCCACCAAGATGTGACCGGCGGACCTTGCCCAGGAGGCGTCGGGCCGCCCGGCCACGGTGGCTGATCTCGTCCTTGCGCGCCTGACTCATCTCCGCCATCGTCCGCTGCTCACCGCCGGGAACGAAGATCGGGTCGTAGCCGAACCCCCTCTCCCCTCTGGGGCGGCTCAGGAGGACGCCCTCGAGGCGCCCCTCGGCCATGATCAGCCTGGGCTCCTGGTCGGGCACCGGCACAGCCAGGACTAGGGCGCACACAAAGCTGCCTCGGCGCTGCTCGGTGGGTAGCTGGGCGACCCTGGACGCCAGGCCCTCGAGAAGCTCCGCCGGCGTCGCGTCTTCCCCGAGCCACCTGGCGGTGAGGAGACCGGGCCAACCGCCGAGCGCTCCCATCTCGATGCCACTGTCATCGCCCAGCGAGGGCAGCTCCGTGGCGGCGCAGGCCGCCCTGGCCTTGATCGCGGCATTCTCCAGATAGCTGGACCCATCCTCGACCCAGTGCAGCTCCGCGCCGCCCGGCGCCTGGTCCAGCTCAAGGAGCCTCCAGCGAGCTGGTCGCAGCAGCCGCCGGAGCTCTGCGACCTTGCCACGGTTTCTGCTCGCCACCACCACGCGTCTGAGATCGCCGCCCACGACGATCGCACCATCGTCCGGGTACCGGCTCCCTATCGCGGCTGCTCCAGCGCCCGGGACTGCGCCGCCCAGATCGCGGGGACGCCGCTGCGGCCAAGGGCAAGCAGCGCCTGCAGGTGCTCCTCGCTGAAGGGATCGCGCTCTGCCGTGCCCTGAATCTCGATGATCCTGCCATCGGAGCTCATCACCAGGTTCATGTCGGTCTCGGCCCTGGAGTCCTCGCTGTAGTCCAGGTCCAGCAGAGGGATCCCCCCAACCAGCCCCACGCTTACTGCGGCCACCCCCCGGGCTATGGGAGATGCGGTCACCATCCCCGCTTCCTGGAGGCGCCTGCAGGCGAGAGCCAGGGCGACGAACCCACCATTGATCGCGGCAGTGCGGGTGCCCCCATCGGCGTGGATGACATCGCAGTCGATGATCACGGTGCGCTCGCCCAGAAGGCGTAGGTCGACCGCCCCGCGCAGGCTGCGACCGACCAGCCGCTGGATCTCCTGGCAGCGGCCGTCCACCCTGCCCGCCCGCTCCCGAGGGTTGCGCTCGTGGGTAGCTCGCGGCAACATCCCGTACTCGGCGGTCACCCAACCAGTCCGGGACCCGCGCCGGTGTGGGGGCACCCTCTCCTCAACTGTGGCGGTGCAGAGCACGGTGGTGGACCCGGAAGTGATGAGGGCGACCCCCTCGGCCCAGCTGTGCACTCCGGTATCGATCTCTATAGGCCGCAACTGGCCAGCGGCCCTTCCATCGAAGCGCGCCATCAGTGGGCCCGCCGGTGGTCGATGAGCAGGATGGGTCCCCCATGGAGCCGGATAGACACCGCCAAGAGGCAGGCAGGATGAAGTGGTGACCGCCAGTGTCACCAGGGGCCATTATGGGAATTGCCGGCCAGTCGCAGTGCTGCAGCTGGCGCTGGCGTCGATCCTGGCGGTACCCAGGACGCCGAGCACCGGCGGAATCTCCAAGCTGGCACCGGAAAGGGGATGGTAAGCCGAGTCCGGCCGGGCGGATGAGGCAGTGGCGCCACGTGGGGCTGACACCCGAAGTCGCCTCGTGGTTGGCCGAGAGGGCCGGGTCTGCCACACGGGAACCGGCGGGGCGAGGGCCGCCCCAGACACGGCTGTCACCTTCAGGGGGAGGAGGAAGCCCCCGATCGGGCGCACCCCCGCGGCCGCAGGGAAGTGGGGCACCGCCGGGGGCAGGCGCAGCGGCCGCCGGTGGACCGTCTCGGCGACCTCCACTTCGGCCTCGGAGTGGCCGTGGTCGGCCCCCCATCTCCAGCCAGCTTCAGACCACCCCAGCCCCGGCGCGGCGGGGCGGGCTCAGAATCGGGGGCGTCAGGCTAGGACCGTGTCCAGGTGGCGGCTGCCCCCGATGACGCACAGGACCCGAGCCGGCGAAGCCACCAGGCCCTGCGGCGTGCCATGCACCGGTCGGGCCGAGCGCCACGGGCCGCTCAACACGCCGGTCGGCGTGGGCCACGCCCGCCCCACGGCCGTCGTCCAGACCATGCTGAGGGGACTGGGTCGGTCAGGGCAGCTGCTCTCGGACAGTGACGTGCATCTGGTCGCCCTTCCGGATCTTCCCGGCAACGTCGAGCCCGGAGACGACCTCCCCGAAGAGGTTGTAGTCGGGAGACAGGGAGAAGGATGAGAGCGTGATAAAGAACTGGCTGCCATTGGTGTTGGGCCCGGCGTTGGCCATCGCCACCGCCCCCGCCTTGTAGGCGCTGCCCTTGTACAGCGGGCTAACGACCTTCTCGTCCTTGAAGAGGTAGCCAGGACCCCCGGTGAGGTTGTTGTTGGGGCTGCCACCCTGGATGACGGGCCCACCCGGCGAGGTGGAGGGGTCACGGGCCCAGAGCAGACCGTCGAAGTAGTGGTTGCGGGCAAGGGTGACGAAGTTGTTGACGGTGACCGGGGCCCATCCGGGGACCAGGCAGATCACGATGTCCCCCCTGGGCCCGGAGATGGTGGCCTCGTAGAGTCGCTGGGTGTCGATCGTGAAGGCCGGCTCCTTGGAATAGTGGTGCACCGCCTTGGGCTGGTCCAGAGGTCCGAGGGGGTCACTGAAGTTGGCTCCGGCGCAATCTGCGGCAGACACAGCTGAGGTCCTCCTAGTCGCGGCCACATTGATGAAGAAGGCGCCGACGCCGACCACCCCGGCGACCAGGAGCACTGCAAGCACCGTTCCGCCCCGCCGCCAGAGATCGGAGCCCATCAGGCAACCTCCTGGAGCCACCGCGACTCCGTCTGGCCCACCCTCTCCTCGCCCCCGGCCAGGGACCCGTAGGGGCCCTCATGGGCTGGAATCACGAAGAGGGCCAGGCCGGAGACCCCCAAGTCCGCTGTCCGATCGGCGATCGGCACGAGCGAGCCCAAGCTCGCCGGAAACGCACCGGGCACGGTTGGCATGCCTGGCAAGATGCCCACGGCGTCGCTGGTGAAGACGGCCGGCAGCAGACCGGCCAGTGAGAGGCCATCCCCTCGGACCCCTTGGCGCAGAGCGGGGGTACGGCGGATCGGGCGAAGTCGCGCCTCGGGAGAGCTCATGGCTGGCGCCCATTCTCCCGCACCCGAGGGGCCGGCGCCCGGAAGGCGTCGCCAGGTCCCGACCTAAGGCGCTGGGGCGACGAGATGTGGCCACGGCCCACCAGCCCCACAGAGGCCGCACTCCGGGCGGGCGCGCAAGCGTCCAAACGCGCTGAATGTCGGGACGCCGACGCAGTCCAGGCCCAAGCCGGGCAGGCCCGCTCCGGGGCCAGCGCGGAGCTGCTCTCCGCTCGGTCCGATCGTGGGGCAAGCACGGCGATCCCTGCCCTGGCCGTTGTCCAGAGGCCGGGGAACCGCTTCCGGGCACCCACCGCGCAGAGGGGAAACCCTGGTCGGGTCCCGATGCCTCACTTCAGCAGGAGATCAGATGGCCCACCCGGCGCGGGTGCGCTCCCCACTTCCGGGATTAGGATGGGGCGGTGGACCGCCCACCCCAGGAGCCTGCGCCCGACCTGCAGGCGCCCTCCCCCACAAATGGCCCCCGCGTCAGGCGGGGCCGGGAACGTGGAATTGGAGCTCCCGGCGACCGGCTGGTGGCTAGGCTAGGCCCGGTCTCCCCGGAGGCAGCCCCCTTTCACAATCCCGATCAGCTGGCGCTTCTGGCCGACCGTGAGCTGGGGGTGGACCGCCCCGGCGAATGGCCCAGCGACGAGACCCAACTCGAGGACCTCGGCTTCGTGGCCCTGGACTGCGAGACGACCGGTCACTTCCCGCACCGGATGGTCGAGTTGGGAGCGGTCCGCTTTCAACTGGGAGCGCCCGGCCGTCCTTCCCAGCCCCGCCTCTCCTTGGAGAGCCTGGTTCACACCGAGGACCACATCAACCCCTACGCGCGCCGCGTCCATGGCATCCACGCCTCCATGCTGAGCGGCGCCCCCACCCTACGCCGGGTCGCCACCGCCTTCGACGAGCTGGCCCGCGGCACGGTCCTGGTCGAGCACAGCGCCGACGGGTTCGACACCCGCCTCGTCTCCCGGGCACTCGGGCGACCGTTGCCCCACCACCACCTGGACACCTCCCGGATCGCCGGGTTCCTGTTCGAGCTGAGGGACACGATCGGGCTGGAACGGCTCTGCGAGCAGCTTGGGGTAACCCACCGAAGCCCCCACTTCGCCTTGGCCGACTCGGAGGCCACCGCCGACTGCTTCGTGAAGCTGGTCCAGATCGGCCAGGAACGGTTCGGGTGGCGGAATCTGGGCGACCTCCTGGCGGTGGGGATGCCGCCGATTCCCCGGCTCGCTCCCAAGCCGCGTCCTCGACGCGCAGTCGCCGCTGCGCCGGCTCCGGCGGCGGAGCGGGCGGCCGGAGGTGCGGTTGCGGGCGGGCCAGAGCGGCCAGCGCGAAGGCGGCGGCGCGGCGGCAGGGGACGGCGGCGCAAGAGCACGGCCGACAGCGCGGACCAGCCCAGTTCAGATCTGAGCCAGCCGGCGGTCCAGTAGCCGGCCCCCCCCGCGCGGTCAGGCCTCGCCGCTCAGGCGCCGGCTCTGTTCCTCAGCCCGGAGGGGATCGATCACCAGCTCCAGCTCTCCTGCCAGGACCCTCGGCAACTGGTAGAGCTTCAGGTCGATCCGATGGTCGGTCACCCGACCCTCGGCGAAGTTGTAGGTCCGCACCTTCTCGCTACGGTCGCCGTGACCGACCATCGAGCGACGGGTCTGCGTGACCTCGGCGTCCCGCTCGGCGCGCTTGAGGTCGTACAGCCGCGAGCGGAGCACGCGCAGTGCCTTGGCCCGGTTCTTGTGCTGGGACTTCTCGTCCTGGCATGTGACCACCAGTCCGGTTGGCAGGTGGGTGATCCGCACCGCCGAGTCGGTGGTATTGACGCTCTGGCCTCCCGGCCCGGTCGAGCGGAAGACATCGATCCGCAGGTCGTCGTCGCTGATCTCCACGTCGAGGTCGTCGGCCTCGGGCAGCACCACGACGCTGGCGGCTGAGGTGTGGATGCGACCCTGAGACTCGGTCTTCGGTACCCGCTGCACCCGGTGGACCCCGCTCTCGAACTTCATCGTCCCGTAGGCACGCCGGCCGTGGATCTCGAACACGACCTCCTTGAAGCCGCCCCCATCGGTGGCGGAGCTCTCCAGCAGCTCCACCCTCCAGTGGCGGCGCTCCGCGAAACGCAGGTACATCCGCACCAGGTCGGCGGCGAAGAGCGCCGCCTCCTCCCCTCCGGTTCCGGATCGGATCTCCACCACCGCGTCGCGATCATCGTCGGGGTCGCGGGGCAGGAGCAGGAGTTTCAGTTCCACCAGCTGCTCCTCCGCCCGCTCCGCCTCCCGCCGGGCCTCCGATTCCAGATAGGCGCGCATCTCGGCGTCGTCCTCGGCGGCAGCCATCCTCCTCGCCTCCGCCTCGGCCGCCTGGGCACCTCGAAGCGCCGCCAGGGCGTCGACGACTGGACGGAGCTCGGCCCGCTCCCTGCCCAGGCGCTCCAGCTGGCCAGGGTCCCGGTTGATCTCGGGGTCCTCCAGCTGCGTCGTGATTGCCTGGGCACGCTCACGAACGGTTTCCAACCGCGCCTCCAGCCCGGGGGCGAGCATCTCGAGTTCTCCTTCCACTGTTCGGATCAGCCCCAGATGGAGAGAGTAGTACCGTCGCCGCGGCCGGGGCAGGGATGTGGAGCGGGCGCCGACCTCCGATCCCGCGCCCGGCGAGCTTGCGGGCTGGGGCTGGAGAGCGGTCCCGGCCGCTCTGCTCCGCCCGACCTAGCACCTGCGGTCGGCGCCAGAGGTAACGGGGGCGTGACCCAGTCTCCACAATCGTTTTGCATCGGCGACCGGAATGTGAGCTACCCTCAACCCCAACGCGGCCGCGAGCCCCCGCGCCCGGAGCCCAACCGACTCGACTCGGCGAACATCGTCATCCCCGAAGACTTTCCGTGGAGCCCTTGGAACCCCATCGCCGAATCGGTCTGATAGGCATTGCGGCACTGGTCCTGATCGGGGCCGGTAGCCTCTTGGTGGCCTCGGTGGGCCTGGTCGGGTCCGGCAGGTCCACCGTCCACTCGGCCAGCGCGGCCCCGGCCAAGCCGCGCCCGGTCGCAAGCTCGGCCAGAGCGACCCGGATGTCCTGCTACGACCTCCCGGTCAGCAGCGCCCTGCTGGACCCCCGGAGCTGTTGGCTCACCGGCGCCACCTCGGCCCTCCTGGTCGGGTCGGTGCCGGGAGACTCGCAGGAGGGAGCGATCGTGGTCATCCAGGGGCGGGGACAGAACCTGATCCGTCTGCCCGGCTCGGGGGCCCTTCAGGTCACCGAGCTGAACAAGCAGAGCGCCTGCCTCAGGGACGCCCGGGGAAAGTACCGCTCCGTCGACCTGATCTCCGGAACGGTCTCGGCCAGCTGGTCAGGCGAATGCTCGCTGTCGGCCAGGAAGGACGCATCCGCGACCCCGACGGTGACCGCGCCCAAGTCCTCCGGTTCGACCTCCGCCCTGCTCTCCGACGTCATCGAGACCGCGGCCCCCCTGGCCCCCTCGGTGACGCCGTCCTACTACGAGTACTACTCCTACTACTCCAAGTGCGACTCCAGCCCCAGTGGCAGCTGCCCTCTCTACGAGCAGGGCGCCTCCGCCCACCCGCCCTCTCAGAACGGCCTGGTGGTGCTGGACTTCGGAGCCCCCTGCTACGTTCCCAGCGCTCCTTCGGTGTACGGGGTGGAGATGTTCTTCCAGCCCACCTGCATCCCGGCGGCATCGCTGATGCCGCTGGTTGAGAACTGGATCAGCGGGTACGAGTCCCAGAACCAGACCACCACCATCAACCTGACGCTGGCCCTGGGCACCAGCAACAGCTACAACGGCGTGGACGCCAACTACGCCTTGACCAACTCCGAGATGGCCTCCTCCGGCCAGTCCTGGTACCAGAGCCTGGTGGGGGCAGTCTCGACGTCGGGCCTGGCCGCCCCACTCACGATCTGGGGCGCCGACGACATGGAGGAGGCCTCCGGCAACGACTGGTCCTCGGGCGCTCCCACCGTGGCCTGGGTCCAGGGCTACGACTCCGCCTCGCCGGCCCACGCGGCCTGCCCCCTCGGCCAGGGCGGCTACCTCGCCGACTACGGCGACGACATCCTGGGAGGGGACTGGAGCGTCCCCGAGGACGGTTGGACGGGCCAACAGGTCTACGAGGTCTCCTGGGGGATGGCAGCCGCCTGCGCCGAGCCGGAGATCTACTTCTCCTCCATGGCCACCGAGTGGCAGGAGCTGAGCCAGTCGGCGGTTGCGAACGGCGACGGCGCGATCAGCTTCTCCGGGGTGATGACCGAGGTTGAGTCGGGGACGCTGAGTCCCAATGGCGCCTGGAGCGATCTTCAGGCTGACACCGCACAGAACCCCGCCATCCCGTCGGTGACCACGATCTCCTGGACACTGCAGAACCTGCCGGTGGTGACCTCGGTCACGCCGGCGCAGGGCCCGATCGCGGGGGCCACGCAGGTGGTGATCTCGGGCGCCAACCTCTCCGGGGCCGAGGTGGTGGACTTTGGCAGCAACCCGGCCACCAGCTTCACGGTGAACAGCGCCAGCTCCATCTCCGCCACCTCACCGGCGGGCAGCGCCAGCTACGTGGACATCACCGTGCAGACTGCAGTGGGAACCAGTTCCCCCGCAGGAGGGGACGGCTTCATCTACACGACTCCGGCCGCTTACCACCCGCTCACCCCGGCCCGGATCGAGGACACCCGGCCAGGATCCGGTCTGCCGGGATCAGGGCAGGCACCTGGGCCCGGGCAGGTGCTCAGCGTGCAGGTCACCGGCCAGGGTGGAGTTCCCGCCAGCGGGGTGGCTGCAGTGGTGGTCAATGTCACCATCACCAGTCCCACCGCGACGGGTTTTGTGAGCGTCTACCCCACCGGTGTGGCATCGCCCCTGTCCTCCACAATGAACTTCCAAGCCGGTCAGACCGAGGCTCACCTGGCGGAGGTGGCGGTGGGACAGAACGGTCAGATCGCGATCTACAACGCCACCGGGTGGACCCAGGTCATCGTCGATGTCGAAGGCTGGTACGACACCAGTGCGGCCACCAGCGGAGCCGGCCTCTACAACCCGCTCACCCCCTCGCGGATTGCCGACACCAGGCCGGGTACTGGCACCCCCTACTCGGGAGACACGCTGGGACCGGGCCAAGCGATGACCGTTCATGTGGCCGGGGCCGGTGGCGTCCCCAGCAGCGGTGCGGAAGCGGTGGTGCTCAACGTCACCGGGGTTGACGCCACCGCGGGCAGCGCCATCCTGGTCTTTCCGACAGGAGCGGCCACGCCGCTCGCCTCGACTGTCAATCTCGTTCCGGGAGAGGCCGTCCCTAACCAGGACACGGTGGGGCTCGGCAGCGGCGGTGACGTCACCGTGCTCAACGAAAGCCCCGGCTCGGTCGACGTCATCGTGGATGTCGCTGGCTGGTACACCGATGGCGCCGCCGGCGCCAGCTCGGGATCGACCTTCAACGTGCTGGTCCCGACTCGGGTGGTGGACACAAGGGCCGGCAGCGGGGAGCCCTATGCGGGGGACACCCTCCCGTCCCTGGGGACCCTGAAGGTGGAGTTGGCGGGAGAATCCGGAATCCCCAGTGAGAACGCCACCGCAGTCGTGGCCAACGCAACCGTGACCGATACCCAGGCCGCCGGTGATCTCGCGGCCTGGCCGGACGGCCAAGCGCCTTCGACCACCTCAGAGGTCAACTGGCAGGCCGGGCAGACCACCGGGAACGCCGTGGTCATGGGGCTGGGCACCGACGGCGCCCTCGACTTCGACAACCAGTCCACCGGCAGCACCGACCTCATCCTCGACCTCTCCGGCTGGTTCGGTAGGGACTAGGGAGCTCGCCACCGGCTCCGCCACCGCGCCACGGCAGCCTCGGGAACCGCCCGCGGCTATCTCGGAGCAAGCCGATCACCCGGCGCTGGTGCCCAGTCGGACCTCGGCCACCCAGGCCGCGGTGGCCTGATCCAACCGGCCGAACCCTGCCCGCCGACGACTTGTGACCCGTGGCGAAGCAGGAGGCCCCCGGGGAGGGCGCCACCTCCAGGGCGGCTCCCGGTCCGGACCTGAAAGCCCGGCGCCAGTCTCCGAGCGCCGCCGCCCATCCGCCAATGAGGCCGCCGCTCGCAGACTCCTCTGCCTCACGACCCATTCGCTTGTCCCCTTTGGCCATCCCAGCACGCCACCAGCACCCGAATCAGCCCCATTTCCCTTGCCCCAGGCGCTTGGTCCCGTGGCCGACTTCGGCTGGACGCCATGGACTTCGCTCATCAGCCCAGCCGCCGCAGACCCGCCGTACCGCCCGGGCATGGATCCTGGCGGCGCCCCGCGCGAGCCTGCCAACGGTGACGGGCAGAGTCCAGTACGCTTGCGCTCAGCTATGCGAAGAGCCCTAATCACGGGGATCACTGGGCAGGACGGCTCGTACCTGGCGGAGTTGCTCCTCGGCAAGGGGTACCAGGTCCACGGCATTGTTCGGAGATCGTCGAGCCTGAACCGGGCTCGAATCGACCACTTGGGGCATTCGGGGCCCGGTGACGCCAACCCGCGGAGCCTTGTCCTCCACTACGGGGACATGACTGACTCAGGGGGTCTCAACCGACTGGTGAAGACGATCTGCCCTGATGAGGTTTACAACCTCGCCGCACAGAGCCATGTCCACATCTCCTTCGAGCAGCCGGAGTACACCGGTGATGTGGTTGCCCTGGGGACGACCCGCCTGCTCGAAGCCATCCGAACCAGCGGGAATGGGTGCCGCTTCTACCAGGCGTCAACGTCCGAGATGTTCGGAGATGCGCCCGCACCGCAGGATGAGAGTACGCGCTTCAATCCCATGAGTCCCTACGCCGCAGCCAAGCTTTATGCCCACTGGATGACGTCCACCTACCGGCAGGCCTATGGGATCTTTGCCTGCAGCGGCATCCTCTTCAATCACGAGTCACCCCGGCGCGGCGAGAATTTTGTTTCGCGCAAGGTGACGCGCGGGGTCGCCCGGATCCTCGCCGGTCACCGTGACCACTTGGCGCTCGGCAATCTCGAGCCGAAGCGCGACTGGGGTGATGCGCGAGACTACGTGGAGGCCATGTGGCTGATGCTCCAGGCTGACGCCCCCGAGGACTACGTGATTGCCACGGGACAGGCACGAACCGTCAGGGAGTTGGTCTCCACCGCCTTTGAGCTGGTGGGGCTGGAATGGTCCGACTACGTCCGCGCCGACCCTGCCCAAATGCGCCCCGCCGACGTCCCCGACTTGAGAGGCGACGCTTCCAAGGCCCGCGGCCGCCTCGGCTGGGCACCGAAGATCAGCTTTGAAACCATGATCCGCGACATGCTGGCTGCGGATCTGGCCCTAGAGGGCGTCAACCCGGCCGGCTTCCTCCACTAGCGCCCCATCTCCGGCGGCCGCTCGCCCTGGTGCTGGCAGGTCCGCCCCGGCGCGCTCGTCTTCCCTCGATGGAGCCGTTCGCGGGTCACCGCAGCCCTGATCACCCCGGTGGGCAATTGCACGGTGCTTGCGCTACCTGACTGCGATCCTCCCCGCGACCGGGGTGGCGGCCAGAGGCAAGCTGCCACCCTGGCCAGGCTCGTTCAAGCGTCCAGCCAGAGGATCTGGCGAGCGGACAGTCGCAGGTGCCGAATCCGCCCGAGAAGCGCTACTTCTGAGCCAGCTGGGCGCGGCGGCGGAAGCGCTCGACCTGACCTCCGGTGTCCACAATCCGCTGTTCCCCGGTGAAGAAGGGGTGGCAGACGCTGCAGACCTCGGTGTGGATCGTCTTCTGGGTGGAACCGGTGAGGAAGGTGTTCCCGCAGGAGCAGGTCACCTTGGTGTCGTGGAAGTACTCAGGATGGATCGCCTTCATAGTTGCCCTAGGAGTGTACCAGCCACGCTCAGGACCGACCCTGCGGGGGAGCGCCGGGAACGTTGGTGAGGTGCGGATGGCGGGCCAAGGCCTCGGCGGCGGGCGGCGGTACAGTTCCGGGCCGCACCAGAGGGGCCCGCGTCGGGTGGGGCGGTCACCGGGCAGGTCCCTGGAGACCCAGGAGCTGCTACTGGCGGGGTTGGGGTGGCACGCCGGTCCGCCGCGAGCCATCCCGATCGCCGGGGGGCGGACCGGCGTCGGATCAGGCGCCAGAAGCCCGGATCACCCCGCGAGGCTCCGCTCCAAGGGCCGGGTGAAGTTGCCCAGCCTCAGCTCCGGAAGCTCGAGGCGGAGACGCTCCACCATCCGCTCCAGCCCGATCCCCGCTCGCTGGCTGGGCAGACGCCCCAAGAGCCAATGAGGGTCGACGTTGAGACTGCGCAGCTGCAGCTGCTCCACCTCCAGCGACGCTAGGGTGCGGATGGTCAGCTCCAGCTCCTCGGGCGAGTCGGAGACGCCGGGGAAGGTGAGCAGGTTGATGGTGCGCTGGGCCCCCTCCCGCCGGGCCACCCGGGCGCACTCCATGACCTCCTCGATCGAGTAACCCCGGGGCCGGTAGTAGGCCTCGAAGAGCTCCTGCCTGAAGCTGAACACGCTGATCCGGCAGCTGTTGAGCCCGGAGCTGATCAGCCTCCCCAGGGCCGCGGGCCGGCTCCCGTTGGTGTTGATGTGGATGGTCGAATCCGCAAAGCGGCGGTGCAGCTCGGCGACCACCGGCCGGAGCGCCCGCTCCCGCAGCAGGGGCTCCCCCTCGCACCCCTGGCCGAAGCTCACCATCCCCGGCTCTCCTCGCTCGCGGGCCCCCTCCAGGTGGTAGCTGCCAACCTCGATGAGGTCCTGGGTGGTGGGCGCCCTCCGGATCCGCGGTTGGGGGGCAGGGGCTCCCGAGTCGGTCTGCAGCGAGATGCAGCCGAGGCAGTCGGCATTGCAGGCCGCCGAGGTGGGCAAAGCCCCCTCGAACCAGCGCAGGAAGGTGTTCTGGGCGGTGAGACAGCTGTGCTGGAGGGCGCAGACCGTGAGCTGGGCGACCACCCGGCTGCGCGGCATCAGGCGCTGGGCCGCTCGGACAGCCGCCTCGAGCCGGGCCGGGGAGGGGCGCCGGCCGGTCCAAGGCGAGAAGTCATCGCTCCGGACCGCGGCCACCACCACCTCGCCGTCCCGCTCGGCCGTGGCGGCGTAGCCGTAGAGCGGCAGGGTCGCCGGCGCCTCCCCCGACGGGCCCAGGTACGCTGGGAAGAGCAACCGGAGGTACCCGACCGGCAGCACCGCCGCCACCGCCCAGTCGAAGTCGCCCCCGACTAGCTCAGGCTCCCCTCCTGGCCGCCGCCCCAGAGCCGGTCGGTCGGGAAGATGCATCAGGGTGGAGCCCTCCGGAAGAGGGATAAAGGTCCGGAGAGCCTGCGGCTCCCATCCGCTCTGACCGAGCGCCTCCCAACCCCGGGAGGCCGGCTGGAGCTTGCCCGAAGGGTCGCTGACGAGCGGCCGCAGCCGGCCGCCACTCACACCGGGGCTACGGCCGGGTCCTGAGGCAGCTCTGGCTCCATGGCAAGTCCGGCCCGCTCCAGACAGGCGGCCATGAAGCCGTGGAAGAGCGGGTGCGGCCGCTGGGGCCGCGAGCGGAACTCGGGATGGAACTGGCTGCCCACGAAGAAGGGGTGACCCTTGAGCTCCATGATCTCCACCAGCCTGCCGGTGGGCGAGGTGCCGCTGAAGACCACCCCGGCCCGCTCCAGAGGCTCGCGGTAGCGGTTGTTGAACTCGAAGCGGTGGCGGTGGCGCTCGTAGACCACCGATTCACCGTAGGCGTTGGCGGCCTTGGTGCCGGGCTCCAGCTTGCAGGGATAGAGGCCCAGCCGCATGGTCCCGCCCTTGTCGGCAACGTCACGCTGCTCCGGGAGCAGGTCGATGACCGGGTGCTCGGTGAAGGCGTTGAACTCGGTGCTGTTCACGTCGTCGGTCCCGAGCACCTCCCTGGTCACGTCGATGCAGGCGCACTGCATCCCCAGGCAGAGCCCGAGGAAGGGGACCAGGTGGTGGCGGGCATAGCGGGAGGCCGCGATCTTGCCCTCGATGCCGCGGTGGCCGAATCCTCCCGGGATCACCAGCCCGTCCAGCCCCTCAAAGGCCGAGGTGTCCCCGGGCGCGAGAATCTCGGTGTTGATCCAGCGGATCTCCAGCCCCACACCGTGGGCCACGGCGGCGTGGCGGAGCGCCTCGGTGACGCTGATGTAGGCGTCGGGGAGTGCCACGTACTTCCCGGCCACCCCCACCACGACCGTGTCCCCGGCGCCCAGGATCCGCTCCACCAGCTGGCTCCAGGCCCCCAGGTCGGCCTCCGGAGCCTCGATCCCCAGCACCTCGGTGACGTAGCGCCCGAGCCCACTCGATTCCAGCAGCAGGGGAACCTGATAGATGGTGCGGGCGTCAGGCACGTTGATCACCGCCCGACTCTCGACATTGGCGAAGAGGGCGATCTTGTCCTTGACCCCGGCCCCGATCGGCTCGCGCGAGCGGCAGACGATGGCGTCAGGCTGGATCCCGATCCCCCTCAGGGTCTGGACGCTGTGCTGGGTCGGCTTGCTCTTGAACTCCTCGCTGGCCTCCACAAAGGGCACCAGGGTGACGTGGACGTAGCAGGTGTTGCCCCGGCCCACGTCGTTCTTGAGCTGGCGGATCGCCTCCAGGAAGGGCAGCGACTCGATGTCACCGACGGTCCCCCCCACCTCCACGATCACCACGTCGACGTCGGCCTCGTCGGCCACCCGCCGGATCCGGTCCTTGATCTCGTTGGTTATGTGAGGGATGACCTGGACCGTGGCTCCCAGGAAGTCGCCCCGGCGCTCCTTGGCGATGACCTCGCTGTAGATCTTGCCGGTGGTGACGTTGCTGGCCTTGCTGAGGTTGGTGTCGACGAAGCGCTCGTAATGGCCCAGGTCGAGGTCGCACTCGGCTCCGTCGTCAGTGACGAAGACCTCCCCATGCTGGTATGGGGACATGGTCCCAGGGTCGATGTTTATGTAGGGGTCAAGCTTCTGAAGTGTGACCGTGAGACCCCTGGCCTTGAGCACCGTGCCCAGGGATGCAGCGGTGATGCCCTTGCCGATCCCGGAAACGACGCCACCGGTTACGAAAATGAACTTGGGCATCAAGGGATCCGGCGAGCACACGGGGAAGCATCACCCATGTAGCCGGATCCTACCACGGATGGGTCAGTGCCGAGCCTCCAGCACCACCACCCGGGTCTCATCGCTGACCCCGGGGGAGCCCGAGAGCGACAGCTTGGGCAAAGGCACCACCTGGCCCAGCCCCATCTCCTGGGCGAAGGTGGCCAGCTCCCCCAGAGAGCCCTCCGAGGCGGCTCGGTAGCCCACCGGCACCAGGACCGCGGGCTGAAGCTGGGAGACCAGGCTGGCGACCTCCCGGGCCCTGGGGGCCGAACCGTACTGGAGCGAGACCGCCAGGACGTCGATGGTCCCCAGCGAGTCGACCACCTCGGCGTCCAAGTCACCGGCAAGCTCGCCGAAGTCGCAGACCGCCACCTCGTCGACCTCGGTCACGAAGACGGTCCCGCCGCCGATGGCCACACCGCGCACCGAGACCCCGCGGAGCTCGTACTCGCCGGCCCGGGCAACGATCTGCGGGCCCTGCTCGGGCCGAAGCCGGTTCTCCCCGGCCCCGGCACCGACCACGATGTCGCTCCCCCCCGCCGGGGCCCCCTCGCCACGGTAGCCGGGGTCGACCAGCACCTTCACCTCACGGCCCTTGAGCAGAAGGGCGCTCTCGCCCAGCCAGTTGATCTCCAAAGTGAAGTCCCCCGAACAGCTGCCGCCGACTCTGAGCCCCGGTCCGCCTAGGGTGAGGGAAGCGTAAGCGATAGCTGGTGGGCGGCTCCGTCGCGGACCACGGTCAGCGACACCGGACCGGGCGCCACCAGCGACTCCAGGAGGTCAGAGAGACTGGGATAGGCTCGCGAGCTCGAGCTGGCGGTGGAGCCGCCATTGACCGAGGTGATCACGTCCCCCACCTGGATCCCGGCCGCCGAGGCGGCCGAGCCGGCGTCCACCGACAGCACCAGGGCCCCCGCCTCAGTCCCCAGGGCCGCCGCCGAGGCGGGGTCGAGCCACTGGCAGACCAGTCCAATCGGGTGAGGACCGGCCCCGGTTGCGACCAGGGAGGAGACCAGGGTCTCAGCGGCGGAGCCGTCGAGGGCAAACCCCGAGGAGGCGGTGGTGGAGCCCTGGTCCAGGGGCTGCATCCGATCGCCGGTGAGAATCCCGATCACCTGCCCTGCCGAGTCCACCAGAGGCCCGCCGGAGCTGCCCTCGGGCTCAGGGGTGTCGGTCCGAAGCACCCCATCCACCACCGCGGTGCCACCGGACGCTGCCAGGTCGGGCACGGTCACGGTCAGCCCGATGGCGCTGACCGTCCCCACGTCGACGCTGGGGCCGGCCCCCGCGGGCAGGGAGACCGCCAGCGCCACGTCGCCGTCGGCCGGCAGTGAGGAGGCGAAGGAGAGCGGCGACGGCAGCGAGCTGCTGTCGACCTGGAGCACCACCACGCCGGTGTCCGGATCAGCGGCGGCGATGGTCGCCGCCAGCAGCTGCCCCGACGCCAGAGAGACCTCGACGCCCGAGGCGCCCTCCACCGCCCCCTCGCTGGTGGCGATCAGCCCATTGCTGCCAGCCACGAAGCCGCTGGAGATGTCGTCGGTGGTTATGGCGGTACCCGCCGGCGGTTGCCGGATCACCTCGACCAGGGCCGGGCTCAACTGGCCCAGCAGGGTGGTGAGTGAGGAGGTGCCGCCGCCCGACGTGGTGATGTTGCGGATCACCACCGAGCCCGGGGAGCTGTTGTCGAAATGGCGGACCAGAAAGTACGCGGCGCCGCCTCCCACCACCACCCCCACGATCGCCGCCACCACCGCCACGGCTCCCAGACGCAGGGCCGGGGAGGCGGTCGCCCGAGCCCTGCTCGGCGGGGTCTCCGTGGGGACGCTCACGGCTGCGGGTACCAGGTCAGAACCAGCTGCTCGGTGGGTTGAAAACCGGCCCGCTGGTAGACGGCCACCGCGGAACCGTTGGACCTGTTGGTCCAGACGCAGGCGAAGGTGACCCGCTCGCTGGCAAACAGCCGGACCGCCTCGCCCACCAGCTCGGAGGCGATCCCTCTGCCTCGCGCCTCAGGGGCAACGTAGAGCTCGGCGACTTCCCCCTCCAGCCCGGTGCCGGGGTCGAAGAGCACGCACCAGCAGAAGCCGACCAAACCGCCGTCCTCCCGGGCGACGAAGACTCGGTTCTGGCCCTCGAAGCTGGCCCGGGTGGCCGGCAGCCAGCGCTCCAGCTGATCCCGGGTGAGGGGATTCAAGACGCTCCGCTCCTGCTCATTGTGGAGAAGGTCGATCAGGAGCGGTCTGATCTCCGCCAGCTGGGACTCCGGCAGGCTCTCAATCACCACCACGCCATCGTAAGTACCTGTGGCCGTCAGCTCCCCGTCCGTTCCACCGCGTCGTAGTACTCGGGGAGCGGCTCCACCCGCGCCACCCCGGTCCTGACGGCCGCCCGGGCCACCGCCCGGGCCACGCTGAGGTGGACCCGGGGGTCGAGCGCGTGGGGCACCACGTCCTCATCCTGGGCCAGCCTGGCGATCGCCCCGGCCGCGGCCAGGTACATCTCCGTGTTGAAGCGGCGGGCCTTGGTGTCCAGGGCACCCCGGTAGAGACCGGGGAAGCCGAGCAGGTTGTTGACCACGGCGCCGTCCACCGCCAGCAGCGCTCCGGCCGCCATCGCCCGCTCCGGCTCGATCTCGGGGATCGGGTTGGAGAGGGCGAAGATGATCTGCCCGGGGCGGACCTGCTCGGGCCGGATCAGGCCAGGCTGGGCTGTGGCAGCGATCACCACGTCGGCCCTCCCCAGCAGCTCATCCATCTCGACCGCCTCGCCGCCAGCCACATGGAGCCGCTCGATCGAGTCGGGCGTCCGCCCCGTGCCCAGGACCGGCCGGCCCTGGTAGCGCATCAGCAGCTGAGCTATGGCGGAGCCGGCCGCACCGAGCCCGATCACGCCGGCCGTGAGCGACTCCAGCCGAAGCCCGGTCAGGGTCGCCGCCCGCAGCAGCGCCGCCAGCACCACGGTGGCGGTGCCGTGCTGATCGTCATGCATGACCGGAATCTCCAGCCGGTCCTGGAGAGCTGAGGTGATCTGAAAGCAGTGGGGCGCACCGAAGTCCTCCAGCTGGATCGCCCCGTATGACGGGCTGATGCTGACCAGGGCCTCCACGATCGCCTCAGATGGGCCGGGCCGGACCAGCATCGGATAGGCGTCGATTCCCACCATCTGGGAGAGCAGAGCGCACTTGCCCTCGATCACGGGCATCCCGGCCACTGGGCCGATGTTGCCCAGCCCCAGGATGGCGGTGCCGTCGGTGACCACCGCGACCGCGTTGCTGATCCCGGTGTAGTGGTCGGCGACCGAGAGGTCGGCCGCGATCAAACGGCAGACCTCGGCCACACCCGGCGCATAGATCCTCCTGAGGTCGGCGACGGAGTGGACCGGGTACTTCGGTGTCACTCGGAGCTTGCCCCCCAGGTGGACCCCGAGGACCTCGTCGCGGACGTCGACCAGGGTGGTGTGGGGAAGGGCGTGGATCCGGTTTAGCACCTGCTCCAGCGCCACCAGATCGGTGGTGCTGACGTCGATGTCCCGAACCACGTGGCGGGAGCCGCGCTGGACGGTGCGGATGTCGCCGAGGTTGCCCCCCATCGAGCCGATCGCGGTCGCCACCTCGCCCAGCACCCCGGGAAGGTTCTCGTTGCGGAGCCGAAGCGTGCGCACTATCCGGTAGGCGGAGGCGCCACCCAGGTCGCCGCTTGCCTCGGCGGGGAAGGCGCGGTTGCGCGGCTCCGGACCGGGGACCGGCTCCAGCGCGGCGGGAATCAACGGCCGACCCCCCACGAGCCGCTCCCCGACGGCTGCTCTGGCGCGCAGCGCAGGGGCGCTCGGCGCGGGCGGACGGGCCAGGCGGCCCTGGGACCGGGCTTCACCGATCCTCCCACTCCGGACGCTTGCGGAAGAGCCCTCCCCAGCCGAGGTGGAACCAGTGTTCCTCCCGGTACGGGGGCAGGCCCTCCACCTCCTCCGGCCCCAGGCTGGTGTGGACCCCGCCCAGGGTGATCCTGGCGACCTGGTCGGCGGAGATCTCGGCTATCCGGCCGGCGTCATGGAGCTTCACCGCCAGGCCGTGGAAGATGTCGGAGTCCTCGTCCCCGAGCAGCGACTCCGTGGTGGCGAATTCCCCCCCTGCGGAATCGAACACCGGAGAGTGATAGGGGGTCTGGATCCAAGCCACCTGCTGGTCGAGATCCGATCCGTCGAATGCGTCAGCCATCTTGAGCAGTCCTCCACTTGATGAACAGAATTGATCATCACCACCGGGGCCAGTCGGGAGGATCGTACGCACCACTACGGCATCCTCGGTCACTCGGATGTCCCGCACGAGGAAACGTAGCAGCGACTGGCGGCCGTCTTGGTCGAGGGCGTCTAGCCCGCTGGCGATCCGCGCAGCAAAAGTGACCACCCCCTCGATCAGTCCTTGTTCTCCCTCCCAGCGGGCCAGTTCGCTCTTCAGCTCTGTCACCCGCTGGGTTACTTCCTGCCGCTCGGCCTTTAGCGCGGCGATCCGCGGTCCCATCAGTTCGTCGGGGACGAGACCCTTCCCGTAGCCTTGGACAAGATGGTCCTTCTCAGCCGGGATCGCAGCCAATCGAGATTCGGCTCGCCTCAGCTCGAGAGTCGATCCGTCGTGGGTCGGCGAGCCCAAGTCCTGCCGCCGGGTCAGCTCCTGCTTGAGAAGCTCGGGTCGCTGCATCAGTCCGCAAATACGATCCCAGACAGCTGACTCGATCGGCTCAGCGGGAACTGGCCGCGATCGGCAGTAGCCGGTACCGTCGACGCGAGCCTCGTGCTGGCAGGCGTAGAACCGTTGGCCGGTGGCGACTCGACACCGGCCAGTCATCGTACGTCCACAACGCTCGCAGGTCACCAGCCCCCGGAGCAGATAAAAGCGTCGGCCATTGCGCCGAGCCAGCGCTCGGTTCTGATCAAGCCTCCACTGGGCCGCGTCCCAAGTTCGACGGTCGACGGCCGTGGGGACCAATACCAACTGCCACTCCTCCCGTGGCCGCAGCTCGGCGCTGGAGAACGGCGAACGGGACACTGTGGCCACCACCGGCTTCCGCCGTCTCTTGGGTGCGACCACCCGGTGGGTGAGCTGGTACAGCTCGCCGTTAGCCGCTGAGTTCCGCAGCCAGCCGTGGAGAGTGGATATCTGCCACTGGGACCCGCCTGATGGCGTTGGCTGGCCAACCAGAGCTAACCGCTGGGCGATCCGCCGCAGGGTGAGCCCTTCATCG
>JBEKRL010000037.1:0-19505 GCA_049518775.1 Candidatus Dormibacteria bacterium
CCCGGTCCAGATCGAGGTTAGACTGCGGCCGATGCCTGAGTTCGCCGGAGGCGCTGGGGCGACGTCGCCCGAGCTGAGCGTGGTGCTCCCCACGCGCAACGAGGCGGGCAATGTCACCGCCCTCTTGGCACGGCTCCGCCAGGCTCTGGCCGAAGTTGGGTTCGAGCTGGTCTTCGTCGACGACAGTGACGACGAGACCGCCCTCCTGCTGCTGGCTGAGGCCAACCGCGACCCGCGGATCCGGGTGCTTCATCGAACCGCCGCCGAGCGCGTCGGCGGCCTCAGCACCGCCGTGGTCCTGGGCCTGCGCGAGGCCCGGGGGCGGGTCATCTGCGTCATGGACAGCGACCTCCAGCATCCGCCCGAGGTGATCCCCCGGATGCTTGCCGCCGAGCGCGCCGGCGCCGACTTGGTGGTGGCCAGCCGCTACCAGCCGGGAGGCAGCCGGGAGGGGCTCGCGGGTGGCTTTCGCCACTTCGTGTCCCGCAGCGCCCGACTGCTGGTCCGGACCCTGTTCGTGGAGGCCAGGGCCAGTTCCGACCCGCTGGCCGGCTTCTTCCTCTGCCGCAGCTCTCTGCTCCGGGGCCTGGAGCTCCGTCCGGTCGGCTTCAAGATCCTCCTGGAGCTGCTGGTGTGCTCACCCCAGGCCAAGGTTGTCGACGTTCCGCTCCAGTTCCGGGCCCGAACCGCCGGGGTGAGCAAGGCCAGCACCTCCCAGGGGCTGCTGTTCCTGCGCCATGTCTGGTCCCTGCTCAAGGACGTGCCCGGAAGTGCCCGGATGTGGAAGTTCGCCGCCGTGGGGGTGAGCGGACTGCTCCTCTTCCTGGTCCTCCTGACCGTCGGCGGGGTGGTGCTGGGCTGGCCGGCGCTAGCGGCCTGGGCAGTGGCGTTCCTGGTGACGGTGCTCTGGAACTTCAGCTGGAACCTGCAGCTCACCTTCGCCGACCTGCGCCGGGAGCGGCATCCGATGATGAGGCGCTACATCTCCTCCGCCCTCACCGCCGGTGGAGTTCAGCTGCTGGCCTTCCTGGGCCTGGTCGGGACCAGCCTGGCGCTGGTCCTGGACGGACTGCTGGCGGCGGTCGCGGGGATGGCGGTCAACGGAGCCCTCAACTGGCAGCTGGCCCGGCGCCACCGCCGGCCCTCGCCCTCACCCATCGGGTTGGAGCGCTTCCTGGCCCGCCTGCAGCGGGCGGGCAGGGCCGAGCTGGCGGTGATGCTGGACCGGAGCGGCTGCGAGCTCGGCCGGGTGGAGGGCGGCTCGACGAGCCCGCTGATAGCGTCGCTGGCAGCGCGCGCCCGGCTCACCGGCGTCCCGGTGCTCTGGGTCGAGCCTCCTTCGAGCCGGCCCCAGGCCCGCAGCAACGTGGAGTTGGTATCCGTGATCGTGCTCCCTCTCGAGCTGCCCGGCAGTCCCGGCTTGACCGTGGTCCTCCAGCGCCACTCCCGCTCCGCGTTCAGCTCTGCCGATCTCGAGGCCGCAATGAGGCAGCTGTCCCGGCTCCGGCCCCAGCTGGGCCTAGAGCCGGGACCGGGTCCTGCCCTCCAGGCCCCGGTCTCGGTGGGTAACGCCCCGATCCCCGGTCAGTAGTAATCGTGGGAGGTGGGAGTCGAGAGCAGCGACGCGGCCGGCTCCGGCTCTCCCAACAGCGCGGCTTGGGGGGTCAGCGGCAGCAGCCGCTCCACCACCAGGCTCATGACCCCGTCCGCCACCTGGAGCCTGCCCTCGGCGCAGACGATCGGTTGATGGTTGGCGAGGAGCCGGTTGGCCCGATAGACCTCGGGCCGAAACACAAGGTCCAGGTGGGCGGTCTCGTCGACCACCGTGAAGAACCTCATCCCGTGGGCTGACCCCGGCGCCTGTCGGGTTATCACCAACCCCGCCGCCCGCATCCGGCTCCCGTGGGCGGCCCGGCGCACCTCGGCCAGCGGCATGGCCCCCAGTTCCGCCAGCTGGGGCCGAAGGAAGGCGACCAGGTGGTCGCCGGTGGTCAGCCCCATGATCCGGTAGTCGGCGGCAGCCCTCTCCATCGCGGTCAGCTCGGCCAGCCCCGGCGGCGGGGCCGGCAGATCCAGGAGCTGCTCCTGCCAGACCCTGGGGCTCGGGGGCAAGCTGGCCCCCGGCCTTCCCGGAGGAGGCCGGAGGCGGCGGTGGCCATCGAGCGACTCCTCCACCGACTTGAGCCGCCAGAGCAGCTTGCGGCGCGATTCGCCGAAGCTGTCCAGGGCCCCGACCATGACCAGGGCGTCGATGGCGGGACGGGGTAGCTCGGTGCGGAGCCAGAAGTCCTCCGGCGACCGGTAGGGCCCCAGGCCCCGCTCGCGGTCCAGCCGATCGCGGAGGGTGGCACCCAGCCCCCGGATGTAGTTGAAGCCAAGCCTGACCCCGAGCTCGCGCCGGCCTCCCGGTCCCCCCTCCAACGCCTCCAGCCGACAGCGACCCCGGCTGAGGTTGACGTCCACCGAGAGCACGCGCACCCCCCGGCGCTTGGCGTCGTCCACCAGCACCGATGGGTGGTAGAAGCCCATCGGCTGGTGGTTGAGCAGGCCCACCAGATAGGCGGCGGGGTGGTAGAGGCGCAGCCAGGCGGTCTCGTAGACGGTGCGGGCGAAGGCCGCCGCGTGGCTGCGGCAGAAGCCGAACTCGGCAAACCCCCTGACCGCCTCGAAGAGCTGCCCCGAGACCTCACTGGACACCTGGTTGCGGGCACACCCCTGCCTGAACTCCCGCTCCAAAGAGCTCATCTCCACCCGAGAGCGGTGACGGTTCATGGCCCGCCGGAAACGGTCGGCCTCGCCGGCACTGAAGCCCCCCAGCCGCATGGCGATCTCGAGGATCTGCTCCTGGTAGAGGATCACCCCCAGGGTGTCCCGCAGGATCGGCTCCAGCAGGGGGTGGAGGTAGGTCACCGGCTCTCGGCCCTGGCGACGGCGCAGGTAGGGGTGGACCGCCTTGCCCTGGATCGGCCCGGGCCGAATGATCGCCACCTCCACCACCAGGTCGTTGAATTCCCGAGGGTTGCTCCGGGGCAGGGTCTGCTGCTGGGCCCGGGACTCGATCTGGAACACCCCGATGGTGTCGGCCCTGGCGCACATGGCGTAGACCTCAGGATCGGCCAGGTCCAGCGCCTCCAGGTCGGGGCGCTCGCCGGCCACCTCCTCCAGCTCCTGGAGGGCCTCGGAGACCACCGAGAGGGTGCGCAGTCCGAGCAGGTCGATCTTGATCAGGCCCAGGTCCTCGACGTCGTTCTTGTCGAACTGGATCACCACCCGGCCCGGCATGGTGGCCCGTTCCAGGGGAGCGATGTCCCAGAGCGGTTCCCCGGTGACCAGCATCCCGCCCACATGGATGGAGAGATGGCGCGGCACCCCCACCACCGCCTCCACCATGGCCGCGAACTGGCGCCAGGGCCGGGAGCTGAGGACCTGCTCCGGAGGCTCGCCGGCCAGCTCCAGAACCTGGGCCACCAGGGCCTCCTCCCCCTTGCCGTACCAGCGGTCCACCGACCGAGTGAGTCGCTCCACCACCGCCTCCGGAAGTCCGAAAGCGGCGCCCACCTGGCGGATCGCCATCCGGGCCCGGAAGGTGATCACGGTGCAGACCATCCCGGTTCGGTCCTCTCCGTAGGTGTCGTAGACGTGGCGGATCAGCTGTTCGCGGTGGGTGGTGGAGACGTCGATGTCGATATCCGGGGTCCCCTGCATCTCCTCGTGGAGAAAGCGCTCGAAGAGGAGGTGGTGGGCGATCGGGTCAACCCGGGTGATCCCGAGCAGGTAGGCAACCAGGCTGTCGGCGGCGGATCCCCTCCCCTGGGCGGGTATACCCTCCCGCCTGGCGAAGTCCATCAGCTCCCAGACGATGAGGAAGAACTCCGCCAACCGGCACTTGGAGATGACCCGCAGCTCGTGGGTGAGGCGCTCCTCCACCACTGATCCGGCGGCCGGGTACCTAGCCGGCAGCCCCTGCCGGCAGAGCTGCTCCAGGTACTGATCGGGGCTGAGCCCGGCAGGGGCGGTGAAACCGGGGAAACGACTGTGGCGGAAGTCCAGGCTCAGCTCGCAGCGGGCGGCCAGCTCGAAGGTGGCCTGGAAGGCGGCGGGGTAGGGCAGCATCTGGCGGAGCTCCTCCCCGCTGCGCATCCAGTACTGGTGGTTGGGCAGCAGCAACCCTCGCCCGGCGGCATCCTCCAGGGTGCAGTTGTGGCGGATGGCGGTGAGCACGTCGAGCAAGGCCGCCTCCGAGGCAATGGCGTAGCGAGGGGTGGCCGAAACCAGCAATCCCACCCCGACCCGCTCGGCGCAGGCCGCGGTCTCGGCCGCCAGCCAGCCGTCCCCGGGATGAAGGTGATGCTGCAGGGCGAGGTAGGCCCGGCCCCCGGGGAAGGCGTATCGGAGGGCCGCTGCCGCCCGGTCCGCCGCTGCCCGGTCCCCCCGCAGCAGAGCCAGGCTGACCGGGCTGTGGGGGCCGCCGGCCACCACGGTGCACCGGCTCAAGTCCTCGGGACAGACCGGGCTCTCGAGATCGGTCCGGGGCCGACCGGACAGAAGCTCCCGGCGATGCTGCAGGGAGGGCGGCAGAACCGCGTCCCGTTCCCCTCCCGCCCTGCCTGCAGCCTCAGCCAGCTCCTTCTCCAACCCGCTGAGGCGGAGCAGGTGCACCCCCTTGGCCCCCGCCAGCTGGGTCCGGCTCACGGCCCGGCAGAGCTCCTGGTAGGAGGACCGGTCGGTCGCCAACAGCACCAGCCTTCCCCCCTCCTCCAGGTCCAGCTCCGCACCAACCAGCGCCCTCATCCCGAAGCGCTCGGCGGCCTGAACCAGCCGCACTGCTCCGTACAGGCCCCCCCGATCCACCAATCCCAGGGCGGGCATCCCCAGCTCGGCGGCCCGGGCCGCCAGGGCCTCGGGAGCGCTGGCCCCTTCCAGGAAGGAGAAGTAGGAACGTGCCCAGAGCTCGGAGAAGGGCTCGGTCATGACCGCCATGATACGAACTGATGTTCGCACAGTTTCGCCAGCACCTCCCTGGATCGCTGGCCCACCAACCACCTGGGAGCGGTGGGCCGGTGAGGCACGGCCCCGGTGGTTGGGCTGGACATCCCTGCCGATCGCCCGAACCTGCCCCAAGGCCTGGAGGACCCGGCCCCGCATCGAAGGCAAGGGCAGCACCCACCAGGTCTTCGGGATCCTGCCCAAGCCGCCCGACGTCCACTGGCTGCCCGCTCGGGACCGGACCGACGGGCTCCGCGAGGCCCTCCCCAAGCCGATCTTCCAGGAACCAGCCCAGGGCGGTCCGTTGCCAGCATCTTCCTGACCGCTGCGCCTGTCTCGGGACCGCCCCCAGGGCCGCGGCGGGACAGGCCCAGTGGATCCCCGGCCAGCCCAGCGGGACCCAGTGCCCCAGCCGGCGATGCGGATCCGGTGCTAGTCGGGGAGACGCACCGGCGAGGTCGGGAGCGCCGGCTCCAGCAGGGACGGCGCCTCGGTGACCACGAGGTCCGGCCGGGTGACGGGAATGACCGGCTTGCCCGGCAAGCCGGTGACCAGGAGGATCTCCTCCTCGTCCAGGGACTCGTCGCGCAGCAGCGCCTGGGTCAGTGCCTCGAGCTTGTCCCGGTTCTCCCCGAGCAGCTGGCAGGCCTCGCTGAAGCACTCCTCGACGATCCGCTTGACCTCGGAGTCGATCACCTCGGCCGTGGCCTCGCTGTAGGGCCGCTGGGGAATCATCAGCGCCTGGGTGTCGGTCTCGTCGGCGAGGCTGAGCGGCCCCACCAGCGGGCTCATCCCCCAGTGCACCACCATCTGCCGGGCGATGATGGTCACCTGCTGGAGGTCGTTCTCGGCCCCGGTGGTGACCACGTCGTAGACCAGCTTCTCGGCGGCCCTGCCGCCGAGCGCCCCCACGATCCGGGCCCGGAGATAGGTCTCGGGGTAGTTCTGGCGGTCGTCGACGGGAGATTGCACCGTGACCCCCAGCGCCCTGCCTCGGGGCACGATGGAGACCCTGCGGACTGGGTCCGCCTCGGGCACCAGCAGTCCCAGCAGGGCATGGCCGCTCTCGTGGCAGGCGGTCCGGCGCCGGTCCTCCTCGGAGAGAACGATCCGCCTCGCCGCCCCCAGCAGCACCTTCTGCAGAGCATCGGTGAAGTCGACCTGGGTCACCGCCTTGCGGTCCCGTCGCGCCGCCAGCAGGGCCGCCTCGTTGACCAGGTTGCGCAGCTCGGCCCCGACCAGCCCCGGGGTCTGCGAGGCCAGGTTGTCCAGGTTCACGTCGGCCCCCAGGGGCACCCCCCGGGTGTGGATCTTGAGGATGGCGCTCCGGCCCACCCGGTCCGGGGGCTGGACCATCACCCGCCGGTCGAAGCGGCCCGGGCGGAGGAGGGCGGGATCTAGCACATCGGCCCGGTTACTGGCGGCCAGGACGATCACGCCCTCCCGGGAGTCGAAGCCGTCCATCTCGGTGAGGATCTGGTTGAGGGTCTGCTCCCGCTCGTCGTGGCCGCCGAAGCTGGCCCCCACCCCCCGGCTCCGGCCAATCGCATCCAGCTCGTCGATGAAGATGATCGCCGGGGCCGCCTCGCGGGCCTTGGCGAATAGGTCGCGGACCCGCGATGCCCCCACCCCCACGATCATCTCGATGAACTCCGACGCTGAGAGGCTGAAGAAGGGCACCTTGGCCTCACCCGCCACCGCCCTGGCCAGGAGCGTTTTGCCGGTGCCAGGCAGCCCCACCAACAGGACCCCTTTGGGCACGGTCCCCCCCAGCCGCTGGTACTTGGCGGGCTGGCGGAGAAAGTCCACGATCTCCTCCAGCTCCTCCTCGGCCTCCTCGATCCCGGCCACATCGGCGAAGGTGGTGGCAGGCCGCTCGGCGTCGTAGAGGCGGGCCTGGCTGCGCCCCATGCTGAACAGGCCCCCGCCGGCGCTGGCGGCGGCCCGTCGCATCAGGTAGAGGAAGCCGAAGACGATGAGGAGGGTGGGCCCGAAGCTGAAGAGCGCCTCCTCCCAGAGCGGGGTCGGGGGATTGGGGTTCTCGGCGTTGATGGTCACGTGGTGCTGCACCAGCAGGGCCTCGAGGCCGCCGCCGGCGAAGCTGGGCAGCTGGGTGGTGAAGTACCTGGCCTTGCTCTTGGAGCTGGCCGAGACCCCGGTCAGGTGCTGGAAGGTCCCCTGAATGGTGTCCGAGGTGCTGGTGATGCTGCGGACGTCATTCTTGCTGACGTCGCTGACGAAGACGTTGTAGGGCAGGGCGATGGTCTTGGGAGAGGGGGGGGCGAAGAAGACGTTCACCACCAGCAGGTTCACGGCCAGGACCACCAGCAGCGGCATCCAGGCCCAGAGCGGCCGCCGCCTCAGAGGCAGGCGACCGCCGGAGGTGGGACCCTGGTTGGGGCCGGAGGCCGAGGTGGCCGGACGGTCGGGCATGAGGGCACGCTAGCAGATGGCGCCGTTAACCTCATCCCCAGCCTCTCTCCAGATCCCAGCTGTTGGACAGCTGGTCCCAGCGCAGGTCCAGGCAGCTGCCGTTGGAGAGCAGCACTCGCCAGCAGCGACGGCGAACCGGGCGTTCGGGCAGTGCCCGCCACCATCCGACCTCGACCCACCAGCTCTCCACCACCGCCGTCACCTCCATCCAGCCACCGCCCAGCTCCACCGCCGCCGGCTCTCCGAGCGGTCCCCCGCAGCGAACCTCGATCCGGGTCAACTGGAGCTCCAGCTGAACCGCTCCTCGGGGACGTCCCCGGGGTGACCCGGGCGCACCTCGACCCGCCAGACCAGCCCCTTGCCGAACCGGTCGTGAAGCCGGTTGACCGCCCGCTGGATCACCTCGCGATCCGCCACCCGTCCCTGCCACATCCCGATCTGGCTGGCCGGGGGCGCAACCAGGTCCAGGGCCTCGAGCTCCACCACCGTGATCGGGATGGGGGGACGGAGTCTGCCGAACAGGCTCAGCAGCGGGCCCATCAGCTCCTCGGCGGTGGCCATCGGCTGGGAGGGCGCGACCTCGCTCCACCAGGCGCGCTCCCCCAGCCGGCCCCCCCCCTCACCACGCAAGGTCAGCCGGATCCGCCCTGCCGCCCGTCCCTGCCGGGCCAGCTCCTCGGCCAGGCCCCGGGCCAGCTCGGCGGCGCCGAAGCGAAGCGACTCGGAGTCTTCCACTCCCCCAGCCAGGGAGCGGCGAACGCCGCAGGGAGGCGGCTCGCGCCCGGGGTCGATCTCGGCCAAGTCCAGGCCCCGGCAGAGCCGGTGGAGCAGGATCCCCTCCGGCCCGAACTGCCGCTGCAGGTCGGCCATGGTGATGGCCGCGCAGTCGCCGCAGGTGCGCAGCCCGAACCGGAGCAGCCGCTCTGCAGTCTCGCCCATGATCGGCAGCTCTGTGACCGGCCAGCTGGCCAGGGACTCGGCCGCCCTCCCCTGCGGAACCACCCGCACCCGGCCGGGATCGGCGACCCGGGCGGCCACCCAGGACACGAAGCGGGACTGCCCCACCCCCACGCTGAGGGTGACCCCCAAGACCTCCTGGAGGGCCCTGCCGCACTGAGCGGCCCGGGCACCCTCCTGGCGCCCGAGCGGGTCGCTGCCGCTGAGATCGACATAGGCAGTGGTGTCGTCGGTCCACTCCACCAAGGGGCTGCAACCGGCCAGGGCCAGCCTGGCGCTCCGCCGCAACTCCGCCAGCGTGCCCAGATCGACCGGTAGCCGAGCCGCTAAGGGGCAGAGGAGCTCGGCCCGGCGCCAGTCCTGGCCGGCCCTGACCCCCAGCGCCAGGGCCGGCGGGGAAGCCGCCATCACCACCTGGCCGCCGCCCGGACCCCGGCCCCCCAACAGCACCGGCTCCCCCCTCAGCTCGGGGTGGGCACGCCAGGCCAGCACCAGGGCGAGGTGGGGGAAGGCAAGGCAGGCCAGCCGCCGGGCACCAGCCCGGGTCATCGGCTGCTCCCGGCCATCCGGAGCAGCCCCTCATCCTCATCGACCTCCTCCTCAGCCAGACCGACCAGACCAGCCCGGATCGGATAGGGCCTCGGGAAGCTGAGCCGCAACCGGCAGCGAGCCCCGGGAGCACTCAGGTGGCTGCGGGTGACCCGTGCCTCCATCCGGAGGCCACAGACGTCCCCGTGGGTCAAATCCCAATCCAGACGTCGGCACTCCAGCTCCAGGCAGACCCGCTCCCGGAGGGCGGCCGGGAGCAGTTGCCCTCCCAGCACCAGACCGGCTGAGACTCCCTCTGAGAGCGCCGCCAACAGAGCTGCGGGGGCGGCCCCGGAAGTGATTCGAGACCAATCCTCGGCCACCAAAATGCACATCCCCACCCCCGCCTTGGCCAGGGTCCGGGCCGCTGACCACCCCTCCACCGGCCGTCTGGGGCGGACCAGCCAGCAGTTGTCGAGGTCGCCTCCATAGGCCTCGATGTCACCGGGGAAGACACCCAGGGTGAAGTCGACCAGGGCCACCGGGGCGGACCGAGAGACCTCAGCCGCCAGCACCAGCCCCAGGTCAAACGCCCCCGAGGAGGGCTCGCCGACCAACCGGCTGATCCGGCCCTGGGGCAGCCCCTGGCAGCCGGTGATGCCGTCCAGCTCCCCAACCCCCGTCGAAAGCCCCAGGAGTCGGGCCGGGGCCCCAGCCCGGACCACCTCCCGGCCATAGCGCCGGTTCAGTGTGGCCAGGGCCGGCTCCAGCGCCACCGGTCCCTGCCATTGGGGTCTCCCCTCCTCCCGTCGAGCCAGCTCTGATGACACCGGAAAACCATCCGTGCGAGGTTTGGAACGGCACCGGTGGAGCCAGGGCTACCCTCCGGGCACCCCAAAATTGTACGAACACATGTTCGCTAGAGCAAGCTCCCCGGCGAGCGCGGGGGGAGGCCAGGGACACCCTCGAGGCCCTCACGTTTCTCCCTGGTCGCGTCCCCAGGCCCGGTGCAAACAGCGCTTGGTCCAGCGAGTTGGCCCGAAGAGACCCCTCGCCGGGGAGGATCCCTCCCCAGGAGACCACGGCGGCCACCCCCGCCCGCCACCAGCCCGGCGATCTGCCAGCCCCCGAAGAGCTCGAGGCCAGCCACCCCCGGACGCCCGGCTCCGGCGCGAACCCGGTGCCGGCCGCCGGCCCCCAGATCCCCCGATTGCTGGGCCGGCCGGCGGGGGAAACTGGTGGCGCCGCCAAGGAGCCCTTGCAGCACTGCACGGGACTTGACTTCTTCCTTAGTATTCATGAGTATTCATGCGTCACCGCGAACGTTTCAGTTCACCCCCAAGGAGGAAATCACCCATGAATCGCCGCGAGCTGGCCAAGACCCTGCAGACCAAGATCAAGTTCGAGAATGAGAGCGGCGAACGAGAGCCGTTTTTCTCAAGTTTTGTGCTTGCCGACGACACCCTCAAGCTGATCTTCCAGATCATCGGCGGCGAGCTCGAGCAGGGCAGAGAGGTCTCCGTCGCTGGCTTTGGCCGCTGGAAGGTCCGTCAGACCGCCGCCGGCCTGAGGCGCAATCCCCAAACTCAGGAGATGGTCCAGGTGCCGGCCTCCCAGAAGGTGCGCTTCTACCCCGCCTCGAGCCTCAAGGCCTCGGTGGCCGGTAAGGCCGTCCCCCGCCGCCGCGTCGCCAAGCGTCCCTGATCGCGAAGTCATAGCGGGAGGCAGACCTTGCGGGTAGCCGTAGTCGGGGGGACGGGCCTGGTCGGCTCCCACCTGCTCCCCAGCCTGCTGTCAGCCGGGCACGAGATCAGGGTGGTCGGGCGTGGGGAGCGCTCGGCCACCCTGCCTCCCGGCCTCCTCCCCACTTTTGGGGACGTCGTCAGCGGAGAGGGCCTGGACCAGGCCTTCCAATCCGCCGACGCCGTGGTCAATCTGGCGGCGGTGATCCGCCCGCGCGGGTACCAGACGTTCGAGGCGGTCAACGCCAGGGGCACCGCCAACGTCGTCGCCGCGGCCGCCCGCGCCGGGGTCAGACGGATGGTGCAGTTCAGCGCCATCGGAGCGGATCCCGACCCGAGCTTCCCCTATCTCTTCAGCAAGTGGGAGGGCGAGCAGGCCGTGGCCGCCAGCTCCCTGGAGTGGGTCGTGGTCCGCTCCTCGGTGATCTTCGGCGAGGGCCGGGGGTTCTTCAACCATCTGGCCGACGCCCTCAGCCTGCCCTCCCCCTTCCTGGTGATCCCCGGGGACGGCTCGGCGGTGTTCCAGCCCATCTCCGCCGACGACGTCGCCCGCTGCCTGCTCCTGGCGGTCGAGGAGCAGCCCCGGGCCCGCCATCTCTACGAGATCGGCGGCCCCGAGCAGCCGACCCTGGAGGAGATCGTCTTCGCCATCGCGGAGGCGATCGGCAAGGAGCGCTTCGGGGGCTCGAAGCGCACGGCGCTCCACCTCGACCCCCGACTGATCCGGCCGGTGGCGATGGTCATGGACAGGCTGCTGGAAGACCCCTTGGTTACCGCCCAGCAGCTGGACATGCTGGCCCAGCCCAACATCACCCGGCTGGATGCGGTGCGCCTCGACTTTGGCTTCGAACCCAGACCGATGCGAGGCAACCTCGGCTATCTGAAGCGGCCCAGTCGCCGGCCCAGGCGGGCGGCTTGACCGGCGCAAGTGCGGCGGCCCGGGCCGGGGTCAACCCGGGATGGACCAACATTCAAGCGGAGGATCCCCATTGAGCGAAGCGGAACTGACACCGCAGGAGATCATCGAAAAGATCCCGGGCGCGTTTCAGGCTGACAAGGCCGAGGGTCTCGACGCGACCTTCCAGTTCGACATCTCCGGGGACCAGGGCGGGCTCTGGTACGCCCAGATCAAGGACGCCGCCTGCCAGGTCTTCAGCGGCCGCGACACCAGCCCCAACATCACCATCAGCATCGGCGACCAGAACTTCGTCAAGCTGATGACCGGGCGGCTGGACGGGACCATGGCCTTCATGACCGGCAAGCTCAAGGTCAAAGGCGACATGGGCCTGGCCATGCGGCTCTCACGGATCTTCAAGCTCCCCGGCTCGGCGTAGCCAGCCCCTCTCGCCGCTCCGGGCAGCGGTCGAGGAAGGGGCAGTCGCCGCAGGGTCGTGACGGGAACCGCTCCACCGAGCGGTAGTCGCCCGCCTTGACCCGCGCCGCCGCGGCGCCGGCCCATCGCAGCGCCTCGCCGAGCTCCGCGGGAGCGGTGGAGACGTCCAGCAACCGCCCCGACCGCAGCATCGCCAGCGCGGCCCCGGGGACCCTCACGGGGGTCCCCAGGGCTCCGGCCGCGACCGCGGCCGCGTAGAGGCGGAGCTGCCTCGAGTACTCGCCGAGCTCCTCGGGGGAGAGGGTGGCGTTCGTCTTGTAGTCGACCACGAGGAGCGCCCCCGATTCCTGCTGGGCGACCCGGTCGATCACCCCATGGAGCGGGGGGCACCCGGGGCCAGCCCAGCTGCGCCAGGTGAAGGGGAACTCCACCGCGACCGTGGGCAGCGCTGCGACCGGGCTGGCCGCGTAGGTGGCGAGCATCTCCTCGGCCAGGCGCCGCTGCTCCGACCCCAGGGGGACCGCCGCTCGGTCGAGGGCGGCCAGCACCTCGGCCGGGGCGGGGGCACGGGAGGGGACGTCGGTGTGGAGCTGCTCCAGCACCCGATGGACCGCCGTTCCCAGGTCAAGAGCCTGCTCCCGCTCCAGGCCCCGGGGCGCCACGGACCGGTCCGAGCGCGGGCCGGGCTGGGCTGGTTCCAAGCTCGGGTAGCCAGCCAGGTGGGTGTACCAGAACCTGCGGGGACACCGGTTCATGAGGTCGATGGCGGTGAAGCTGAGGTGAGCCGGGCGCGCCCACCCGGAGCTGGCGGGTCGCTCCAGCGACGCGATCTCCCGCCAGCGCTGCGCCAGGCGAGCCACCGGTATCTGGGGCCCGGCCACCGCCTCGCCGGGGGAGGCGGGTTCCAACCCACCTCCGCCCGCCGTCGCCCACGGCAGTCCAGTCGACGCCGCGAAGGCGGGCCACTCGCGTACCCACTCCCGGCCCTCTCCTGCGGCCTTCGCCAGCTCCAGGAACTCGCCGTTCTTGCCCGACCTGCTGGTGGTGACCACCAGCAGGTCCCGGGCCCTGGTCATCGCCACGTAAACCAGCCGCCGATGCTCTTCCCGGTCAACCCTGGCCTCGGGCCCCTCCTTCCACCTCTTGAACGCGGCGGTGTCAGTGGCCCCGATCTTGGTCGAGATCACCGCCCCCGCCGGCCGGTCCCAGAGCACCCGGCCCTGGCCGCGGGCTTGGTAGGGACGGCAGTCCGCCAACACCACCACCGGCCACTCCAACCCCTTGGCCCGGTGGATGGTGCAGAGGGTCACCAGATCCTCCTCGTTCCGGGCCGGCGGCTCCGCGGTCCTGGCCTCCTCACGCATGGCGGTGAGCCGCTCCAGGAGCTGGCTTAGGCTCAGCCAGCCCGACCGCGTCCTCCGCTCCCCGCTGATCCGCTCCAGCTCTGCCAGCGAGGTAAGCGCCCGCTGCCCGCCGGTTCGCCCCCCCCGCGCCCGCGCCTGATGGAAGCGGAGGAGGCCGGAACGCCGCATCGCCGTCGAGAGCAGCTCGTCGGCAGGCACCCTCCCCGACTCCACACGCAGCTCGTCCACCAGCGTCACCACGGCCGCCGCGCGCGCCGACCAGGCCTTCGTCCACCCTGTGGCGCCGGCCGCCAGGTGGCGGCGCAGCCGTGCCGCCAGGGACACCTCCCGCTCCGCCGTGCTCGGGATGAGCGCGAGCAGTGCCCGGTCGGGGATGCGGACCACCGGGCACTGCAGCAGCCGGAGGCAGGCGAGGTCGTCCGCCTCGTCGCCGGCGAGCCGGAGGAGGGCCACCACGTCCTTCACCTCGGGCCGCTCCAGGAGCCACCCGGTGGCGGTCTGGAAGGGGATTCCCCGACGCCGCAACGCCTCCTCCAGCATTGGCCCCAAGCGTCGGTAGGTGTAGGCGAGGACCGCCATCTGACCCCAGGGCACGCCCTGCTTGGTGCCATCCGGGTAGGTGATCCCCCACCGATGGAGCAGGGCCAGCGCCTCGGCGATCGCCTCCGCCTCCCGCGACGGGTCCTCGACCTCGGCCACCCAGACCGGGAGCGGGCTCTCGTCTGCGCGGGCCGCCTCCATGGCCTCGTCCGCGGCGAATTGGGGGTCGGCCTTGATCACGTGGTCCGCGGCGGCGAGGATGCTGGCGCGGGAGCGGTGGTTGAGGAAAAGGCCGAACCGCCTGCCCTGGGCCGCGGCCATGATCCCTGGCTTGGCGTCCCGGAAGGCGTAGATCGATTGCCGGGCATCCCCCACCATGAAGAGACTCTGCTGCCGGGGCCCGGTCATCTCGAGGATCAGCGCCTCCTGGAGGGCGCTGGTGTCCTGGTACTCGTCCACTATCACCAGCTCGAAGTTGCCCCGACACCATCGGAGCAGCTCAGGCGACCTACGCAGAGCCCGCAGCCCCTCCCGGAGCAGCCCGTCGAAGTCGAGCACTCGGGCGATCGCCAGGCGGCGCTCATACTCCTGCCAGAGGTCGACGGTGAGCCGCAGGGCGAGTCGATGCCAGGCGAGCTCCTCGGGAGGGTCCTCCGCCCGTGCGAACGCCCGGTAGGCGGCTAGCGAACTCCGCTCACAGTCGCTCGGCTCCAGCTCGGTCGAGCGCAGCCGTCCCACCGCGCCGGCGGCTCCGCCGAACAGTCCCAACAGGGTCCGCGGATCGGGGTCCGGAGGCAGCAGCTTGGTCCAGGATCCGCTGCCCTCCAACTGCTGACGTAGCCTCCCCAGGGCCGCCTCCATCTCCACCGCCGCCGCCACCTCGTCGATCAGGGTCAGATCCCGGGGCACTCCGGCCAGGTAGGAGCGCTCCTCCAAGAGCCTTCGGATCAGCTTGTGGAAGGTCCCGATCCAGCCCCCCTGGAGCGCCTCCACCGCCTCCTCCTGGGTCACCTTGGGGGCCGCCATCACGGTGCCCAGGATCTTGAGCTTCAGCTCGGCCGCTGCCAGCTCGGTGAAGGTGACCGCCATGATCCGGTCCGCCCCCAGCCCGCTGCGCATCGCGGCCTCATAGACCGAGGCCATGGTTGTGGTCTTGCCGCTGCCCGCCGCAGCCACCACCTTGACCGGGCCCCGACCCAGCTGGCGGACCACGTCGGATTGAGCGTCGGTCAGCTCGTCGCTGGGGGACGCCGGCGCTCCGGTGCCGTCCCTCACAGCCGCGGCGGACGGGTGGGGTGGTCGGCGCCCACCGTGCCCTCCCCATCACACCAGTCCGCGACCGGGCACCCTCCGAACTGGGCCCGGCAGGTCCTGGTGGAGTGCCGGGGCTGGGCCGGGAACCTTCCCTCCAAGATGACCTGGACCTGCCGGTCAAGCTCCTCATCGAGCCGGTCCAGCTCCCGTTCCGTGAGCCGGCCAACCCCTCCCTGTTCCTCCCCATCGACGATCCGGAAGCCGGCTGCCGGAATCGGTTCGGTGGAGCGCGCTCCCGGGTCCACCCCCACGTACCAGTTGCGCACCCTGGTGGGCAGGCCCGCACCCAGCTGGGACTCGAAGGCTCCCTGCCGGGCCGCCAGCTGGTAGATAGGAAGCTGCCAGTCCTGGGGTCCCTCGGCATCCTTGCCGAACACCGCGTCCCTCATGGAACCATCCGTCCTCTTGGCGGCCGAGGTCTTGTAGTCGAGCAGCTCCACCTCTCCGCCGGGGTGGCTCCAGAGCGCGTCGACCTTGCCCCGGAGCCACCAGCCAGGGCGCGCGACACTGAATCCGATCTCCTCCGCGATGGGCTCGCCCACCCGCTCCGGGCCCGCGGCCACGATTCGGCGCGCCCAGCGGTCGACCATCCGCTCCAGCCAGAGCCCGGCGTAGACCAGGTTGACCGGGTCTCTCTCCGCGGCCCTCAGCTCAGGCAGGAGTCTCTCCTCGATGAGCCGGCCGGCGGCCTGCCGGAATGCATCCGAACTGCCCTCCCATTCTCCACGGGCCCGGTAGAGGTGCTCCAGCAGCCGGTGGGCCTGGACGCCCAGATGGAGCGAGATGTCGCTGGCAGTCGCGGTCCCCAGCAGCCCCGCCAGATACTGGCGGGGGCAGGCCAGCCAGGCTGCCATCGACGTCGCACTCACCACCGGCGGCGCGGGCGGCTGGGCCGCCCCTTCCCCAACCGGGTCCCAGCCCCTCAGCTCCGACCGGAGCTCGGCCGCCATGCTCGCAAGTTCGGTCCCGGGGAACCCGACCGACCCCGGAGAGGGCGACAGCGCCAGCTCGGAGACCAGGTCGTCCACGGTCACCAGCTCCACCTGAGGGGCTGCCATCTCTCGGATTCCGACTTCGAGCAGCCTCCCCACCAACGAGGAGCGCTCGGCCGGCCGGCCCCCGCACCGCCTGGACCAGCTACAGGTCACCTCAGAGCTGGCCCTGGTCAGGGCGACCATGAAGAGTCGGGACTCCGCATCCTGCCAGCGCTCCGGCGAGGAGAGGACGTCCTCCAGCTCCGGCACCATTTCGACCAGCTCCTCGACCTCCCGGTGGTCCAACCACCCTCCCCCATCGGGACGGGCCGGCAGCGAGCCGGCCACACACCCACACACGAACACTCGAGCCCAGTGCCGGCCCTTGGCCTGGCGAATGCTCAGGACCGAGACCGCGGACCGGTCCTCTCCCATCGGCCGGTCCAGCTCCTGCTCGCTGCGCCGCACCGCCCCCTCTAGAAGCTCCAGCCAGCCGGCCAGATGGAGCTCCGTCCCTCCCAACCGGCGGTGCGCTTCCGCCCCCGCCGCGGCGGCTCTGGAGAGCTGAGCCAGGGCCGATGCGGTCCCGAGGTCCTCCAACGCCGCGGCGGCGAGGCCCGACGCCAGCTCCAGCTGACCCATGAGGCGGAGGAATTGGGGCCAGGCCAGGCTGGCACCGCCGAGCTGGGGGACCACCACCCCGCAGGCGCGCCAGCGTCGCGCCGCGGCGCCGATCTCCGTCCACCCCTGGTCGTCAGCGGGAACCACCACCGCAGGCTCCATCCTCGCCGCCCCTTCACGAGCCGACCCCCAGAACGCCGCCACCACCGGGCACCGCTGCCGGGCGGCTTCCCTGACCAGCAGCCGGATCGCCCCCGGCGAGAGCTGGCCAGGCCCGGCGCGGAGTGCCTCCAGCAGCAGCGAGTCGTCCTGGGGCTGGCTGAGGCACCTCAGCCAGCTGAGGATCGTGGCCACCGCCGAATGCCCCGCCCAGCCAACCTCGGGCACCAGCCGGTGGGGCACCCCGAGGCCGGCGAGGGCCGCCACAACCGGGGCTAGCTGGGCCCCGCGGGAGCGGAGCAGGACGGCACAGTCCGCGAACTCCAGCTCTCCGTCGAGCCGCGCCCGCAGGATCTCCCGACCCACCGCCAGGGCCTCAGCGCTCTCGTCGGCTGCCACCCACACCGACGCCGCCGGGCCGACCCGCAGGGCCGCCTCCGGGAGCTCTTGGTCGAGGCCGGGGGCGGGCTCACCCACCTCCTCCGCCCGGACTCGGAGGACGCTGCCCAGCCTGCGCGCCCAGGCGGGCAGCGCCTCCGGCATCGTCCACTCAGCCGGAGCGAGCTCGCTCGGGAAGTACTCATCGAAGGGCCGGCTGGAGGAGACGCTCGATACCCCCCGAAAGCCCGGGGTGGACTCGCTCCAGTCCCCCGCTAGCACCAGCCGCATGGGCGGGCTCAGCCTCTGGCCCAGCTCTCGGATGAGGATCCACTGGGCCGGACTGAGGTCTTCAGCCTCGTCAACCAGGAGCAGGTCTGCCCATCCCTGGAGTGCGCTCCGGTCGCGGGACAGCGCCTCGAGCGCCCGGACGTGCCAGTCCCGGGAATCCAGGCATCCCATCTCCTCAAGCACCCCCTGGTAGGCGGCCGAGATCAGCGCGACGTCGCCGATCCCGGCCGGGTCCCCCGGCGCCTCTCGCACCCGCCTGGCCACCAGTCCCGGGCCCACCAGGGCCCGCTTGCAGGCCGAGACCATGGAGATGGCGTCCTCGATGCAGGATGGCTCACGGATCATCGGCCCCAGCCGGGCCAGGGAGGGCTGCGCCCGGCGCAGCGCCTCCTCCATCACCAGCCACTCCCCGATCGCTGAGAGGGTGGCCCCACGCTCCGGCTCCTGCCCCAGCCGAGCCAGCACCAGCCGGGCCAGCCCCTCGTGGGTCTGGACCACCACCGCGGGATGGGCCTCGGGCAGTTGCTGCTCGACTCGGCGCTGGAGCAGCTCCGCCCCAGCCCGGCTCGTCACCACTAGGACCAGGCGGCGAGGATCCCCGCCCCCCAGCAGCCACTCCGAGGCCAGGGCCACCAGCTGTTGGGTCTTCCCCGCGCCGGCGCTCCCGGTGATCCGAGTGGTCCCTACCAGATCCTCCAGCGTCCGGAGCGAGCGGGAGCGCCCCGGCGACGGCGGGGCTAGCCCGGTTCCCGCGGCAGCGCCTCCGGACGGCCAGTCCGAGGCCGCACCTCGACCAGGGCCGCCACCACCCCCTCCGGGCGCAGCAGCCGGCAGAGCGCCCCCGCCCGGAGCGCCGGGTCCTCACCTCGCCCCAGTCCCCCAGCCACGCCCTCGACGATCGAGCTCACCATCCCCGCCAACCAGGCGGTGTCCTGGCCCAGCTCGGGGAGCTCGCGCAACTCGGCGGGGTCCACCTGGGACAGGAGAGAGTCGACCAGCACCCGCCCCACCCGGTCCCGGAGCTGGTCGACCCGGCGCTGGGCGGCCCCGGCGGCGGCATCCACCAGCTGGAAGAGCAGCCGGAATGAGGCTGGCGCCTCCGCGGCAAAGGTGAGGAAGGTGGTGGTCAGAGCTTCGAAGCTGGGCGTGGGCGTCACGTCGCCGCCGATCCCCAGGACCGCGACCAGCCGCTCGCTCTCCCGCTCCACCACCGCCACCAACGCCTCGTGGCGGTTATGGAAGTGGCGGTAGACCAGCGGCTTGCTGACCCCGGCCGTGGTGGCGATGGAGTCCATGGTGGTCATCTCCAGGCCGTCCCTGGCGAAGGCGGTGAGGCAGGCCTGGAGGAGCTGCTCCCGGCGCTCCGAGCCTGGCATCCGGTGCTGCTTGGCCCGGGTCCGGCCTGAGGTCCGGTCGGAGACCCGGCCGACGGTCTCGATGGTCGCCCCCACCAGCCAAGGTGCCAGCGTGCGTTCGTTCTTGGCGGGCATGGCTAGGCAGCCCAGGGCCGGTTGCGGCCACTCCCGGCATCCTCAGGCACGGTGAGCCGCGGCGACGGTGGGGGATCGCCTGGCAGCTGCCGCGCCCGGATCTCCTCCACTCCCTCCCGCTGCTCCACCCAACCGGAGCTCACCTCCGGCACTCCACGCCGGCAAGACGGTCCTCGCTCCTGGACCTCCGTTCCGCCCTGACGCTGAGTCCCGGCTGGTCGGCTCCGAGGGGCGGCAACAGGTGCGACCGCAGTTGCTCGGCGCTGAGTCGGCGGACGCGACCGTTGGGCCCGGTTCGTGTCCAGCCGCTGTTCTTTTTGAGCTGGCTCCAGGGGCTGCCGGGCTGGTTTGTGGTGTAGATCGCGCAGGCAGCGTCCCTAGGCATCTACTTCCCC
>JBEKRL010000038.1:0-18880 GCA_049518775.1 Candidatus Dormibacteria bacterium
GGCGAGCCCTGCGACCCAGCCCCCCAGGGAGACGGCGCAGACCACCGGGATCACCAGGACGAGTCCGCTGGTCGCAGCGCCGAGATGGGCCCGAAGGGGCAGCATCAGCAGGGTGAGCACGGCGGTCAGCGCCAGGGAGGAGAGAACACCCGGAGCGAGGCCTCGGCCCCGTGACCTGAGCAGCTCAGCCATGGCCGCCCGGCCCGGGGTGGTGGGGGGCGATCCCGGCCCTCTCCTGTGGCTTGGCGATCACGTGAACGTCCAGACCGGCGACGGCGGCCGCCCTGAGGATCTGTCTGACCCGTCCCGACCTGTGCCAGCCCCGATCCTGGTTCGCGCCGACGACCAGCTGGGTGATGTGGTGCTGGTGGGCGTAGGCGACCAGCGCAGGCGCGACGTCGTCGCCCCGAATGGTCTCCCACTCCCCGCCGAGGCTGCCGGCGAGGTCCTCCAGCCGGGCCAGTTCCTTGGGATCAGGGGCGGGCCTCGAATCACCGGCGATCACGTGAACAGCCTTGAAGTCGCACTTGAACCGGCCCGCCATCCGGGCCGTGCGCTGCAGGATGTGGTCGGCGGAGGGCCTGGCGGCCACGCCGACCAGGATGTGCTCGGTGGTCTCGACCGGGCCCGACAGGTTGGCCACCTCGGCCAGGAGCACCTCCTCGGTCTCGTCGGCGACGAAGCGGAGTGCCAGGTCGCGCAGGATGGTCAGGTTGTGGGAGCTGAAGAAGTGGGTGAGGGCGGTGGGGACTCGGTCAGGCGGGTAGACGTTGCCGTGGACCATCCGCCGCCTGAGCTGCTCCGGAGAGGAGTCGACCAGCTCGGTCTGGTCGGCGCGGCGGACGACCCAGTCGGGGACCCGCTCCCGGATCTTGGTGCCGGTCATCTCCTCGATGCTGTCGGCGAGGCTCTCCAGGTGCTGGATGTTGACCGTACTGATCACGTTGATCCCGTTGTCGAGGATCTCGAGGATGTCCTCCCAGCGCTTGGCGTGGCGCCCACTTCCGGGGACGTTGGTGTGGGCCAGCTCGTCGATCAGGGCCACCTCCGGCCTGCGAGCCAGGACCGCATCCAGGTCCATCTCCTCGAACTGGCTGCCCCGGTAATTCACCGTGACCCGGGGAACGACCTCTAGGTCGCGCACGAAGGCGGCGGTGTGGGCCCGCCCGTGGGTCTCGACGAAGCCGATCACCACATCACGTCCGCGCTGCCACCGGCGCCAGCCCTCATCGAGCATGGCACAGGTCTTGCCCACGCCCGCGGCGGCACCGAGGTAGAGCCGGAACCTGCCGGCCGGAGCGACCAGGGTTTCGGCTTGCGGCGGGGCGGCGCCTGGGTCAGCCGCCTCGGGCGGGACTTCCGAACTCATGCGAGAAGCGTACCTGCCCACGGCCCGTGCTTCCCACCTCCGGCCCCCCGTCGGACCGCTAGACTCGGCTGGCCTGGAGGGCACACCAGTGCCGTCGGTTGGGGGCCATGAACTATCTCTTCATCGTTGGCGCTCTGCTGATCAGGGCGCTGCTGACCCGGAAGCACGCCGGAACCCGGATCTTGCTGGCGCTGCACTTAGCCGTGATGATGGGGCTGGCCTTCACGCTGGCGCGGCTCCCGGCGATGGTGGCCATGCCCGGCGCCCCGGGAGACATCCTCGTCCGGGTGGCTGGGGCTGAGGGGCCAGGGTTGGGTAGGGTACTCGCGGCCGACTCTGGTGCCGCGACGGCAGACTGCCGCTGGCGTTGTGGGTGGAGACCGTGCTGGTGACGGGCGGCCGTGCCCCCGGTGGGGCTGGGGCGGGCGCCGGCCGCTACCCGGGCCCAGTCCGGATCGATATGGAGCTCACCCTCGGGGCTCGGGACGCTGGGCTCTGGGTCCGCCGCTTCGCGGTCGAGGGCCGCCCGAGCGGTCGGACGGGGCCGAGGCCGTGAAGCGGTCCCTGGGGGTGGCCGTCGCGGCAGTGGCTTTGCTGGCGCTGACCAGTTGCGCTGGGGTCAATCCCCGGGTTCCGTTGAAGTTCACCGCTGCCCATGGGCGCTTCGCGGTGCAGGTGACCCGCCAGGTGGTGAGGGCGGCGGCCAACCACCAGGTGCCGCTCCAGACCCTGACTGAGAAGGATCTGGTCCGGATCGACTCGCTCCTACCGGGCCCGCCGACCACGGTGACCCTCACCGTCGGGGATCCGGACCAGATCCTCCCCAGCACCGGCACCAGTGGCTTCACCGATCCCGAGAGCGGGGCCGTCACCATCGGCCTCTACCCCTACTGGGCCGAGGAGCCCCCGGACTTCGCCGGGTGGCTGGCGCGGACCCTGGCCAGGCAGGTGAGCCACAGCGTGAGGGTGGAGGCGGGTCCCGGGCTGGGCACCACCTTGCTCGACCAACTGGTGACCGAGGGGGTCGCGACCGCCTTCGATGAGGCGGCGTTCCCTGGTCCGAAGGACCCTTGGGTGGAGGCGCTGAGTCCGCTCCAGGAGTGCCAGCAGTGGCAGCACCTGAAGCCGGTGCTCAACCGTGTTGGCCTCTACCAGCAGGTGATGACGGGAGGTCCGGTGCAGCGGTCGATCTTCGCGGAGTCGACGATGCCACCTCTCACCGGGCTCGCCATCGGCTACCAGATCCTGGCCCACTACCTGCGCAGGCACCCGTCTCAGCGTTGGGGGGAGCTGGTCACCACCTCGGGCGGGGCGATCTTCGCCCACAGCGGTTTCGCTCCCTGCCCGGCCGTCTGAGCCACAGCCCAGACGAACGCGCTGGCTCCTCTAGGCGAACCCCGGGATGCGGTGGAGCTGGCGGGTGGGTCAGCGAAGGAGGGCGTCGACCGAGATCTTCCCAGGACCGGTCAGCGCGATGGCGGCCGCTGCCAGCCCCAGGACCAGGGCGAACTCATAGCCTCCCTGGCCGTAGAACCCGCTCTTCCAATGGGCTCCGCCCACCGCCACGGCCATGTTGCCCGCGAGCACCGCTGCCGCCAGGGGGGTGGCGATCCCTGCCGCCAGCGCCAGCCCGCCGCCGAGTTCAGCGCCGCCGCTGATCCAGGCCGAGAGCTCTGGGGCCGGAACTCCCATTGTCTTCAGCGCCTGGCCGAACTGCTCTGGTCCACTGCTCTCCCAGCCCGCCGCGTAGTTGGGCCCGAACACCCGGGAGAGGAGTTCAGGAGGCTTGCGGCCGGGACCTCCCAGCAGCTTGGGAAGTCCGTGGGCGGCCAGGGTGGTTCCCACGCCGACTCGCAGCAGCAGCAGACCGGCGTCGCGGCGAATGGACATCTCTTCGACGACCCCCATCACGGCGGGCGACCGGCTGGGCGGAGCCGGCGGTCCAGATTGCGTTCGCAGCCACTGTACCCGATGGGCGAGGGTGTGCGGCGGTCTGCGACCTGGGGGGAGTAGGGCATCTGCCCCCGACCGGTGAGTGGCGGAGGGACCGCCGCAGCTGACCTGGCTCTGGACGCACGCCGCGCCCCGCGCTGGCGGTGGTGAGTTTGCGGTTCCTCAAGTCGGCCTGCGAGGGAGCTGGGGTCGGCAAGTGAGCGGCAGCCCGCTCCGAGGTCCGCGAGTGGCGCCGCAGAGCCAGGGAGCGCGAGCCGGCGCGAAGGGTGCCCTTGGCGGCTTGGCAACGGAATCGCGAGCGAGTACGCTGCTGGCGCGGGTCTCTCGATGGAGGCCGGCGCCGTATCAGCGCGACCACGGGACTGCCCACAGATCTCTGACCGGTATTGGCGTCCAAACGCGAAGTCCCGGGCTGGGATCCCCGTCCTGGCCGATAGGTCTGGTCGGGCACCGGATGCCGGCGGCGCGATGCCCTCACCGTGGCGGCGGCCTGGGTTGTAATGGGCTTCCTCTCTGGATTCCATGGGGTCGTCGCCCTAGTCCTACTCTGCAGCCTCCTGTTTGCCGAGGAGGCCGGCGTTCCCCTGCCCTTCGCCCCTGGAGAGCTGACCCTGGTGGTGGCCGGGCTCTTGGTGGCCGCGGGTGGACTGGACCTCTTCATCTTCATCCCCTGCGCCTTTGTCTCCTGCGTCGCTGGGTCGGCCCTCGGTTACAGCTGGGCCCGTCTGGTCGGGGAGAAGGGGCTGGAAACGCTGGCGGCACGTCTGCATCAGGGGAGCGCCCTGGAACGGATTTCCAAGCGAATCCGGGCCGCTGGCCCGGTGAGGATCGGGGTCACCCGTCTCATACCCGGCTTGCGCATCTACACAACCCTGGTGGCCGGGGCGGTCGGGGTCAGCCGGCGCACGTTCTTCGCCGGGATGGTTCCGGTGACCGCGATCTGGGTGACCGTCTTCGTGCTCCTGGGGGCGCTGGTCGGGGTTCCCGTTGAGCACTTCTTCGACCAGGTGGAGAAGCTCGGCCTCCAGGGAGGGATCCTGGTCGCGATCGGGGTGGGAGGCTATGTGGCCATCCGGCGGGCGCCAAGCACGGCGGGGTCACCCCTGATGCACCTGTCGGGGCCGGTGCGGGTCGGGCTGGCGGTCGCGGTCGACGCGGCGGTGGTGGCCAGCATCGTGGCCGGCCTCCTTTCATTGGTGAGGCTGGTGACGGGAGCCGGGGTGAAGGCCGGCTGGGCGGATGGCGTCGTGGTGATCGCTGCGATCAGCGTCCTTTACCTGCTGCTGCTCCGGCGGGGCGCCGGGTCCACCGTGGGCGAGGCGCTCCTGAGAACGTCGTATCGACATCGAATTCGGCCCCACATAGGCCGACCGCGGCCCACGGTCACTTCCGATCCGGGCCAGCTTTCCGTCATGGCTCGACGGATGGGGATCCTGGCCTCGGCTCCGCGGCTGCTCGTGGCTCAGGCCTTGCTGGAGAGGTGGACCACCACCGAGGAGCTGGAGAGGACGACCCATCTCACCCCCGAGGAGGTGCTGTACCACCTCTCCGTTCTCGAGGAGGCCGAGCTGGTGGACCGTCGAGGCTCACCCGAGCCGGTGAGTTACCGGGTCAGGGAGGCATCGGTACCCTGGCTGGCGACGGTGATCTCCGGCGTGGTGCCGCAGTCGGCTGACAGCTGATCCAGCCAGTCGTCGTCGGTCCGGTTGGAAACCGTCAAGGGGAGGCCGCCGCGAGATCCCTTCGGCGCCTGCCAGCCGATCTCTCGCGGCTGCGGCGCCGAGCTGGGACACCAACTACGAGCGAGGCTCGGTGGGCTCGGTGGGGGTTAGCGGAGCCCGGAGCGGGCCGGGGCTGGGGAGTGATCCGAGCCAGCTCCTGGGGTCGTCCGGGCAGGAATGTCATGGTGCCTGACTTGAGCAGGCGGGCGGTGTCTACGAACCGGAGCTCCGGGGCGCCGAGGCGCCGGAGGTTCCGCCATTTGTCGGATTCATCCTCGCTGAGGAAGGTGAGAGCCCTTCCCCGGGCCCCGTTGCGGGCCGTTCGTCCGACCCGGTGGGTGAGCCAGTGCGCGGTGTCGGGTAGCTCGTAGTTGACGACCAGGCCTACGTCCTCGACGTCGATGCCGCGAGCGGCGACATTGGTGGCCACCAGGACCGTGGTTTGGCGGCGGCGGAAGGCGGCGATCGAGCGATCGCGGGCCGGCTGGGACAGGTTGCCCTGGAGCTCCGACGTCGAGTGGCCCAGCGCGGTCAGGTCGCGGGCCAGCTTCTTGACCCCATGCTTGGTGCGGTGGAAGACGATGCTCGACTCGGATTGTTCGAGCAGCTGACTCAGCACCATCACCTTCTCTTCCCGTGGCACCGAGAGCAGCCCGTGCTCCAGAGCTGATTCGGCCTCCGGTGCGACCGCCACTCTGGCCGGATCCACCAGGTGCCGGTGGGCCAGGCTCGCCACCCAGTCAGGCATCGTCGCCGAGGCGAGGAGGGTCTGGCGGCGGGCCGCCGTGGTGCGTTGGTGGGTTCGCCTGATGATCGCCTCAACATCCCTGGCGAAACCGGCGTCCAGCATCTCGTCGGCCTCGTCCAGGACCAGGATCTCCACCGCCCCCAGAAGCGCCGCCCCGCTCCCGGACAGGTCAACCAGCCGGCCCGGGCAGCCGACGATCACGTCCGCCTGGCGGAGCTCGCCGATCTGCTTGCCGTACCCGACCCCGCCGAAGACGAGGACATGTCGCAGCCCCGGGTCAAGCTGTCCCAGCACGGCACCGATCTGGGTGGCCAACTCTCTGGTGGGGGTCACGATCAGCGCCCGCGGCTCGCCAGCTCGATGTCGGCGCAGCCGGTCCACGATGGGAATCAAGAAGGCGAGCGTCTTTCCGGACCCGGTGGGGGACTGGATCAGGCAGTCGCGTCCGGCCTGCAGCAGGGGGATGGCGGCGGACTGCACGGGCGTTGGCTGGGTGATCCTCAGTCGGAGGAGGGTCTCGCAGGTGCGTGGTCGCACTCCGAGATCTGCGAACGAACTCATATTTGGATGCCTCTGGGCGGAAACGCCCCGCGTGACCTCGTCAACTCGGCTAGCAGCGTTCTCGAAGATGCCGCTGTGCCAGCGGGACGAGGGATCACCAAGAGGCTGGAGCCGGTGAGGACCGGCTTCGGCGTTGATCCTAACACCTGTCCCGCGCAGGCAGCGGCGGCGGTCCCGTGCAGCCGGGGCAGCCTCCGGCTGAGTCGCGGGGGAGCTCGGCGGCGGTCCCCCAGGCATCAGGTTCGACTGGGCCTACACTCCGAGAGCTTCCAGGGCGGGCCGCTGCATCTCACCGTTGGTGGAGAAGGGTGGACGAGCAGAGTGAGGCAGCGGGCCCGCACGTCTTCCTCGGGCTGTCCCAGGTCCTGCCGGGGCCGGTCTTCCTGGCTTCCGGGGTCTCAAGCTGAGCCGGCCTCGAGAACGGCTGCGGGCGCGACTGAAGCGGGTCGAGGGCTGGTCGGCGTCAGGGAGGAGGGCAGCCAGTACCCCTGGGGTCTCCGGTCCGAGGGGAGCCGCCTACTGGCCGACGCCGTCCTGCCGACCTCCGCGCTCATAGTGGGGGCGGACCTGTCGACCCCCACCGCTTCTGATCAGGTCGGATCCGGCTGGGGTGGATCGGCTGGGCCCGGATTTAGGGGACAGAGCGCCCCGGAGCAGATGGGGCATTGAGGCAGGGAGTCAAAGATGGAACCCAATCCAGTTCGCTGGATCTCCGAGTTGCGGCGTTCCCACGATGAGCTTGCCCAGCTGGTTACCTCCCTGACCTACGCGCAACTGCGCGCAGGCTCGGCCTGCACCGACTGGAGTGTTTCCCAGGTGCTCTCTCACCTCGGCAGCGGTGCCGAGCTGGCTCTGATGACGCTTCAGGCCGCATTGGCTGGGGGTGAGCCGCCCATCCGTGAGACCAGTGTCTCGGTTTGGGGCCGCTGGAACGGCATGAGCCCCGAGGAGCAGGCCTCAGGCTTCCTGGAATGGGACACCCGGCACCTGGAAGCGCTTGAGGGCCTGAGCCAAGACATCCTTGCCCATCTGAAGGTGAGGATCTCATTCCTCCCCGAGCCGGTCGACTCGGTGGGGCTGGTGGGGTTGCGGCTGGGAGAGCATGAGCTCCACAACTGGGACATTCGGGTCAGCTTCGATCCCGGAGCCACGATCGCAGACTCGGCAGCGGAGCTGCTGGTCGACCGGCTGCCGATGATGATGCCCTGGATCGGCCACGGCGATGCTCTGGTCAAGCCCCCAGCGCGCCTGGCGGTGAGCACCATCGCACCACCGCGCCGCTGGACCCTGGAGCTGGGGCAGCAGGTCGCCTTGTCCGAGCCGGCGCCGGGCAGCGATGGCAGCCTGGAGGCTCGGGGTGAGTCCCTGCTTCGGCTCGTCACCGGTCGCATTCGGCCTGACGACGCCGCCAGGGTGGCCCTGACAGGCCCGATCGGGCTCGCCGACCTGGCTCGGGTCTTTCCCGGCTTCTAGATCGGCCCGAAGCGCAAGTCCCGGCCCTTCGCACGAGTGGTGAACGTGTCCCCCGGGTGAGGCTCCCGCTGGCCGGCTGCAATCGCGCCGACCGTTCGCTAGGGAGCGGGCCCCGATCCTCGCGGGCCGGGTCCTGTCCGGTGTGTCCCAGGTCAAGTCCAACGCTGAGCCGCCGGCGACGCCGGGCTTCCCCACGGGAAAGGTGCCCGAGGACCGGGGCCGCAGCCCGGACCCCGGTGGAGGCCGCGAGGTCGTCGCCACCGAACTGTCCGAGCCTGCCGGGAGCACATGCTCGCGCCCGATCGATCCGATCGGTGGCTGGTGCTCCAGCTAGGCCGCCATCCCCGGGGAGAGCTGGGGCGGCCCTCCGCCAGAACGGCGCGTAGGGGTCCTCGGCGTCCGCGCCGGCACGGGACGGTGAAGGCCACGGCGATTCGGCTTCTGCTGCGGCTTGTACGCCTCAACTCAGGTGGGCCCTCCACGCTGGGCGGCAGCCCCGAGCGTGGAGGTGAGAGGGGAGCTCCGGTCGAGATGGTCCCGAACGTCCCGGCTCACACCGGAGGGTGGCCCATGGCGCTCGAGTCCTCGGGGTGGCGCCGTGAGGAGATCGCCGGTGTGCTCCGAGCCGAGCTGCTGGCGGTCGTCACCGCCGTCCCCACCTCGCCGCCGGGGGTGGAGGCCGGGGGTGGGGGGCTGGTTGGTAAAGTACGGGGGTGCCCGGCCTGCCACGAGCCACGCGATGATCCCGAGAGACGTCGCGTCTCTGCCTGACCTCTCAGACGGGCGTCCTCGGGCGGGGCCCGTGCGGAGCCGGCGTCCCCTCTACCTGGACCTGCTACCTCCCTGCAACGCGGGCTGTCCCGCTGGGGAGAACATCCAGTCCTGGTTGGAGCACGTCGAGGCCGGCCGTTACGAGGAGGCTTGGCGGGCGCTCGTCGTCGACAATCCGCTCCCGGCGATCCATGGCCGGATCTGTTACCACCCCTGTGAGTCCGTGTGCAATCGCGCCGAGCTCGACAGCGCGGTTTCGATCCACTCCGTCGAGCGTTTCCTGGGCGATCTGGCCCTGGAGCGGGGGTGGGCGTTCCCGCCGCCACCCGCGGGCAGCGGCAAGCGGGTCCTGGTCGTCGGTTCCGGGCCGAGTGGGCTGTCGGCGGCCTACCACCTCGCCCGTCTCGGGCACGAGGTCGAGATCCGCGACGCCGGGGCCGATCCCGGCGGAATGATGCGCTACGGCATACCCGCCTACCGGCTGCCCCGAGAGGTGCTGGACGCCGAGGTGCGACGGATCGAGGCGATGGGGGTGCGAATCACCGGTGGGCACCTGGTCGAGGACCTGGCCGCCGAACGTCGTGAGGGTGGCTTTGACGCCGTCTTCGTGGCCGTGGGGGCGCACCTGTCCAAGCGCGTCGACATCCCGGCCCGGGATGCTGGGCGGATCGTCGACGCGCTGTCGTTCCTGCGCAGCGTCGCCTCCGGGGAGCGACCCGTGATCGGTCGGCGCGTGGCGGTCTACGGCGGGGGCAACACGGCCATGGACGCGGCCCGGACCGCGCGGCGCCTGGGTGCCGACGACGCGCTCATCGTCTACCGACGCACCCGCGCCCAGATGCCTGCCCATGAGGAGGAGGCCGAGGACGCCGAGCGTGAGGGCGTGCGCATCAACTGGCTGCGGACGATCACCGCCTTCGACGGGCCGACGCTGACCGTCGAGGCCATGGAGCTGGATGAGACCGGATTCCCTCAGCCCACCGGGCGCTTCGAGGAACTCGCTGCTGACACGATCATTCTCGCCCTCGGGCAGGACACCGACACGACCTTCCTGAGGGCGGTTCCGGGTGTGGAGTTCACCCGGGACGGCACCGTGGTGGTGTCGAGCTCGATGATGACCGGAAGTCCTGGCGTGTTCGCCGGCGGCGACATGGTGCCGGCCGAGCGCACCGTCACGGTGGGGGTGGGGCACGGTAAGAAGGCCGCCCGCCACATCGACGGCTGGCTTCGGGGCGTGGTATCCGCGCCCGCGCCCAAGCACGAGAAGGCGGAGTTCGACCAGCTGCATCTGTGGTACTTCGGCGACGCGGCCCGGCGCCGCCAGCCCGAGCTCGCGCCCGAGGCGCGGATCTCCGGCTTCGGCGAGGTGGTCGGTGGCCTGTCGGTCGTGGAGGCCAGCTATGAGGCGGGGCGGTGCCTGTCATGCGGGAACTGCTTCGAGTGCGATGGCTGCCTCGGGGCCTGCCCGGAGGACGCGGTGATCAAGCTCGGAGTGGGGTCGCGCTACCGCTTCGATTACGACCTCTGCACGGGATGCGGCACCTGCTTCGAGCAGTGCCCCGTGCATGCGATCGAGATGGTGGCGGAGGAGGGCTGATGCGGACGACCCTTGACGGGAACGAGGCGGCGGCGTCGGTTGCATTCCGGCTGAATGAGATCTGCTGCATCTTCCCGATCACACCGTCCTCGCCGATGGCCGAGCTGGCCGACGAGTGGGCGAGCAAGAAGCGGCTCAATGTCTGGGGCAGCGTGCCCTCGGTGGTGGAGATGCAGAGCGAGGGCGGGGCGGCCGGTGCCCTCCATGGGGCCCTTCAGGGTGGGGCCCTGTCGACGACCTTCACCGCCTCTCAGGGGCTCCTGCTGATGATCCCGAACATGTACAAGATCGCCGGGGAGCTCACCTCGACGGTATTCCACGTAGCCGCTCGCTCGGTGGCCGCGCAGGCACTGTCGATTTTCGGCGATCACTCCGACGTGATGGCGGTCCGTCAGACCGGTTTCGCGATGCTGGTGTCCTCGTCGGTCCAGGAGGCCCAGGACTTGGCGGCGGTCGCTCAGGCCGCCACGCTCACGACGCGGGTGCCCTTCTTGCACTTCTTCGACGGCTTCCGGACCTCGCACGAGCTCAACACCATCGAGCTTCTCTCCGACGACGACCTGCGTGCGATGGTGTCTGAGGAGCTGGTCCGGGGGCACCGCCAGCGGGCGCTGTCGCCGGAGCACCCCTTCATCCGGGGCACGGCGCAGAACCCCGACGTGTTCTTCCAGGCCCGTGAGACCGTGAACCCCTTCTACGTCCGCACGCCGGGGCTGGTCCAGGATGCCATGGACCGTCTCGCCGAGCTCACCGGGCGCCAGTACCGTCTCATCGAGTACGCCGGGCACCCCGAGGCGGAGCGTGTGATCGTGGTCATGGGGTCGGGGGCGGAGACCGCAGGGGAGACGGTCGCCCACCTCACTGCGGCAGGTGAGCGCGTGGGGGTGGTGACGGTGCACCTCTACCGGCCCTTCCCGACCCAGGAGTTTCTCGAGGCGCTGCCCGCCACGGTGTCGCGGGTGGCCGTGCTCGACCGGACCAAGGAGCCCGGCTCGCCCGGGGAGCCGCTCTTCCTCGACGTGATCGGTGCTCTGGCGGAGGCGCATTCCCACCACGAGCGTGAGGTCATGCCAATTGTCATTGGTGGGCGCTATGGGCTGTCCTCGAAGGAGTTCACACCCGGAATGGTCGCCGGAGTGTTCCAGGAGCTGGGCCGAGAGCAACCCCGAAGGCGCTTCACGGTTGGTATCAACGACGACGTTTCGGGGCTGAGCCTTCCCTACGACCCCTCGTTCGACATCGAGCCTGCCGACACGCTGCGGGCAGTCTTCTTCGGTCTGGGCTCGGACGGGACGGTGAGCGCCAACAAGAACACCATCAAGATCCTAGGGTCCGAAGCGGATCTGTACGCCCAGGGCTACTTCGCCTACGACTCCAAGAAGTCCGGGTCGCAGACCGTGTCCCACCTGCGCTTTGGCCCGCGGCCGATTCGGGCCCCGTTCCTGGTGGACCGGGCGAGTTTCGTGGGGTGCCACCACTTCGGGTTGCTCCAGCACGAGGAGGTTCTGCGTCGTGCCGCCAAGGGCGCCACCCTGCTGCTCAACTTCCCCCGTCCCGCGCGCGAACTCTGGGAGGCGCTGGCTCGGCCGATCCAGGAGCAGATCCTCGCCAAGGAGATCGATCTCTACGTGATCGACGCCAGCCGGATCGCCCGCGAGGTGGGCCTGGGCGGGAGGATCAACACCGTGCTGCAGATAGGCTTCTTCGCCATCTCCGGGGTCCTGGAGCGCGACGAGGCCATTGCCAAGGTCAAGGCGGCGATTGTCAAGAGCTACGGCCGGCGGGGCGGGGAGGTCGTTGAGGCGAATCTCCTGGCGGTCGATCGTGCTCTGGACGGGTTGGAGCGGGTCGAGGTGCCGCACCACGTGACGTCTGACGCCGAGCTGCCGCTAGTCGTGCCGGCGGACGCGCCGGAGTTCGTCCAGAAGGTGACCGCCATGATGATGGCGGGGCGCGGAGATGAACTGCCGGTCAGTGCCCTGCCGCCGGACGGCACTTGGCCGAGCGGCACCACGGCCTACGAGAAACGCAAGATCTCCGAACTCGTCGCGCTCTGGGACCCGGACCTCTGCATCCAGTGCGGCAACTGCAGCTTCGTCTGTCCCCACAGCGTCATCCGCTCGAAGTTCTACGAGAAGTCCAAGTTGGCAGAGGCCCCAGCCGCCTTCCGCTCGGCACCGCTGCGCTCCCGGGGGCTCCCCGACACCCGATACACCCTGCAGGTCTACGTCGACGACTGCACCGGCTGTGCGCTCTGCGTGGAGGCGTGTCCGATCACAGCGCCGGAGGATCCCTCCCGCAAGGCCATCAACCTGGCCGAGCTCGAGCCGCTGGGGGTGGCGGAGCGCGACAACATAGCGTTCTTCGAGACGCTGCCGCTGGCGGAGCGCTCCCGGGTGGACTTCGGCACGGTTCGTGGGACCCAGTTCCTCGAGCCCCTCTTCGAGTTCTCCGGGGCCTGCGAGGGGTGCGGCGAGACGCCATACCTGAAGCTGCTCTCCCAACTGTTCGGCGATCGGGCCGTCATCGCCAATGCGACCGGCTGCTCGTCGATCTATGGTGGGAACCTGCCCACGACGCCATGGACGACCGACGCCCGCGGGCGCGGCCCGGCGTGGTCCAACTCGCTCTTTGAGGACAATGCTGAGTTCGGCCTCGGCCTGCGCCTGGCCGCCGACCAACATGCCAAGCTCGCCCGGGAGCGGCTGGGACAGCTGCGCGACCAGCTTGGGAGTGAGTTCGTCGATGCGATTCTCGAGGCGCCGCAGCTCTCCGAGTCGGAGCTTCAGGCCCAACGCGAGCGGGTTGAGGAGCTCAAGGGGCGACTGGGCTCCCTGGCCGGGCCCGCGGCCGTGGATCTGGCCAGCGTTGTTGACCACCTGATCCGGCGCAGTGTCTGGATCGTCGGCGGCGACGGCTGGGCCTACGACATCGGTTTCGGTGGCCTGGACCACGTCCTCTCCAGTGGGCGCAACGTCAACGTGCTGGTGCTCGACACCGAGGTGTACTCGAATACCGGTGGGCAGATGTCCAAGGCGACGCCTCTGGGTGCCGTGGCCAAGTTCGCAGCGGCCGGCAAGACCGTGGAGAAGAAGGACCTCGCTCTGCAGGCGATCGCCTACGGCAGCGTCTACGTGGCTCGGGTCGCGATGGGCGCTGATCCCGAGCAGACCCTGCGCGTCTTCCGCGAGGCGGAGGCGTACGACGGCCCTTCGCTGGTGATCGCCTACAGCCACTGCATTGCCCACGGCATCGAGATGCGCTCGGGGCTGGACCAGCAGTACCGCGCCGTGGCCAGCGGGTACTGGCCGCTGATCCGCTACGACCCGATGGTGCGTTCGGCGGGCGGCAACCCGTTCCTGCTCGACTCGCCCAGGCCCCGCATCGGGCTTGAGGCCTACACCCGCCAGGAGCTCCGCTACACCAGCCTCGCCAACTCGGACCCGGCGGAGGCTGAACGTCTCGGCGGCCTGGCCCAGACGGCGGTCACCCAGCGCTGGGAGACCTACGAGGAGATGGCGACCCGGCCCGCGGAGCGCTTCCCGGTCGATGCTCGGAAGGAGCGGTGATGGACCTTTCCACCGACTACATGGGGTTGGCGCTGCGCAATCCGCTGGTGGCCTCGGCCTCGCCCATCTCCCACACCGTGGACGGGGTTCGCCGGCTCGCCGATGCCGGCGTCGGGGCGGTCGTGCTCCACTCCTTGTTCGAGGAGGAGCTGGCCGAGGAGGCGGCCCGCAACGCACGGCTGGTGGATGCTCACAGTGAGAGCTTCGCTGAGTCGCTCTCCTACTTCCCGGAGGCGGCAGGGGAGGAGCCTGGCCCGCGCCGCTACCTGAGCCTGCTGGAGCGTGCCGCAGCCGCGGTCGACATCCCCGTGATCGCCAGTCTGAACGGCATCACACCCGGCGGGTGGACCAGCTACGCGCAGTCGATCCAGGATGCCGGCGGGGTCGCCATCGAGCTCAACATCTATTACCTCCCCGGTAACTCGAACGTCTCCGGCCGCGAGGTCGAGCGGCGCCATGTCGAGATCCTCGAACGGGTCAAGGGCACGGTGAGCGTGCCGGTCGCCGTCAAGCTGGGTCCCTACTTCAGCTCCACTGGCGAGATGGCGAGGCAACTCGACGCGGCCGGCGCGAACGGGCTGGTGCTCTTCAACCGTTTCCTGCAGCCAGACATCGACCAGGAGTCGCTTGGGGTGGCGCCAGGTGTGGGGCTCTCCAGGCCGATGGATGCGCGGCTTCCGCGTGCCTGGATCGCGTTGCTCCATGGAAGGGTGCGGGCCTCCATCGCCGCGACGACAGGGGTCGAGGGGCCGGAGGACGTCGCCAAGTACCTGCTGGCTGGGGCGGACGTCGTGATGACCACCTCCTCCCTGCTGCGTCACGGCCCGGGGCACGCGACGACCTTGCTCGATGGCCTGTCCGATTGGATGGGACGCAAGGGGTTCGACACGGTCCGGGAGTTCCGCGGGAAGCTCGCCGTGCCCCTTGACGAGGACGAGACGGCCCACCAGCGCAGCGGCTACGTGGCCGCGATGCGGGTGGCCAACGCCAGCCCATACGGTCCCTGGTGAGCGACTGCTCTCCTTCGGTGCTGGGAGCATCCCAGGGGCCGGCATTCTGAGGAGCGCAGTGTCGCGATCGTTCCGACGGGGAACGCCCAGCGCGGTTTGAGATGAGGGGGGCCGCGCGGGGGGTGTCCGGTCTCGGCGGACCTGCCTCCGGTCCCCGAGCCCGGGAGCCGTCGGTGACCCCGGTGCCGAGCCTGTCCCGGCTCTGGTGGCACGCATCCCGTCCGGCCACGCTGGCAGCCTCGATCTCGCCGGTGCTGGTCGGCATGGGAGTGGCTGCCCACTTGGGTGGCCTCAGCTGGGGCCGCAGTCTGGCCGCGCTCGGAGTCGCGGTGGCGCTGCAGTTCGGGGTGAACTACGCCAACGATTACTCCGATTTCGCTCGCGGTGCCGACACCCCGGCCCGGCTTGGTCCCCCCCGCGCCGCGGCCTCCGGAGTGATCTCGCCGAGATTGGTGGCTGAGGCTGCGACCGCCTCCTTCGCGATCGCGGCCATCATCGGTCTCTGGCTCTGTTCGGTGACTTCCTGGTGGCTGCTGGCGGTCGGGGCTGCATGCATCCTGGCAGCGTGCCTCTACACGGGAGGACCCCATCCCTACGGCTACCGGGGCTTCGGCGAGCTGGCAGTGTTCGTCTTCTTCGGGCTGGTCGCCACCTGTGGAACGGTTTTCGTCGAGGTTGGCAAGGTGGGGACGCTGGGGGTGCTGGCCGCCATCCTGCCGGGTTCCCTGGCGGCGGCGCTGCTGCTGGTCAACAACATCCGCGACATCGGCACTGACCGGGTCGTGGGCAAGCGGACCCTGGCTGTGCTCCTGGGGCCGCGCCGGTCGCATTGGCTCCTCCTCGGTCTCCTGGGCCTGGCCCTGGCAGTTCCGCTCTTCATCGCCATTCCGGGGATCGACCATTTCACCGTCTGCTTGCCCTGGTTGGTGCTGCCGGCCTTGGCGGCCCCGATCCGCAACTCGGGCTCCGATAACCCTCGGTTGCAGATCAGGGCCCTCAAGCAGATGGGGGCGGTCCTGGCGGCCAGCTCCGTCCTCCTGGCCGTGGGGATCTGGGTCGGCTGAGCACCGCGCCGGCGCCGAAGGCCAGACTCGACAGGGCGACGCCCAGCGTGCCTGCCAGTGGTAACCGGCCCTTGGTTTCGGGAGCAGGCCATGCTCACCGACCTCGGGGTGGAAGTGGGGTGTGGATCGGGAGACGCGGCTCGAACTCGCGACATCCCGCTTGGAAGGCAGTAGCCGTACTGCCGGTCAGGCATGCGGCGTGGGCTGAAACGGGCTCCAGCGCGCGCCTGGCAGATTGGCTCGCTGAGCAGCGCTCGCGTCACAGGGAACAGATTGACGCGGTCATAGACGGGGCCAGGCTCTCCCACCTTCCCCCCGCCTGCCCACGCCCCATGAGACGCAAGTACACAGACGGCGTGGCTTCATCCCGGCGTGACCGAAGCGTTGGGTCCCTGGACGGTTACTCGACGGCTTCACTTGACCCCACTGTGCCGCCCATGGCGACGAGCGCCAGCCACAGAAGCTCCATGCCGAGGAAGATCTTCTCGTAGAGCCCGCCGAGCGAGTGCGGGTGGAAGCCAACCCGTCCGAGGAGCAGGAGGGGCACCAGCGCTCCCCAGGAGAGAACGGCCATCGGGATCGCAACCCGCCGCCAGCGCGGCTGCGCTCGGAGCTCCCTTGAACCGACAATCGTTCCCACCAGCACAGCTAGGAATGCGACGAAGGCGACCGTGAGGTGGACGGCGCCTGACGTGTGAACGGGAGTGCCGAGCGGATCGTCGGGGAAGAATGCGAGCAGCCCGGAGGCCAGCGCCCACACGATCAGCAGGCCGAGTGCCGCCTGAAGCCGGCGGGTCTTCGCGGCGGTGACGGACACAGCTCCGACCGCAGCGAGGCTGAGAGCGCAGCGGAGCAGGAAATTCAGGTCCATCAACCACGCCCAGGGCCCGCTGCTCCCGTAGTCGCTCTCGGCGTTGTGCAGAACCGAGAACTCCGGCCGGAGGAACGCGAGGGCCGCGTCGATGACCGCGTAAAGGACGACGCCGATGAGTGTGAGCCGGGCCGCTGTCACCGCCCTTGCTGGGGCTCTGCGGGGGCTGGACACATGAGCAACCATGTTGCATAATAGTCTACCGCACCATGACGGAGCAGCCAAGGACCGCCTATCACTTCGGCGACGTGCTCGCGCTGGCTCGCGAGCACTGGGTGCGCCAGATGGCCGAGCACATCGACCGCGCGGGCTTTGACGACTACCGTCGCACCGACGCCGCGGTCATGCGCCTGCTCAGCTGCCGCCCCAGGTCGATCGGGCAGATCGGCGCGGCGCTCGGAGTCACCCGCCAGGCGTCCCGCAAGTTCGTGACCAGGCTCGAGCACCGCGGCTTCGTCGTGACCGCCAGGGACGCGAGCGACGCTCGGCAGATAAACGTCGAGCTCACGCAGCGCGGCGACCAGTACGCGCGCGCGATCAGGAGGGCGATCGACGCGCTTGAGCGTCGGTTGGACCAGCGGGTCGAGCGCGCACAGCTCCTGGCCGCCGATGCGGTTCTGCGCGCCAGCCTACCGGATCAGGACGCGCGCGAGCAGGCAATGCGTCTCGCCCTGCCACCCTGACATCCGGAGATGTGGTAGACGCGTCCACGCTGACCGCACCACCTGGGGCGGACCCCCCCGCTTGGGGAGCGGGAGACGGGACTCGAACCCGCGACATCCAGCTTGGAAGCTAGTTGGTCTGCCAAAGGGCCCTAAAACGACCACTGTTGATCTCCGCTAGATACCTAGTTTCACGAAGTGGGTTCAATCGCTCCCAAGCCATGCCGAACCGGGTCTAGGGGCTTAGAGCGCTAGCCTGCGCTGGTCACAGATCCCTAGCCGAGGAGGCTGGGGGTCTGACCAACCGGAGCCCCGCTGAACGGCACCCGGGAGATCCCCAGGCGGCGTGCCACCTGGCTCTGCAGGCCTCAGCCGCGGCCGGTCAGCACCGCTCGGAGATGCTCGACAGTGTCAGGGTAGCGCTCTGCCAAGAGGCCAAATTCAGCCCTGCTGGGAGTTCCACTAGGGCTCTACCCTAAAAAAGCCGCCCCAGGAGGGCGCTACCCGCGCAGCCGCCTCGGCAGCGTCACCCCCCGGTCGGAGCCAAAGGTAGAGGCCCAGTGGGCCACTTTCCCGATCCAGGCCCGGCTCAGTACCTGGGCCGCCAGAGCGGGAGGACCGGCTGGCCCGGTAGCGGGCTACCTCGGTCGCATGGGCGACGCAGCACTCGGCACACCGGCAGCCGTGCCGTCAGCCGGACACCGTGCCGCAGGGGTGGGGGAGCCCGGCGTAGGCGGTCACAGCCCCAAGAGTGATGGCTAACAGAGCGGCGGTCACTGGGACGGCGGCCCAATGCTCTTTCGAGGCAGCCCGCAGGCGGCCGCGCAGCGCCCCGGCTCAATTATTTGGCGGACAGTCTTGTCTTGGGGCTTCACGGTGCCTTCTCCTGGCGTAACGCCTTGAGTTCGTCGAGCTGAGCTTGGGATAGCGCGTTTGACTTCCGCTGAGATCGACGGATTAGGCGGAACGGAATAGTAAAGAGCCCGAAGATGCCCAAAACGATGATGTACCAAAGCACTAGAAACAGCCAGATAAACGGCAGGGCGATCCAGCCGATGACTTGCCTAGCCGTTGATCCGGCTGCCCACCTGAGTATCCGCTTGGTCGACCCGACGAACGACATCGGTGCTGCGTAGGTTTCCTTCCTCATCTCGATCTCCTTATTGGTATCTGGGGGATGGCCCAGAGGTCTAGGTCAGCCGATCCGCTGCGCAGAGCAGCCGAACACGCCCTTGGGCGGGGCAACGCCCAGGGGGAAGTTCCCATAGGCCAAGAGTTCCGCAATCCGCCCGCCCTGGATCGTGATGACAAGCACGGGGTCAAGGCCCAGCCGTCCAGGCTTGAGGTTCCATGCCTCACCGGGCAACCCGTCCGGAGCTCCGAACAGCGCCTGCTCCGACGCCGTCGTGTTCGGCTTGCCCAGCTTGGCCTTCGCGTCCCTGATGGGTTGGCCGTACTTCAGGGAGCACCAGGCTGCCTCGATGGTCTGCTTCTTCTTGTGGTGGGTCTTG
>JBEKRL010000039.1:0-18639 GCA_049518775.1 Candidatus Dormibacteria bacterium
TCGAAGATGAACGCCCTCGGGCACTGCATGAGCAAGTCGCTGAGCCTGGTCTGGGGAGTCTGGCGCAACGGCCAGCCCTTCGACCCCAGCTACCGGGCTTGACAAAACCCTATGGGACCTAGGGCGCCTTTCCCCGCAGTCAATCCGGAGGGCGTCGGCCTCTTCGAGGCGGGCGCATCGGGGCGTCGGGGGACTGGCGAGTTCGCATCCGCGGAGAACCGCCACCCGCTGACTCCAAGTCCCTGGCCTCGGTCGCTTCCCACCGGCCGACCCGACCTCCGCACCCAGAGTTGCCGCCTCAGCGGCCCGTGCCTGGCGACATCCAGCCCTGCGGCCGACCCGCCACCTGCAGGCCCGGGGCAAGCCTGCGAGAGGTGGGGCCAGGCCAGGTGCCAGCGCCTCACCGCGGCAGCGCTACGGCCTTCGCTGGCCCCGAGGCGGCGCTCCAGCCGCCGGGCCGAGCCCCTCGCGCTTGGGCGATCTGCTAGAAGTTGAGGCCATGATCGTGGCGCGGCTCGTCGCCCTCCTGGTCGGGCTCTTCCTCACCTTCGGCACCCTGGGCAGCGTGATCCGGACGGTGATCGTCCCGAGGGCCGTGCCCTCGCGGCTCTCGGCCATGACCGCGTGGGCGGTCCAGGGGGCCACCACCTTCGTGGCCAGGACCCGATCCGACTACATGGACCGCGATCTGATCCTCGCCCAGGGAGCTCCTCTCTTCCTGGTGCTCCGGCTGGTGGTCTGGATCGGGCTGCTGGTGCTGGGCTACAGCCTGCTCTTCTGGTGCAGCGGCAAGGGGGCCTACTCCGCGGCGATCAGGCTGAGCGCCTCGTCGATCCTGCCCCTGGGGTTGTCCCGCGCCGAGAGCGGGCTGTCGACCGCCATCGCTTTCCTGGAGTCCGCGTCGGGGGTGATCGTGGTGGCGCTCCAGATCTCCTACCTACCCACCCTCTACGGGTCCTTCAACCGCCGGGAGACCTTGGTGACCATGCTGGACAGCAGCAGCGGGTCCCCGCCCTGGGGGCCAGAGATCCTCGCTCGCCACGCGCTGATCGACAACCTCGAACATCTGGCCGACCTCTACCACGACTGGGAGCAGTGGGCGGCCGACGTTGCCGAGAGCCACACCAGCTACAGCACCCTGCTCTACTTCCGCTCGCCGGAGCCACGGACGTCCTGGATCCTGGCCCTGCTGGCCTGCATGGACGCCGCGGCGATGCAACTGGCCCTCAACCCGCTGACGGCTCCCTCCTCGGCCCGCCCCTTTCTGCGGATGGGGGTCGTCTGCCTGCGCAGGCTCTGCAACGTCAGCGGGATCCCCTTCTCGGCGGACCCGCTGCCCGATGCCCCGATCGAGCTCCAGTTCGGCGATTTCGAATTCGGCGTCAAGCGGGTGCGCGCGGTCGGGTGGAAGCCGGAGAGGAGCGCAGAGGAGGCCTGGCCCCACTTCCGCGGCTGGCGCGTCAACTACGAGACCATGGCCTATCGCCTGGCCGCCATGGTCGAGGCCCCGCCGGGACCGTGGTCCGGGCCTCGCCAGGGGCGACTGGAGTCGTCGCTGGTGCCGGTGCGCCCGCCCCACCGCGTGCCCAGCGCTGAGCACGACAACCTGCTCCAGGTGGCCCGGCAGCGCCAGGCCCATCGGGCAGGACAGGAGGCGGCGCAAGTCGCGCCGGCGATACCGCCCCCGCCGCCGGCGGCGGACCCGTCCGAGGGGACCTAGCCAGCCCGGTCAGGTGCTTCCGGGACATGATGTCGCACGGTTGGGCCACCGGCGCCGAGGGCAGCACCTCGGCTGACGGGGATGCGAACCGTCACGTTCCCGCAGCGGCCAGCTGCCGGCCAGGAACGTCGTGAACCCCCCGGGCCCGACGTGAGGCAGCACGGCCAGGGCGATGCCCTTACCCCGTGCCACAACGCCCAAGCCTCGCCGACAGCCGCCCCCCCGGTCGCGGAAGGCACCCGACTCAACGGCGAGCTCGCGCGGCCGCTCCCGGCCCACCCCAGCGGATCACCCGCTCCGCTTCCGGTACGCCTCCATGATGGCTACTCCGCTCGATGTCCCGATGCGGGTGGCACCGAGTTCCACCAGTGCCTCAAGGTCATCCAGAGAACGAATCCCCCCGGCCGCCTTGATGCCCGTCTCCGGCCTCAGCACCGATCGCAGCAGAGCCACGTCCTCCGGCAGGGTGGCCCGGATCTTCAGACCTTTGAATCCGGTCGAGGTCTTGACCAGGTCGGCCCCGCCCGACTCCGCCGCCCGGGCGGCCGCAATCGCCTGCTCGCGGTCAAGCAGGGGCATCTCGATTATCACCTTGAGCACATGACGGCTCGGCATCACCGCGCGAACCGCCGCCACCTCGCTCGCCAGGTAACCACTGTCCAACGCCCGGGCCCTGCCCGTGTGGATCACCATGTCGATCTCCGTCGCACCCATCTCCTGCGCCTCGCGGGCCTCGAACGCCTTGGTTCCGGCCATATCCATCCCCAGGGGGAACGAAACGCAGGCCGCCACCACCGTCGCTGTGCCCGCCACGACCCGGCGGGCATACGGCACCATGTTGGCCAGGACGCAAACCGAGTGAAACCGGTAGACGAGAGCCTCCTCGGAGAAAGCGGCAATCTCATCCCGGGTACAGCCCAGAGTCAAGTTTGTCTGGTCAATGACACTGGCCAGCGCCGACTCAGAATCCAGCATCTGCGGTACTCCTAGCCTCCCAGAAGACTGCCCAAAGCGCTCGTGGCGACGCGATCAGCACCGGCCCCGATCATCTTCATCGCGTCCGCATAACTGCGGACCCCGCCAGAAGCCATGACCCGGAGGCGGTCTCCAAACTCCCGCTTGATGGCGGCGATGTCCTCAGGCTTGGTCACGTTGCCGTAGCCGGGATTGGTCTTGAGATAGCTGATCCCAGCCTCCAGCGCCAATGACGCCGCCCTCAAACTCTCCTCCTCGCTCAGGAGCGCGGAGTAGTAGATGCACTTGACGGTGCGTTCCCCAGCGAGCCACCGGACCGCCCGCAAGTCGTCCACAACCTTGCGATAGTCTCCAGAACGAAAGGCGGAGAGGTCCATCGCGATGTCGATCTCATCCGCCCCGTCCGTCAAGGCCCGTTCCGCCTGCACCATCTTGGCCCCGGTGGGCATGGCCCCCAACGGATAGGAGATCAATGCGCACACCACCTGCCCTAGCGGGCCGAACCAGTCGTGGGCCAAGCTGACGTAGCTCGGTTCGACGGCTACCGCAGCTAGCTTCCAGGCCCCAATCTGCGAGAACCACCCGCGCATCTCATCGTCGGTGGCCGCAGCGATCGGCCCGGAAGCATCGATGCGCGCCGCGAGCTCCTCCACACTGAGATCGCTCATTGACTTCGCTCCATTCAGTCGCCCGCACCGCCTTGCCAGGCGGCAAGCCGCGTCGCTCCGCTCCCTTCCGCGTGGCGCCGACCGGGGCTGCCGGCCGACGCCCCTCTCGCCTTGATCGGGCGCTTCTCCCCACCCCGTCCGGGGCGGCCACCCAGCATCCTCAGCCCTCGCTCATCGATGAACATCGGCCACCGCCCTCACCCCGGCCGAGCGAAGAGCAGCACGCTCGGCTCGGACGCCCTCCAAGGCGCCGAGCCGAGGCGCACGCTCACGCCGCCCTCCGCACCGACAGCATCTCAGCTCTCACCCGGCCCACGGTGGCCGCCCTGCGTCGGCATGGCCACCTCCACCGCGCACCGCGCGAGGAACTGAGCCTCCCTTCCCGAGGCATCCATCTGCCCGCTTCTGCGACAGCCTCTCAAACGTCCCCCGGCCAGTGCTGGAGGAAGCGCGCCCGCGCATCCCAAGCATCAAACAAGGCATAGGGAATCGACTTGTAGATCTCGTAGAGCTCAGCATACGCACCCGTCAGTTCCGGGTTCGGCTCATAGGACCGCTCCACCGCGCAGAACGCGGCAATGGCCTCCTCCCGAGTGGGAAACAATCCGACGGCATGGGCCGCGTGCCACGCCGCTCCCTTGGCGCCCAGCTCCGCGCCCGACGGGATTCGAATGGTGGCATCCAGGATGTCGGCAAAGATCTGGGCCCACACCGGGCTCTTCGCGCCGCCCCCCGAAAGGCGAATGTCCGTAACCTTGACCGGGCTGACATCCAGGCAATGCTTGTTGGAGAAGGCGATTCCCTCATAGATGGCCCGCAGGAGATGCGTCCGCCCACTGTGCCAGCCGAGGCCGAAGAAGTTGCCCTTGGCGGTCGTCTTGGTGAACGGCGCCCGCTCCCCGTTAGAGCTCATGTAGGGGTGAAAGAGGACCCCTCCTGACCCCGCCGGCACCTGGGCAACCTCTTCGTCGAATATGTCGAAGAGGCCTCGGCCCTCGGCCTTGGCACGAGCCTGCTCGGCGGCGCCGAGCTCGTTCACGAACCAGTCCACATGAGGTGTAGCGGACATCGGCGCGATCAGCTTGAGCCACTTGCCTGGCACCGAGTGGATGTACTGCAGCCCAAGCCGGTCGGGCTCGAAGAGCGGCTCATCGAGAACCAGCTCCAAGACTCCCGCCGTGCCCAGGATGATGTTGGCCTGACCAGAATTCACGGCCCCGACTCCGGCGGCACAGGCGACCACGTCGAATCCGAGGCGCACGACTGGGGTACCGGCGGCCAGGCCTGTCTCGGCGGCGGCGATGCTGGTCACTTGCCCAACGACATCCCAGGGATCCCCGAACTCAGGGTAGATGTGCCGATACGCTGAGATTCCCTCGGCCTCCAAGATCCGGTCCGAGTACTCCAGTGTCTTGACGTCGATCTGGCTGTACGCATCCGCTCGATTGAACTGGAGCACACCGGTGAGCTTGAATGCCAGCCAGCCAGTGGGCAGACAAATGGTGCGCGTCCTCGCGAGCATCTCCGGTTCGTTCTGGGCCATCCACGGGACCACCAGGCCCATGTCGCCCGGCACCAGCCAGTTGGCACTGACGGAGAAGATCTGATCCATGGTGCCGTCGGCCATCCACTGCTCCATCAGGGGCACGGCGCGGGCATCGTTCCAGAGCACAGCAGCCCGGGCCGGCCTCAGATCCTGGTCGAGGAAGCAGATACCAATGCCCTTCCCGGACACGCCCACCGCCGCAATCTCGTGGGGTGAGACCTTGGCCAAGGCCAGGGCGTCGCGAATCGCCATTGCCGTCTCTCGCCAGTCGACGTCCATGTCGAACTCGGACCACCCGGGATGAGCCTCCACCACCGGGGTCTTCCTACTCGCGACGGCAATCTCTCGGCCGTGCAGGTCGAACACCGCGACCTTGACCACCGAGGTGCCGCTGTCAATGCCAATGACGTATGAACCACTATCCATGAGATCCACCCTTGTGTGTCATTTGTGGGCTCAGTCGCTACGCCGCCGCTCCCTTCTGCCGATTCCCGGTCAAGCCGCGTCAGCGGATGCTCGTTCTACCTGAATCAGGGGTGGACCACCCCTTCTGGCCAGCTGGCTGGGCTCGCTGAGGTCCCGGCGCGCCGGTGGGCGCGGAAGGCGCTCGCACGCCGAGCCGGCGCGGGAGTCGGCAGGATGGCCCTCAGCGAGAGCGAATCTAGGCGGACCCAGGACCGCATCAGCGCAGGGTGGCGCGTTTCGGGTGGCCGTGCCCGGGGGATAGCCTCGTTGCGTGATAGGCGAAATCCCCCATCGGCTCTGGCGCTTTCCGCGGCCGGCGACGGTGCTGGGCACTCTCGGACCGGGGTTCCCGGGATGAGGGAGTCCAGGGTGTCCGCCGGACCGAGCGAGGAGGTGACGGCGTGAGCCCCGGCAGAGGCGTCGAGGAAGGTCTCACGCCTGGGCCAAGACTGGGGAGGCCGAGCCGCGAGGGGACCCCGGAGGATCCCATCGCAGCCGGGCTGGAGCGAGGACCAGCCCCAGGTCTCCGCGGGAGCGGCAAATGGGGATGGCCTCAAGCCCCGGCCTGAGCGCCCGCCCCACGCGGGCAGCGCTGGGGCCCACCGCGGCGAGCCGGGGCAGGGACTGGGGCACCACCCCAACCATGAGGCCCCGGATCTGGCGATCCCCCACGCCGGGTGCCAAGCGGAGGCGAGGGAGATGACCTCGGTGGACTCAACCTTCGACAGTTGAGCCGGCGCGCTGGCGGATCCCTCCTACGGCCTCCAGGTCACGGAGCTTTCCCCCAGCGGCGCTCGGGCATGAGCTCGACGGCGTCGGGCGCGCTCCCTGGAAGGGACGGAGTGGTTCGACCGGCGGCGGCTTCACCTCGAGCTGGACATGAGCCCTTTAGCGGAATTCGCAGCCGCCGACTACCATTGGGGGACCCCAGCCCGGCTGGCTGCTTCCCCGTAACCGGAGCGCCGCAGGGCCCGGACCGGGCAGTATCCCGGCTTGAATAGATACCGGAGTCGGGGCTCGTGGGCCTCACGGGGGGAAAAGCCGATCTTGAACCCGATCCAGTGCTTCCCGGCTATACCGGACCCCGTCACGGTTCAGGGGTGTCGGTTCACTCCTGGGCCGGAGCCGGAGGCGCGTCCGGCAGCTCCCCGCCAGGGCCAGAAACCCTGGGGCCGATCTCGGCATCGGCGGAACCGGGGATAGCGCTGCGGTGCAGCCCTTCTTCCTCCTGCTGAGAGCCATCAAGTGGAGGGCCGGAGCCAGCGTGGCCCTGATGGCAGTGGCGACGGCCGCGGTCCTGGCCGCGACGGCGGGCCCGCTCTACTACAGCGCTGTCTCCAGCAGCGTCCTCCATACCACCCTGGCCGACTCGTCCGCCAGCGCCAACGGAATCACCGCCGCGCCCAGCCCCGCCCTCGGCGCCCTGCCCGCCCGTGCCCAGGCCCTCTTGCCCCTGGCCCACCACTACCGACTGGGCCGCTGGTACGCACCGGCCATCGTGACCCTGGACGCCGGCGTCACCATCCCCGCCAGGCCGCACGGCGACTCATTCGTGACCGACCTGGTGGCGCGCACGGACGTCTGTGCCCACCTCAGATTTGTCTCGGGCAGGTGCCCGAGCGCCACCGACGAGGTGGCCGTCACCAGGCGCACCTCACTGGTGCTGCAGGCGCCCCTGGGGAGCCAGATCGTGACCCGTTCGCACAACTACCCCACGCCAGTGACCGTCACCGTGGTAGGCATCGTCAAGGCCGGAACCGCCAGCGCTTCCTACTGGATGGGCGACAACTACTTCGACTACGCCGGGCTACCCAGGTCGTCGGCGGGAATCGCCGGCTTCCTGCACCAGCACGCGCCGGCGGCGAGCCAGCAGCTGCCTCAAGTGGACGGCTTCTTCACGGTGCCGTCCACGGTCCGGGCGCTTCCCCTCTCGGCTCTGGTGCAGTTCCGCCTGCGTGACCACACGGTCGGCATCAACAACGTCGACGAGCTGCAGAGGACTGAGAGCGCGTTCGCCTATGCGGCCAACACCACGTACCTGGCCCCAACCACCACCTCCCTCACAGGCGAGCTGGCCGGGGTCAGCCAGCAGGACAACCTGATGCTGGCGATCGTGGTCTTGGTGTCCCTGGAGCTGGTGTTGCTCACCTTGTTCGTCCTCTTCGGGCTGGTGGCGCGGACCGTCGAGGCACGGCAGAGGGAGATCGCCCTGGCCAAGCTCCACGGCTTCCGGCGGCGCTCGGTGCTGGCCGTAGGACTGCTGGAACCGGTGGCCATTCTCGTCGCCGCCCTTCCGTTGGGAGTGCTTCTGGGCTGGGTCGCGATGCGCCTGGCCTCAGCCCTGACACTGAACAACGCGCCGGTTCTGATGTCTGGACTGGTCATCTATGCGGCCCTGGCGGCCTTCGCCGGCGGCCTCCTCGCCACTTTGTTTGCGGCCCGCCGGATCCTGCAGCGCCGACTGTCCGACGAGCTGACCGGGTCGGAGGCAAGCGCATCCGCCGCCGCCCGGGCGGCGTTCGAGGGGATGGCGGTGGTTCTGGCCATCGGCGCCATGGTCGAGCTGAGGGTGTCAGGCGTTCTGAACGGAGGGCAGCCGAACCCCCTCGCCCTGTTCGCCCCTGGCCTGATCGCGGTCGCGATTGGAGTGCTGGGAGTCAGGCTGGTGCCCGTCGCATGCGCGGTGGCCATCAGAGGGACCCGGAACTCCCAACGCCTGGCGGCTGGCCTGGCGGTGCGGCAGGTGGCGCGCCGCCCGGCTAACCTGCGCCAGATCTTGGTGGTGGCCCTGGCCACCGGGCTCGCCTCGTTCGCGGTGGTCGGCTGGGCGGTTGCCGCCAGCAACCGAGTGGTGCGAGCCGACTTCGAGGTCGGCGCGGCCAGGGTACTGCAGGTTCGCGTGCCCGAGTCAGTGAACTTCGTCGAAGCTGTCCGCCGCGCGGACCCCTCGGGAAGGTACGCGATGGCCGCCGAGGAGTCGCTCACCCCCAGCGAGAACCTGCTCGCCGTGGACGCGGCCCGGCTGCGGAGGGTCGGCTACTGGCCGAGCTCCGTCAGCGCCAGCAGCCTGAGTCAGCTTGTCCGCTGGCTCCAGCCTCGGGTGAGCCCGGCGGTGATGCTGACGGGTTCACAGGTTCGGGTGACGGTCGGCCTGAGCGGCCTGCCGAACCCGGAGCCTGACCTCCAGTTCAATCTCCTGGACCCCGGCAGCAATCTCACCCTGGTCGACTTCGGAGATCTTCGACCCGGCAGGCATACCTACGTGGCCTCGCTACCTTCCGCCTGCATCGGCGGCTGCCGGGTGACCGAACTGGTCCCGTACTGGACCGCCATCCTGAGCGGCCCTCAAAGTGTGAGCTTCTCCCTGACCCTGTCCACACTCCAGACCAGGAGCGGCGCCCACGCAGCCTGGCACACATCCTTCGGCGGGTTCTCCCGGCGGGGGTACTGGCAGCCCGCCTTTTTCGGGGCAGCGGCCCGGGAAACCCCGGATGGCGAGCTGGTGGCACGGTTCACCGCTTCGGAGTCCGAGCTGCTGGTCCCCGGGCTGACGCCGGGGGCGCTGCCCGTGACCCTCCCGGGGATCACCACAGCCGCCAGCCAGGAGAGCGACCCGGTGGACGCCTCCGCCGAGGACTTCGACGGCACCGAAGTGATCCTCAACCTGACCAGGGAGACGGTGGCCCTGCCGCGGCTGGGGGAATACGGCTTCATGATCGGCCTACCGCTGGCGGTGAGGGCTGAGACCAGCGCTCCGTTCGCCACCAGCGATCAGGTCTGGCTCGCTCCTGGCACGCCAGCCCGAGTCGTTCGGGGACTGCTCTCGGCCGGCCTCAAGATCGAGTCGTCGCAGACGCCCGGCCCACTTCTCTACCGGTTGAACCACGGAGGGCTGGCCTTCGCTTATCTGTTCTTCCTGTTCGCGGCCGGCGCAGCCACCCTCTTGGCCGTCGGCTCCGGCGTGGCTCTCGCCCTGATGAGCGCCCGGGGTCGCATCTTCGAGCTGGCGGTCCTGCGCGCGATTGGGGTGTCCCGCCGAACGCTGCTGATCTCCCTGCTGGAGGAGCAACTGCTGGTGGTGGTGCCGGGAGTCGCCCTGGGACTGCTGGCGGGGATCGTAGGGGCAATCCTGGCCCTGTCCTCGGTGCCTCAGTTCAGCAGCAACGTGGGAGCGCCTCCCCCGGCGACCAGCCTGCCCTGGGTGCCGATCCTGATCACCGCGGCGGTCTTGCTGATCGTGCTCGCCAGCGCCGCCGCGACGACCTCGGCGGCGGTGCTGCGGCGGGCCAGCTACCAGGCGCTCCGGAGCGAGGCCCCATGACCGCCGGCGCTCCCACCGATGCCCCCAGGGGCGTGGCGGTCCACTGCGACGCCGTGGTCCACCTCTATCCCAGCCCCGGAGGGGACGTGGTCGCCCTCCGAGGGGTAGATCTGGATGTGGAAGCGGGCGGCGCGATCGCCCTGCTCGGCCCATCCGGGGCGGGGAAGTCCACCCTGCTGGCGTTGCTGGCCGGGCTGCTGCGCCCGTCCTCGGGCCACGTCTGGGTCGGAGTGCAGGACCTGGGTCGGGCGACCGACCGCCGGCTGCTCGAGCTCCGGGCCACCGACATCAGCCTCATGCTCCAGGATCCGATGCGCAATCTGCTCGGCTTCGGTACGGCCGAGCAGAACATCAGCTTCGCCCAGTGGGGGGCCCGCCGGCGTCGCCGCGACCCTCTGCCCTGGGGGCCGGCCGAGCTGCTCGGGCTGCTGGGCTTGGAGTCGATCACCAGGCAGACCGTCGCCGGCCTGTCCGGCGGGGAGCAGCAGCAGGTGGCGATCGCCGTTGCCGCTGCGACCGCACCCACCTTGCTCTTGGTCGACGAACCGACCAGCCAGCTGGACCGAGCCAGCCGGGACCTGGTGGTGGCACTCCTGCTCAAGGTGCACCGGGAGCTGGGCACGACCCTGATCGCTGTCACTCACGACCCGGCGGTGGCGGCCGCGATGCCCCGGACCGTGACGATCCGGGACGGTCGCATCGGAGCGGAGGGCCGGCGGGGTGAAGAGTACGCAGTGGTAGGACGGGACGGTAGCGTCCAGCTCCCCCCGGAGGTGCTGGAGTGGATCCCCGCCGGCACCCTGCTCCGGGTCCGCCGCCACTCCACCGGGGTCGATCTGAGCAACACGGAGCTTGACTCCGATGGTCCGTGAACTCTGGGCCCAAGGGGTGGGTGTCGACGTGGGCTCCCGGGTCATCCTCGACAAGGTCGATCTCAAGGTTGCCGCCGGGGAAACGGTCGTGATCACGGGGCCCTCGGGGTCGGGGAAGACGACCCTGCTGCTGGTGATGGCCGGCCTGCAGGAGCCGGATCGCGGCCAGGTGCTTCTGGATGGGCAGCCACTTTCCAGTGGCGATGCCGTGCGCCGTCGCTTCGGGATCGTGCTGCAGAACCATGGACTGGTCTCGGTGCTCACCGCCGCTGAGAACGTCGCCCTCCCGCTCCAGGCCCGGGGCCTGGCCCCCGCCGAGGTGGCGGAACGAACCCGAGAGGCGCTTGTCGCCGTGGGGCTCGCCGACAGCGCGAATCGGCTGGTTCGAGATCTCTCCGGAGGTCAGCGGCAGCGGACGAGCGTGGCGCGGGCGCTGGCCGCCGCACCCGAGGTCCTGGTCGCCGACGAGCCGACCTCGGAGCTTGACGCCGAGAAGCGGGCCCTGGTGCTCGGCTTGTTGCGCGCCCATGGTGACAAGGGCAACATCGTGGTCCTGGCCTCGCACGACCAGAAGGTGGCCGACGCCGCCGACCGCGCGCTGGCATTGGTCGACGGCCGCCCCCGCGGCACCTGAGTCAGAAGTGGGGCGCCCGAAGGGGCGGCGGCCATCGCGCCCAACCCGCGCTCGGCGTCCTTCCTCCGGCGACGCGGGTCCACACACCCCATGTGAGCAGTACGGCTAGTCGCCGGATGCAGGGGGGAGGCGATCAGAAGCAGACCTCCTCTGCGGCGGCTCAGGTCGGCCACGCCCGAGGGGGCAGACGCCTCATGCACTGCCTGTCGGAGTGTCACGGCGGACGGCTCGTGCTGGAGTCGGCACCGATCCGGCCCCAGGCGAATCCAGGGCTGGCGCAGCCCCGGCAGCTGCCGGAGGCGATGCCGTCGCTCCCGGGCGTGGCGGACGGCCGGGGCGACCGGCGAGATCACCACCTTCGGCCAAGAGGGATCGGTCGGCATCCCAGTCAGAGTGGTCGGCCGCGGGCGGGGACGCTGCGCCAAGTGGTCCGCGCTCACCGACCACTCGCTGCGCACGGGCTAGCGAGTCCCCGAGGCCGCCGCCAGCTCCCGGCCCCGCTCCAGCCGCAAACCGACCCACTACCGGACTGTGACCGAACTTGCAACCGACCGTGATCACTGTTAGAGTCGGAGGCCGAGACAATCACATCTCACGTCCCACCCATGTCTCAATCTCGAACCAAGCGAGCACTACGCGCCACCGCCCAGCTGGGTGTGTTCGGCATCGTCGCTATGGCCGCCTCTCTCCTGACTACCGGTACTGCCGTGGCCAGCATCGCCTCGCAGATCCAGGCTCTCCAGCAACAGCAGTCAGCGTTACTGAGCCAGCTTTCTGCCCTGCAGGGCCAGGCGGCGACAGCGGGGCAGCAGGCCGCCGCCACGGCGAACCAGATCACGGTGATCCAGCAGAAGCTGACTCAGGACCAGACCGAGCTCAGCCAGATCAATGGCGCCTTGACCACCACCAACAATCGGTTGGCCACCACCCAAGCACAGATGGCGACCGATCGGACCCAACTCGCCGGGCTGGTCACGGTGCTCTACCAGCGGGGCGCCGGGACCTCGCTCGCCGATGCCATCGCCAACAGCTCCGGCATTTCACAGTTCGTCGACAACACCCTGGACCTCCAGACCCTGCGGCAGCAGTTCGCCTCCTTGACCACCCAACTGATCGCGGATGCCGACTCACTCAAGGTGTTGCAGGCCGAACAGCAAGCCCAGGAGCAGCAGGTGGCCGCCCTGGTCAGCGGACTCCAGAGCCAAAGTAGTCAGCTGCAAGCCGCCGAGAGCACGTACAGCTCAGAACAGAACAACCTGACCGGGCAGGCGGCCCAGATCGCCGCCCAGGTTCAAGATCTGTCGGCCCAAATCCAGCTCCTCGAAGAGGAGGAGTCGGCGCCCGCCGGAGGCGGGTCCGCGGGGGAGACGGGGACGATTCTGCACGTCTACTCGGGGTATCCCGACCTGGGCGGCTTTCCGGACGACTATCCGGTCGGGCAGTGCACCTGGTTTGCCGCCTCTGAGGCCGCGGTGAGCTGGAACGGCAACGCCAACGAGTGGATCGCCGGCGATGCAAGCTCTCCCGATCCCTACCCCATCGGCATGACACCAGCGGTCGACTCGATCGTCGTGTTCCGCGCCGGCGGTGCCTACAATTACCTGTACGGCCACGTGGCCTGGGTGGTCGGAGTAGATGGGTCGAGCTTCGTCGTGGATGAGGCCAATTTTGTTAATGGCTACGACGAGGACCAGCGCTATATCCCCAACACGCAAGGTGTCATGGGGTTCATCTACACCAGCTAAGCAACGCCGGTCGTGGAGAGGGGGACGCGATTCTTATGGCTGCGCAGGGAGCCCGGACCCGTCCACTTGTTGTGTATCACGGCGACTGCCCTGACGGGTTCGGCGCCGCCTTCGCCGCCTGGAAGCGCTTCGGAGAGGATGCCGACTACGTGCCCGTCAGTCACGGCGAGCCACCCCCCAACGCCACGGGGAGGCACGTGCTAATAGCTGACTTCGCCTACGACCGGGGCACTACCGAGCGCTTGGCCAAGGCGTCCGCCAGCCTGATCGTCCTCGACCACCATCGCTCAGCCGCCAGCGAGCTGGCCGATCTCCCCTACTGCATCTTCGACATGAATCGCAGCGGGGCCGTGATGACCTGGCAGTACCTGCACGAGGTGCCGGTGCCGGCCCTGCTCCGCTACGTCCAGGATCGTGACCTGTGGCGCAACGACCTGCCCGAAAGCGAGGAGGTCTCCGCCGCCCTGCGGGCCCACGACTTCGACTTCAGGACCTGGGATGGCATCGATGTGGAGCAGCTCCGCCTCGAGGGCCGGGCCCTGCTCCGCTATCAGCGTCGGATGGTGGAGCGGATCGTCGCCCACGCCGTGCCGGTCGAGATCCTGGGTACCATCGTGCCCACCGTCAACAGCCCGGTCCTGCAGAGCGAGCTGGGCGACGCCCTGGCAGCTGGGCACCCTTTTGCCGGAGTCTGGTGGCAGGGCAGCGGGGACGCAGCGCGGTGGTCCCTGCGCTCGACGTCGGGAGGGGTGGATGTCAGCGCGATCGCGGCCCGGTACGGGGGTGGGGGCCACCGGACGGCGGGCGGCTTCAAGGCCCAACCGCCCAGGGACGGCAAGCTGGCTCCCCCCGAGGGAGAGGCCGAGCAACCCGCTACCTAGGGCAGTTCGACCGCCGGAACCACCTCCCCCCTGGCGAGCGGGGGGCGTCCCCCCACGCCGATCCCGTCCTCTGGGTCCAGGTCAAGCAGGAACTGTCGGCAGCGCACCGCCTCCACTTCCTCGCCGACTGCCGCGGCGACGACCATGAGCATGTACAGGCTGCGCAGGAATCCACGGTTGGCGGGCTGGCTCCACTCGACCAGTCCGGTGCCGCCCCAGCCGTGCTGACGGAGCCGGTCCAGGCCCCGGTGGTAGCCCACCCGGGAGTAGGCGTAGGCAGCGACCAGATCGCCGCTGGAGTAGGCGGCCTCGGCCAGCCTGGCCCACCCGTCCAGGAAGCTGGGGAACTCCCCGCAAAGCCTGGCGAGCCGCACCTGCGCCTTGGAGCCCAGCGGGGAGGGGTTATCGCTGAGGATCTCGGCCAGCCGCCGCACTCCATCCCCGTCCTCCTCCGGCAGCACCGTCCGGTGGGCTGCTTGGATCTGATGCCCGTGGGGCACCACCCGGGGGCCGGCCATCGGCCGGGGCTGCGGGACCTTCGGTGGGTCGGCGCTGTCGCTCACTTTCTCCCTGGGGGACAGCCGCACGCCGGCGGCGGACCTGGTACCCCGTAGCGGATTCGAACCGCTGATCTCCGCCTTGAGAGGGCGGTGTCCTGGGCCACTAGACGAACGGGGCGATAATGCCGCAGCAATCCCCAGCCACGGGGAAGCCAAGTATAGGAGCGGTCGTGGCTCCGATCACATTCCTTCTGAACGGCGCGCCCCCCAGATGGTGAGGGCCGCCTCAACCAGGGCCGCCTGGCTTTGGACCTGGGGATAGTTGCCCCACAGCTCCCCGGCCTCGGGGTCGGCCACCTCGGAGAGCTGCCCTGCCGGCCCAGCCAACCGCCAGATTGCCAGGAAGCGAGCCGCCGCCTGGGGAGCACGCCCGAGGCTGGCTTCGGCCATGGCCGCCCAGAGCCCGGGGAAGATGAAGGGAAAGCAGGGGGCCGGGATCCCGTCACGCTCGGGGGTGTGGCGCATCACGATTGGGCCCCGCCCCAACTCTCTGAGAACCCAGTCCAAGGTGGCGCCGGCCCGGGGTGCCCCGGGATCGAGGAAGCCAACCAGATAGGCGGCCAGGAGGGAGGAGTCGGCGGCGGGATCCTGGAATGACATCACCAGCTCTCCCCCAGACCCGAGGCCGTGCCGATCGACCTCCGCCCGGATCTCGGCGGCGGCGCGGCGCCACTCTCCCACCACCTCAATGTCCCCGCCCCCGTCCTCGATCTCAGCCGCACACCGCAGGGCCGCCCAGGCCATCACCTTGCTGTGCACGTACTGCTGCGGATCGCCTCTGACCTCCCAGATCCCATGATCGGGAAGAGGCCAGTCTCGGGCTGCAACCCGGGCCATGGCCGGCACCAGCGAGCGCAGGCTCCGGGGGCATAGGGAGGTTCTCTCCAGTTCGGAAGCCAGCCGGATGACCTCCCCCAATGTGTCCAGCTGGAGCTGGTCCTCGGCGCCGTTGCCGACCCGAACCACAGCGCTGCTGTACCCGGCCAGGTGCGCGAGGGTGTGTTCGGGCGGCAGCGCCGCACCCGACACCCGGTGCACCGGGGCCGCCTGCCCCGGATGGTTGCCCAGGAGTTGGGCCAACCCCGCTCCCACTCTCTCCGCCTCGGGAGCGGCACCGGCGTGAGCCAGGGCGATCCCAGCATCGGCGCAGTCCCGCAACCAGGCATACCGGTAGTCCCAACTCCGCGAGCTGGCCGGCCACTGGGGGATGGAGGTTGTCGGCGAGGCGACCAGCAGGCCGGAGGCGCGGTCCTGGAGACCACGAAGGGTGAGCAGAGACCGGTCCACGGCCCCCAGCGCCCAGGCGGGCGCCTGATCGCCGAAGCGGCTGAGGCGAGGGCTGGTGTGGAGGCCCCGGAGCCACCTCTCATCGTCGGCGAGCAGCTCCTCCAGGGCATGCCTGGTCTCCTCCACCGCCGCTGCCGGATGGTCTCCGACCCGGGCCAGCCCCGGGGGCAGCCGCTCGGCCACCCCGAGGGCCCCCAGCCACACCACCAGCCCTCCGGGCGGGATCTCGAGTGACCACGCTCCGAGCCGGCGCCTGATCGGCGCGCTGGCCGCAAGTGCCAACGGCCCCCCGGGGCCGTCCTCGGACCCTCCGGATGCGAGCCACGCGCCGTGCGGCGCCTCGGACCAGCTGGCTCCTCCTCCTGCGCTCGGGGATCCGAGAGAGATCTCGATCTCCGCCCCCACCGGACCCTCCACCAGCCAGGCCAGAGCGCTTCTGCCACCCCCGTCATCGAGCAGGCCTATGTGCAGCTCCAGCCCGCCAGCCTGGTGGATCCGCATCACCCTGGAGCTACCCACCCACCCCGCCTCGGATGTCGGCTGCCCGGGCGCTCCAACCCCGACCCAGCCCCCCTCCATCGAGTCGAGCAGTCGGGCCAGCCGCAGGGGGCTGTCGAAGCCGGGCCAGCACCAGAAATCGCAGCGGCCGGAGCAATGGACCAGAGCCGCGGTGCGCCCGTCGGCGAGGCAGAAGTACTCGCGGAGGCTCCGATCCCCTCCGGACCTGTGTCCCTCACTGCCCGGCTCCACCCCGCAGCTCACCAGCCCAAGGCTAGACGTCCGCCCCGTGGAGAGGCGGGTCAGCCCATCTGCTGCAGCAGGGCTCCCAGCCGGGCGATCTTGTTGGCCCAATCCGGGTCACTGGCGTAGTCGACGTTCATCCCTGTGACGGTGGGACCGTTGTAGAACTGGCCGGTCTCCACCGTGCCCCCCAGACCCCCATAGCCAGCAACCTGGGAACCGGGCGGGGTCAGGTAGTAGACCGAGACGAACCATGACACGTACGAGATGCAGTCCTGGTCGCTGGTGAAGGTGTCCCCGTCAACGTAGGGATTGGCGTCGTCGGCGCCGAACCCGAAGAGGTTGTGCTTGTTGGTGTAGAGGTCCGAGGTGCCCCAGCCGGTCTCCAGGACCGCGTCCGCCACCAGGTAGATGGCGCTCACATGGTTGGCCTGCTCCGCCTGGATGAAGTAGCTCGCGTCGGCCTCCAGCGGGCTGCCCTGAAGGAGGGCCTGAACCTGGCCCAGCGAGATCCCGCTGGGGAGGGTGAGATTGGTGCTGACCGTGAACGGACCCCCGTTGCCGCTAGGGGCCGGAGCCGGCGAGCTCGGGTCCGGCGCGGGGGTGCCGGTCCCGGTCGGGGTGGGCGTGGGGGTGCCGGTCGGAGCCGGGGATGGGGAGGCCGGAGCTGACGTCTTGGAGCTGGGGGAGGGGCTGGCCGCGGGACCACCCTGGACCGTCGGCGCGCTGGCGGCCTCCTCTGCCTGGAACTCCGCCACCAGCTCCTCGGCCTCGAGCCGGGTCTCGGTCGTCTCCTCCTGCTGCTCCTCCTGCTTGAGCTGGGCTTCGGTGCTCTGCTCGCTGCGAATCTCGCCGGCAAGCTTGATCAGCAGCTGCTGCTGGGTCTGGGTGAGCTGGTCCAGAGCGATCTGGGTATCTAGGGCGCTGTTGAAGTCGGGACTGGCCAGGACCGAGAGCAGCCCGTCGGGAGCACCGGTGTACTCGTCGGCGACCACGGCCGAGAGCTGCCCCCGCTCCTGGCTGCTTCGGGCCTGGTCCCGGGCGATCTGCTGACGCGCTGTCTGCACCTGGGCGCTCAGGGCCTCCAACTCGCCGCGGGCCTTGGCAACAAGGGACTGGAGGGTGACAGGGGAACTGGGCGCAGGCGCGGATCCCGCTTGCACTCCGGGCGCTTCGGTGGCGCCGATCACAGCCAGTGCGACGACGCCCGCGATGATCGCGGCGACCGCCATTCGTCCCCCCGTCCTGGCCCCGTCCACAGAGAGCGATTCTTGGGGCCAGCCTCAAGATCCCATCCCGAAGTCGCAGGCCCGATGCGGGAACGTAACCGGAACCGCAGGGCGGTGACGAGGGGGCTGGGCTCGAACTCCTGCCAGAGGTTCGGCCGGCCCGACAGGTGCCCGCCGGGGACGAGCCCCTGACCGGGCGGATCCTGGAGGCCAGGGCACGCTGGGGAGCCGGGCCCGCCGCTCGGGCAGGGGCAGGCTGGCCTGCTTGGCGGCGACTTCGACCAGACGAGGTCAGCCGCCGGCTCGGCGGCGGAGGGCTGGCGCCGGCCGGATGACCAGGCGGAGCGACCCCAGGCGGCGCGGCGCGGACCCTGGCGCGAGGGAGGAGGCCGTGGCCAGGCCGATCCGGCCTTGGTGGCTGCCACCACCAGGTGCCGCTGGAGGCCGGAGGTTAGGGCCGACCCCCGTCGCCGAGCCAGCGCAACTGCTCGAATCGGTAGATCCCCGTGTCGTGGCCATCGACCCAGATGGCCTTCAGCCCGTAGTTCCCCACCAGCTGAACGTCGGAGAGTTCGTCCTCTCCGGCACGAAGGCTGGGATCACCTTGGAACCGACCCGGGCTTCCCATCTCGCCCCGACAGAGGGCACAGGGGCAGGCCTGCCTCAGCGCCGCGAAGGGAATGGTGCTGGTCCCACCGTCCCGCCATTCCACAAGGAGGGAACGGCCAGGCTCGTCGTAGCCGAACCGCCGGGGAGTGGTGCTCGGTGACGAGGGCGTGCTCGGAAGGTCCCTGGACACCCATCCATTGTGGGACCCAATCCAATCCTCTCCGGACCCGGGATCTCGAGCGGCGCAGCTCGGCGCCGGAGCCGAGTCAAGTCCCGCACAGTGGTGTAAAAGCGGGTGGAAGTCAGGGGTAGATTCATCAGGCGGCCAGCCCTGCGGTTAGGGGGTTGGTGAGCCGGGGATCGGCGCTGGGGTCCAGCCGAGCCAT
>JBEKRL010000040.1:0-17981 GCA_049518775.1 Candidatus Dormibacteria bacterium
CTCTGGGCCATTGTCACAGCGGATGTACTGGGGAGCTCCCCGCTGCACGGTCACCAGGTCCAGGATGTCAGCCACGGCGTCGGCCGTGATCGACCTGGCAACCTTGCCGCCCACGCTCTCCCTTGTGAACTCATCCCACATGGAGAGCACCTTGAAGGGCTGGCCATCCGAGGTGGTGTCGAAAAGGAAGTCCATCGCCCAAACATGGTTCGGGTGCTGGGCTGTGAGCCGGTCGGCGCCGCTGCTGCTGGTCCCCAACCGTGACCGCTTCGGCGGCGAGGGCGGCACCCGCAGCCCCTTCGCCCGCCACAGCCGCCGGATCCGCTTGCGGTTCACCGGCCAGCGAGAACCCAGCGTGAGACGTTTCCTCGCCGGCATGGAGGAGATCCCCGTGGACCAGCGGATCGCGGACCGGGCCGCGCTGCTCCGGCACGAGCTGCCCACTCTGCGTCTCCCCGACGCTCTGATCGCCGCCACCGCCCTCTGCTACGGCGTGGTACTTGCGACCAGGAATACGCGCGATTTCCGCCGGGTGCCCGGACTGCGCCTGCAGCCCCGCCGCTGATCCCAGCTGGCCCTAGCGGATCGGGATCCCGAAACTCTCGGCCGATGCGATCTCGGCCAGCAGCTTGCGCTTCTTCCGGCCCAGTCCCACCTGCCGCCTGGGGTAGCCGAAGGGAACCACCGCCAGCACCTCATAGGTGTCGGGCAGCCCGCTCCACCGGCGCACCTGTTCCAGGCCGTTGAAGCCGGTCCAGTTCGATCCCACCCCCAGAGACCAGGCGGTGAGGATCATCGACTGGATCGCGCGGCTGGCATCCGAAACCCCGAAACGGCTCTCGCTCTGGTAGCCGACCACGATCGCGAAGGCGGCCTCGGCAACGTACGGTCCGGACGGCAGCAGGCCGCCCAGCTCACGCAGGCGCTCTCGCTGCTGGACCACCACGAAATGCCACGGCTGCCGGTTCATCGAGCTGGCGGTCAGCCTCCCCGCCTCGACGACGGACTGGATGATCTCGGCTGGCACGCCTTGGTCCCGGTACTCGCGGACCGCCAGCACGGTGCGGACGGTCTCGAAGACGCCATTCGCCATGGCTTCTGTCCTCCCTATTCCCATCGCCCTGGGCCCCTGGTGCCATCGTCCCACTCAGCGGTCGACTCGCGGGATCCCCACCGGCCCTGGAGCCGACCCCAGACTGGAGAGGACATCGGTCAGCTTGAGATTGGCGGCAACCCGGCCGCCCAGAATGAGGCCCGCTCCCCGCTCCTTCCCACCGCAAGTCCAGCAATCCCGCGGCCGGCTGGTGGGCTCGGGTACGATGCGTCCGTGCCGATCAGCGCAGCGCAAGGCGGAGGCCCCGGACCGGCGTGATCTCCCTGGCGATCCTCCGTCCCTTCGGCTTCGGGGGCTGGCTGCTGGGGCTCATCGTCCTGCTGATGCTGGTGGGCCTGGGGTTGCGCATCATCGGGTTCTCCCGCCGCCGGCACTACTTCAAGGAGGCGGCTCGCGGTCGGGCTAGTTCTCCCGAGCAGATCCTGGCCCGCCGCTTCGCGGCGGGAGAGATCGATGAAGAGGATTACCGGCGCCGGCTGGCGGCCCTGCGCAACTCTATCGGCCCCCCGTAGCAACCGGAGGAGGCTCAAGCCTGGATTGAGGGGGCTCCAAGGACCTTTGACCGCTCCGCCCTCGAGACCATCACCCACTTCGGATGAGCGCGACCAGGTCCTGGCGGCTGGGACTTGAAGCCTCCTGACCGCCCTGTAACAGGACCGACCATGCTCACTCTGGGGAACACCGCTCCCGGTCAGCTCCACCGTCTCAGTCAGGCGTCGCCGACGTGAACAGCGCTGCCGGGGTGCTGGCAGTCGGGGAGCTGATCGCCGACATTGTGGTAGTCGATGAACGCACGGACAACGCCCGGGCCCTGCGCCCCCGGGACGACGCCTCGGACCGCACGCTCCATCTCATCGCCCGACCCGGGGGGAGCCCTGCCAACGTGGCCGTGGGCCTGGCCCGCCTCGGTGTCGCCGCCAGCTTCGCCGGACGCCTCTCGTCGGTGGGGGTCGGGCCCTGGCTCGCCGGGTACCTGGCGAGCAACGGCGTCGACATCGGCTTCTCGGTGAAGGCGAGCGAGGCGCCCACGCTGGCGGTGGTATCCCTGGACTCCGCCGGCGTCCCCAGCTACCGCTTCTACGGGGCCGACACCGCCGACTGGCATTGGCGCCGGGAGGAGCTGCCCAGACCGGAGCGGCTGGCGGTCGCGGCCTTGCACACCGGCTCGCTGGCGACGACCACTCCTCCGGGCTGCCAGGCGCTGGCGTCGTGGGTCGGCGATATCCACGCGGGCGGCGCCGTGTTGGTCTCATACGACCCCAACGTCCGAGTATCCCGCCTCAGCGACCCGGCGGCTCTGGCCGCTCAGGTCGACTCCTGGGTCCGGTGCGCACACCTGGTCAAGGTCAGCCAGGACGACCTCGCAGTCCTCCATCCCGGCACCGACGCCACCGCCATCGCGCGAGGCTGGGCCGGGCTGGGTCCGGAGCTGGTGGTGCTCACGCTCGGCGCGGAGGGGTCGATGGCCTTCCGACCCGACGGCTCGACCGTCGCGTCTCCGGCGCCACCGGTCCAGGTTGTCGACACCGTCGGCGCCGGAGACGCCTTCTGCGCCGGTCTGCTGGCGTGGCTCTCCGAGGCCGGAGCGCTCCACCCGGGCGGCCCCAGCCGGCTCAGCGCTGGGGACCTGCGCTCCGCCCTGAACGTGGCGAGCCAGGTGGCCGGAGTCACCTGCAGCCGACCGGGAGCCGACCCACCGGGGCGAGCTGAGGTCACCACCGCACCCTGGCCCTGACCGGCGCGCGGGCGGGTACCCCGCCGCGTCCGACGCCAGGAGCCGTGGCCGCCCTCGGGCAAGCGCATCCACGCGGTCCCGCCCGCCGGCGACTGAGTCATGAGGGCCAGTGAGCGGCCGATCCAGATGGGGCCCCGGTTCGTTTCCCGTGGACCAGCCGGGCTACTCGATGATCCCCGCCGGGCGCAACCGGACACCGGCCAGTGGCAGGTGTTGTGCCCCGCAAGCCAGGTCAGCAGGCGTAGTCCCCATCGAACTGACCACTGGGGAACTGGGCCAGCCGGACCGTCCCTCCGACGAACGGCGGCTGCTGGCAACTGCTCTCGGCAGCGGCCAGCGAGCCCGCGCCCGGGAGCCAGTCCGAGAGCGGGTGGAGGGATCCCGGGGCGAGTGTCGTAATCCCTCCTGTGATCTGGCCCCACTGGGGAGGGAAGGCGTAGACACCCAGGCTCAAGACCCCCGCCCGCTCCAGGCTGTAGACCATGCCTTCCAGATCGGCCAGGTTGAGCTGGGTAGAGGACTGCCAGCTGTTGGAGGTCTCGACGTCCAGCCACCAGGGGTAGGCTCCGGCCTCGGTGGGCAGGCCCACACTGGCAGCGGCGCCCTGGAGCCATACGAGGTCCTGGGCCGCCTTCTGGGAGCCGTACTCCCAGGCGCAGGCCAGGGAATTCTGACCAGCGCCAAATAGGTGGGGCGCCTCGACCGTGGCCAGGCAGGTCCCGTAGGGGCCGGTGCCGGAGAAGGACCAGTCGGCCACCGGCTCGCCGTCATAGGAGTTGCCCGGATCACCGGTGTTGACATACAGCGAGGCGTTGGGCTCGGAGCTGGCCCCGGTGGTCCGGTCCGTGGCCCAGATGAGCTCCTCCCCCAGACAGGGATTGCGGGTGCCGGCCAGCCCGTCGTTCACCCCGACCACGCCGAAGGCCTGGTCGGGGGGGAGGGCGCCACCGCATTGGGGAAAGGAGACATCGGCGCCGACCGGCGCCGAACTGGCCTGGAAGACCGCGGAAGCGCCGCCCGGGGATATCTCCGCAGCCACGGCCGGTGTGGCCGCGAACGCCAGGGCCGCGCCGATAAGGACCACCTGGGTGGCGGACTTGCCCACAACCCGCCCCACTCTCACTCTGCCGCCCCTATGGCAACCTCGACGGGCTTCCGGCCGCCCCCCGGACCGGCGCGATGGGCGGGATTCTACCGCCCCGCGAGGAGAGCCCCCTCCATCGGGAATATCCAGCGCCAGCCCGACACAGGGCCGCGCCAGCACCTGCCGCCCGGGTTCCAGGGGTCCCGCCCACCGCCAGCCGGGCGCTCACGATCGCACCGTCCGCGACCGATGGAAGCCCGGCGACTCGAGCGGCCCGCACTCTGGTCGTAGCCGGGCCCGAGGCACACGGCACAGCTCGCATGACCGTCCAGAGGTCAGCGACAGCGAGGTATCACGCACCACCGTTCCAAGAAGGGCCGGGGTCGAGCCACGGCCCAGCCCCGGCCGACAGGCACGCGCGAGCCGCTCCCGTGCCGCGATCGGTTCAGAGGATCTTTGCCGCCAGAGCCTCCAGCGGGGCGGCGGCGACACTGGGGGCGCCGATCACGATGCACAGGCTGCCCTTGAGGACCGCGAGGGCGCTTCCCCCGTCGGCCACCCATGCCTCGTTGCCCAGGCCGGATACGTCGGTCACTCCAATGGCGCTCTCCGCCGCCTTGGCAGCGGCGAAGGCGGATGCCGTATACCCGCCGTAGTAGTGAATGGTGGTGTCCTCGTACGAGGCCTCCCCGGCGATGGCGTAGGTGCAGGTCAGCAGCATGCTGTTGGCCCTGGTCGGAGTGACCCCGGTGATGTCCTGGCCGAGTGCTCCACCCACCACTGACACCGAGGGGCAGGACTGGGGCACCGCGGTCGTGGTCGACTTCTGCACCTTGGCGTGGTGCGTCTTGTGGTGCTTGGCCTTGGACTTGGCGGCGACCGACGACGCGCCCAGCACCCCAACCGAGAGCGCCAAGCCGAGCGCCATGGCCACGGCCAGCAGCCACCTGCGCGGTACCGCCGATCCGAATACCGGCGAGAAATCCATTGCACCTCCTTGCTCAGCCGCAACCGTCCAGCCGACCATAGCACGGGCTTGGCGAAGACCGAATCGGAGAGGTGATCCCGGCGCCAGGGCGCGTCGGCATGGACGCGGTCACGGTCCCCCCATGCCGGGTTGGCCCTTCTGACCAACCTGTTCCCTGGAGGTTTCCAGCTCCGGCACTGCAAGGGCACTTTCGTCGCCAACGCCCCCGGCCGCCATGGCGACTGACCCGACGGCGCACCTGAGCCGGAGGGTAGCCCGGCACCCGGCCGAGCGGACCAGCGGGGCACACGAGAGCGGCTCCCGGCGCCGCTTGCAGGGCCCGCCTGCAGCCGCCGTGAGGGGGGACCGACTAACTCATCCGGGGATGATTCAGAGAATCTGGCGGGCTAGAGCCTCTAGCTGGGCATCGGTCGTCGCCGGGGCTTCGATCACGATATCCATGGTGCCCTCGAGGACGGAGAGGCCATTCCCCTGCTCCACGATCCAGTTCTGGTTGCCCAGGCCGGGAACGCTGGTGATTGTCACCCCGCTGGCGGCGGATGCCTTGGACGCCGCGAACTGGGCGGACGTGATCGGTGAGGCGAAAAGGATCTTGGTGGACTCGATTCCTGCCGGGATACCGCTGACGCTGAGGGCGTAGGTGCAGGTCAGCTTGGAACCGGTGGAGCCGGTCTGGGGAGCCGCGGTGACGCCGGTGATGTCCTGGCCGAGCGCTCCAGCCACCATGGACACCGAGGGGCAGGACTTGGGCACCGCCGTGGTCTTTGACTTCTGCACCTTGGCGTGGTGCGTCTTGTGGTGCTTGACCTTGGACTTGGCGGCGACCGACGACGCACCCAGCACCCCGACCGAGAGCGCCAGGCCCAGCGCTATGGCGACGGCAAGCAGCCACCTGCGCTGCGCCGACGATCCAAATACCGACGAGAAATCCATTGCACCTCCTTGCCCAGCCGAAATGGTCTGGTCGCCTATTCATACCACCTGCGCGGGGGAAGCGGGCCAGCGATGAGGAACCTCTGGGCCTGCGGGCGGTTGATGCCCGCGCCGGGCCCCCTCAGGACTGACCAGGCTGCCCACCGTGCGGCCAGCGGGGTCCTCTCGCGGGGTGGCCAAGCGCCGCAGCCTTCCGACCCAGCCCTCGACGGTGCCCGCGACTTCCGATCGGGAAATGGGCAGACGGCTCGCCAGGGCTGCCGGGGAGTACTCGGTGCGAGCACCCACCGGGCATGGCGCGTCTTGCGGCCCAACCCGCTCGCAATCCCCCAAGGCTGGGGGCGCACAGACGGGGCTCGGCCCCTTGCCCTAAGGTCATGCCAGTGCTAAACCGACCGATCCGGCTCGGAAGGGTGTTCGGCCTTGAGGTCAGCTTCAACTGGAGCCTGCTCCTCATCGTTCTCCTGATCGCCTGGACCATGGCGACAGATGTGCTCCCCCCTGACGTCCCCGGTCAAGCGACCTGGGCCTACTGGAGCTGCGGTGTGGTGGGGGCATTCGTTTTCTTCGGATGCCTGCTCGCCCATGAGGTCTCGCACGCGCTGGTGGCTCGCCGCAAGGGGGTCAAGGTGGCCGGTATCACGCTCTGGCTGTTCGGAGGAGTGACCCAACTGAGCGGAGAGCCCGTCAGCGCAGCCGACGAGGCTCTGATCACCGTCGTCGGCCCTCTGACCAGCTTCGTCCTGGCCGGGATCGGCTTCGGACTGACAGTTGGGTTGACCGCCGTCAATGCTCCGCCGCTGCCCACCAACCTGGTGGCCTGGCTGGCGATCCTCAATCTGGTCCTGGGTGTTTTCAACCTCGTCCCCGCCTTTCCCCTGGACGGGGGGCGTCTGCTCAGCTCCCTGATCTGGTGGCGAACCGGATCCCGCCAGCGGGGAACCCACCGCGCCTCCCAGGTGGGACGAGTCTTCGCCGGCCTGATGATCGGCGCTGGTCTCCTGGAGATCTTCCTGGGCGGCAGCGACGCCTTCGTCAGCGGTGCCTGGCTCGCCTTCATCGGTTGGTTTCTGTTCTCCGCCGCGGGCGTCGAGGATCGGCAGAGCCGGGTCCTATCCTCCCTCAGCAAGGTGCCGGTATCCGCCGCCATGACCGCCCCGGTGGTGACGGTGCCGGACTGGCTGACGGTGGAGCAGTTGCTCGGCGCCGGGGCGGGACAGCGTCACTTTCCCATCTGCCCACTTCACGACCCCGCCGGGGAGCCGTCGGGATTCGTGTGCTGGCAGGACCTCTGGGGCCTGAACTCGGCGGCCCAACGCCAGCAGCGGCTGCGTGACTTCGCCCGCCCCCGGGAGGCATTCCCCACCGCCGGCCCGGACGAGGACCTGGAGGCGGTGCTCCACCGCGTCGGACCCGCCCTGGAGCGCGGAGTGCTGGTCATGAACGGCCAGGAGTTGGTGGGGATCCTCTCCAGCGTCGGCATCGGGCAGGTCGCGGCTCTGCAGCAGGCACCCAGGTCCCAGACCCCACCAGGTGCCTGAACCGATCGCATCGGGAACTCTGCGCGGACCGGCCAGATCGGAGCCTGCTCCAGCGCTCCGCAGGGCCGTGCCTGGGACGCTCCGATCCCGGGTCGCCAGCCAGAACGAAGGCAGTGCCGGAGACTGCTCAGCTCCCGCCGACCCAACTTTGATTCGCTCCAGCTCCGCGATTTGCGCCAGGGTGACCCACCCCTGAGGTCGGCCGGCCCTCCCCGGGGAGGGGCCGCAACACTTGTGGCATCATGCTGGCTGCCCATGGACCGTTGTCGGCGACCGTGCAATCAAGGCTTCACGGCCTGTGCCAGTTGACCGTGTCCAGCACAGGCCTGCAGCTGATGCCCGGCCCGGGGGCCGTTTGAAGCCCGAGGCAGAGCCGGCATCGCTTGGAGGAACTCCGGCTGCAGTGGAGCGAACGTGGCCATGACCAGCTCTCGGCCGCGCCGGATAGGCCAGGTTTCTGACGGAGCCATTCCGAGTCGGGCTCGGGCGCGAAGCGGCCGGCGACGATGACCCGGGGCTCACCTCAGCGAGCTCAACCCCAGGTGCCTCCGCCGTCACGCGAGTTCGCCGCTGATGCCGCCATTTCGCACGCCCTGCTGACGGCTGCGCTGGGGGTGCGGCTCCGAGTCGAGACCGAGCCGCTGCGGACCGTGCGCCACGAGTGGTTCGACACCTTCGACTGGCGCCTCGACCGGGCGGGGCTGATCCTCGAGCGAGCGTCCGGACCCCACGGCGACCGGACCCATCTGCTGCTGCGCGACAGCTCAGGGGAGCTGCTGCTGCTGGCGCCGGCCCCTCCCGCGGTCATCACCGCCAGCGGCGGTCCGGAGGCGTTCCTGCTGGAGGCGCTGGTGCCGGCTGGTCCGCTGCGGGACCGGCTCGCAGGGGTGGTGCAGATACGGGCGCTGCTGCCGCTGGCGAGGGTCACGGCCCAGGCCTGCACCTTCCGTGTGGTCGACGCCCAGGCCAAGACCCTGGCCCGGATCGTGGTCGAGGAGCCCACCGGCCGGTCCCGCCGCTCCCTTGGTCCAGGCTGCCGACTGCGAGTCGTGCCCGTGCGCGGCTACCAGGGCCAGGCCGACAGGCTGGTTCGCCTGCTGGCAGGCCTGCCCGGGCTGCGCCCCAGTTCCGGTGGCTGGCTCCCCGGCGCGCTCGAGGAGCTGGGGCGCCGCCCCGGCGACTACACGGGCCAGCTCCAGCTCAGCCTGGCCGCGACGATGCCGGCCAGCGCTGCGGTCCAGGCCATCATGGCCCGGCTCCTCTCCGTCGCCGAACGCAACATGCCCGGGGTCCTGGCCGACCTGGACACGGAGTTCCTGCACGACCTCAGGGTGTCGGTGCGTCGCGCCAGAACAGCTCTCAAGCTCATGGGCGATGTCCTACCGGCGGGCGATGTCGTCCACCTGGTCGGGGACCTGAAGTGGATGGGCGACCTCACCACACCGACCCGCGACCTCGACGCCTACCTGCTCGCCATGGACGCCACCGGTGCGGAGGGCACCCGGGGTGCAGAGCTGAAACCCTTCCTGGACTTCCTTGGAGTCCGGCGCCAGCTGGCTCAGAGGGCCCTGGTGCGGGGCCTGCGCTCGCCGCGATGGGCGAGAGCGCTCCAGCGCTGGTGCGCCCTGGCCACGGACGAGCCGGAGGTGACCAAGGATGGGGAGGCCGCGGCCGGCGGCCGCCCCATCGGGGAGGTGGCGCCGCCGCGGATCGCGCGGACCTACCGGCGGGCGAGGCGGCTGGGAGAGGCGATCACCGAGGCGTCTCCGGCCACCGATCTGCATGCGCTGCGCAAGCGCTGTAAGGAGCTGCGCTACCTGCTTGAGTTCTTCGCGTCTCTGCTCAACCAGCGGCCCTACCGCACGGTCCTCGGCCAGCTGAAGGAGCTGCAGGATTGCCTGGGTGAGTTTCAGGACGCCCAGGTGCAACGGGCCGCCGTCTCCGCCTTCGCGGACGAGATGCTGGCCGCAGGAGGCACGTCCGCAGCGACGTTCATGGCAATGGGCCGCGCGGCCGACGCGGTAGAGTCACGCCAGGGACAGGCCCGCGCCCAGTTCGCCGAGAGATTCGAGCGTTTTGCCAACAAGAGGACTCGCCGGAATGTGGCAGACCTGACCATGGCCCAACCGGCACCCCAGCCCAGGCCTGGCCCCAGGCGACCGTGAGGGTCCTCGCCACCTACAACATCAAGGGCGGCGTCGGCAAGACGTCCGCAGCGGTGAACCTGGCCTATCTGGCGGCTCAGGAAGGCCGACGAACCCTGCTCTGGGACCTTGACCCGCAGGGCGCGGCAACGTTCCTCTTCCGCGTCCGCCCGCGGGTGCGAGGTGGAGTGAAGGCGCTGATCAGGGGCCGGACGTCGCTCGACGCCCTGATCAAGGGCACGGACTTCGACAACCTCGACCTGCTGCCGGCGGACTTCTCCTACCGCACGATGGACCTCGCGCTCGACCGTGCCAAGCGCCCCACTCGACGCATCGCCCAACTGCTGAAGCCTCTGGCGGCCGAGTACCAGGTCCTGATCCTGGACTGCCCCCCGAGCGTGTCGCTGGTGTCCGAGGGAGTGCTGCGAGCGGCCGACACCCTGCTGGTCCCCCTGGTGCCCGCGACCCTCTCCTTACGCACCTTCGACCAGCTCACCGACTTCGTGGCCCACGCCAGGCGACCGCGGCCACGGATCCTCGCCTTCTTCTCGATGGTGGACAGCCGCAAGCGGCTGCACCGGGACACCGTCGCCCGGGTTGGGGCAGAGCGCTCCGATCTCGCACGCGCGATCGTGCCTGCGGCTTCGATCGTGGAGCAGATGGGTCCCCGACGGCTGCCGGTCGTGGTCTTCTCGCCCAAGAGCGCGGCCGCAGCCGCCTATCGACAGTTGTGGACCGAGGTGCGGGACCTGGCCGAGCGCTGAGCTCGCCGGGGTCGCCCACGGGCACCTCGACCCGACGGGCCGGGGCGGCGGGACGGCCCAGGCCTCCACCCGACTGGTCCCTATCGGCGCAGCTGCTCAGCCACCCTCTCAGCACCGCGCATCGCCTCCAGCAGATTGGCCGACCCCAACCGCTGGAGCTCCGGCCGCGACCATCCCCGTGCCGCGAGGACCCCCATCAAATTTGGGTAGCAGGAGACATCCTCCAGCCCGACGGGGAAGTCAGGGCTGCCATCGAAGTCCGCGCCGATGCCGATGTGCTCCAGCCCGGCCACCTCGCGGGCATGCTCCACGTGGTCGGCGACCTGGGCGACCGTCGCCCTCGGCCGGGGATGGGAGCTCTCCCACTCCTTCACGAACGGCGGCTCCGGCCCCACACCGTCCGGATCGAGCTGGTGCCGGCCGAGCTCGGCACGCAGCTCCAGCTCCCACGCGGCACACTCCGGGGACACGAAGGCGGGCACGAACGTGATCATCACCACCCCACCGTTCTCACGGAGTGCGGCGAGGACGTCGTCGGGGACGTCGCGCGGATGATCACAGAGGGCTCGGCAGGCGGAGTGACTGAAAATGACCGGGGCCCGGCTCACACGCAGGGCAGCTCGGGCGGTGTCGGCGGAGGTGTGACTCAGATCCACCAGCATCCCCAAGCGGTTCATCTCCCCGACCACCGCCTCCCCGAATCTGGACAAGCCCCTCAGGACCGGTTCGTCGGTGCAGGAATCCGCCCAGGAAAGGTTGCGGTTGTGGGTGAGGGTGAGGTACCGCACCCCGAGCCGGTAGAACACGCGGAGCACCTGGAGCGACTCGGCGATCGAGTGGCCACCCTCGGCGCCAAGGAAGGACGCGATCCTGCCCTTGGCCATGGCGGCCTGGGCTTGGGCCACCGTGCAGGTCAGCTCCAAGGTGTCCGGATGGGCCTCGACCAACCGGTGAACAAAGTCAATCTGCTCCAGCGTGGCCCGGACCGCGTCGTTGCCCTCGAGGTCCGTGGGCACGAACACCGACCAGAACTGCCCGCCCACCGCGCCCCGACGAAGTCGAGGAAGGTCTGTGTCCAAGCTCGGCGAGGGGTCGGTCACGTTGAGGCCCTGGAGATCGTCGGCTCCCGCCTGGCGATACGCCCAGGGAAGATCGTTGTGCCCGTCGACGACCAGGATCGGCTGCACCGTCGGTCCCCCCTACCAGCCTACGTTCGTCCTCGCCTTATACGGCATTGGGGCCACGACCGGGTCCGCGCGACCGGCGCGGCGCCGCGATCCCGGCCAGGGCTGGCACTCTGGAGGCACCCTCCACCGGTTACTCCACCCTCCCAAGGAGCGGCGGGCGGGCAGGTCCGGGGCAGGGGGGCTGGCCCGGACGCGGCCGGTGGCGCCGGCCCCGTCTCACCGTTTGGCTTGGGCGGGTCCGGCTTGACCGGGCAGTGAGAACGATGGAGAGTCCCAGCCCGGCCTGACCCCTGACCGGACCGGCCCGAATCCAACCGGGGCGTGGGCTTCGGCGCCCTTCACGGGCGACCGAGTTCAGGGCCGAGGCTGGAGGTGGACTGTTGAGCGGCTCAGGCTGGGACACCGCCCCTCACGGCCTCCAGGGCGCCCATCACGGCTGGGGCCGGGAGACGCGCGCAGGCCTCGGGGCCTGGACCTGGCGGTCGCGATCGCCTTCGCCGTCCTCCTCGTCGGGTATGCTCTGCTGGCTGCGCCCCGACGTCGGGCGCATCTGAGCATCGGTACCGTGGGCGTGCCCGCCGGATCCGCGGGCGTCTGACCGGTGGGGCGCGAAGAGGAGCAGGGATGAGCGGGCCCGCGGGGCCGATCGGCGCCGGGGAGTTCGCCGGTCGAGCAATCCGGCGAACGCTGGATTGGAACCTCTACCGGCTGCTCGCCGTGGATGTGGACGGCACGCTCGCGGGCGCCGACGGGAATGTCAGCGCCCGCACGATTGCGGCCCTGGGACTGGCAGAGCGGGCCGGACTGCGGGTGGTGATCGTCACCGGCCGCACGCACCAGTCGGTTGTGCCCGTCTGGCAGGACGCCGGCCTCTCGGCGCCGCTGATCACCTGCGGGGGCTCGCTAACCGTGCAGCCACCGGCACTCGACGTGCTCGACGTGCACTACCTGCCCCCTGCGGTGGTCCGCCAGATCGTGCGACTCAGTCATCAGCTCAACCTGACGGTGAGCCTCTGGACGCAACGCACGATCTGGGTCACCGGGCCGGGGCCGGTCGCGGAGTGGTTGCAGAGGATCAACGAGATGGCCATCCTCCCCCTCGGGCCGGGAGACGAGGCAAGGCTCTCCAGTGGTCGGCCCAGCATCCTCAAGGCGATGCTGGGAGGTGACCCGGAGGACCTGGACCGCTGCGAGCCGGCAATTCTGGCAGCGCTGCCTCCCGCGACGGTCATGCGCTCGATGCGCCAGTTCTTCGAGGCCAGCCCTGCCGATGCCACCAAGGAGCACGCGCTCCGCGACGTCCTCTCCCGGTTCGCGATCGCACCCCACGAGGTGATCGCAGCCGGGGACGGCGAGAACGACGTGGGCATGCTGACTCTCGCCGGCCTGGCCGTCGCTCCGTCCAATGCCATGGCCGGTCCTCGCGCCGTCGCCGACCTGATAGTCGGGCGGCACGACCGAGAAGGGATCGCTGAGTTCCTGGAGGAACTGGTGTCGGCGCGGACCGGGAAGGTAGGCGCCACCGGCACTGACTCGATGGGAGGCAACGCACGCGCGAGCGCCCCCGAGGCCCCGCACCAGGGCGCTCCCGGGGCCGACGAAGAGCCGGCAAAACGCCTGCTACCATCGTCCCCAGCGAGCACCGGCCATTCGAGGGGGGGCATGGCAACCGGCCTGGAATCCGCCCTTGTGAACGAGCTCCAGGAGTTGCTCGGCCCGGCCGCGGTCTCAGCCACCATCGAGGACCTGGCTCTCCACAGCTTCGATGCCTGGCCGGTGGCGACGAAGTGGCGGCAGCAAGGGAAGCAGCCGTTTCGGCCCGCGGTCGTGGTCCGGCCGACGACGGTCGACCAGGTGGTCCGGCTCATGGCGTGGGCCAGCCTCCGCGGCGTCCCGGTGACTCCCTGGGGCCTGGGGTCCGCGGTCACCGGCGCGCCCCTGCCTCTGCGAGGTGGTATCGCGCTGGACATGGCGGCTCTGTCGCGAGTGCTGCTTCTCGACGACACCAACCTGATCGTCCGTGTCCAGGCCGGCAAGCTGGGCCTGGAGCTCGAGCTCGAGCTCCAGGATCGCGGGCTCACGCTGGGCCACTCGCCACAGTCGCTCGACCGCTCCTCGGTGGGCGGCTGGGTCGCGACTCGGGCGGCAGGCCAGTTCTCGTCGCGGTACGGCAACATCGAGGACCTCATCGTCGCGCTCACCGTCGTCCTGCCCACCGGCGAACTCATCGAGACGCCCCTGGTCCCGCGGGCCTCGATGGGCCCCGACCTCCGCCACCTGTTCGTGGGCGCGGAGGGGACGACCGGGGTGGTGGTGGACGTCACACTCAAGGTCTTCCCCCTGCCCGAGCACCGGCGCCTGGAGGCGCTGCGCTTCGAAACCGTGGAGGCCGGTTTGGGCGCCATGCGCCGGATCATGCGGGCAGGGCTGCGGCCGTTTCTGGTGCGCTTCTACGACCGCGACGAGGCCCCCCAGGCCCTGCAGCAGCCGGCCTTCGACGGCTGCGCCATGTTCCTCGGAGTCGAGGGCGTCCGGGCCGTCGCCGAAGCCGAGTTCGCCGCCGCCCTCGACATCTGCCACAAGCACGGCGGTAGGTCGCTCGGGCCGGCCGCTGCCGAGGCGTGGATGGACCGTCGCTTCGACTTCTCGGCCGTGGAGAACCTGCTCGCGACAGCGGGCGGCCTCGCTGAGACCATCGAGGTGGCGCACTTCTGGGATCAGATTCTCGAGACCTACCTGGCCCTCAAGAGTGCGCTGACGCCGTATGCCGACGAGGTCCTCGGGCACTTCTCGCACGTGTACCCGCAGGGGACCTCGCTCTACCTCATCCTCCTCGGGAGGGCCGAGGACGATGCCGCCGCGGAGGCGCGCCTACGCACCATCTGGGAGGTCGCGATGAAGGTCGCCCTGGAGCGCGGGGCCGCGATCTCGCACCACCACGGCATCGGGCTGGCGCGGCTGCCCTACATCGAAGAGGCCCTCGGAACGGGGATGCTCGCCCTCCGCCGCGTGAAGGCAGCGCTCGATCCCGAGGATGTAATGAACCCCGGCAAGCTCGGACTCGGCAAGGAGACAGGAGCGTGATGTCAGAGCAGTACATCCTCGTCATCGACGAGGGCACCACGGGCACGCGAGCGATGATCGTCGACCGCCAGAGCCGGATCAAAGGCCAGGCGTACCGCGAGTTCACCCAGCATCACCCGGCAGCCAATCGCGTGGAGCACGACCCCGAGGAGATCTGGCAGGGCACTCTGGCGATGATCGGCCAGGCTCTCGCGGACAGCGGCCTGGCCTTCGGCGACGTCGCCGCGATCGGGATCACCAACCAGCGCGCCACCACAGTCGTCTGGGACCGGGCGACCGGGTCCCCGATCACCCCCGCCATTGTGTGGCAGGACACGCGCACGGCCGACTTCATCGAGACCGTCCCCACCGAGTGGGCGGAGCGGGCCTATCAGCACACCGGCTGGACGCTCGCGCCCGTCTACTCATCACTTAGCCTGCACTGGATCCTCGAGCACGTCCCCGGGGCGCGGGCCCGGGCCGAGGCCGGCGAACTCGCCTTCGGGACCATGGATTCGTGGCTGATCCACCGGCTCACCGGGGGCCGGGTCCACGCGATCGCGGCCTCGAACGCGTCGGTGACCGGTTCCTACGACCTGGTCGCTGGTGACTGGTACGGCGACTGGCTGGCGTTCCTCGGCGTGCCGCTGTCGCTCTTCCCGGAGGTGCGCGACGACTGCGGAGACTTTGGAGTGAGCGACCCCGCCGTCCTCGGTGCCAGCATTCCGATCGCCGGCGCGATCGCCGACCAGCACGCCGCCCTCTTCGCCCAGGGCTGCATCACCCCGGGCACGGTGAAGTGCACTCACGGCACCGGAACGTTCGTCGACATGAACGTCGGGCCCACCCTCACCGTGGCCGGGCACGGCCTCCAAACCATCATCGCCTGGCGCATGGGCGGCACCACCACCTACGGGCTCGAGGGATATGCCGCCGTCACCGGCTCGGCGGTGCAGTGGCTCCGTGACGGAGCGCACCTCATCTCCGATTCGGCCGAGACCGAGGCGCTCGCGACCAGCGTCGAGGACAACGGCGGGGTCTACTTCGTGCCCGCCCTCACCGGCCTGTCGGCGCCCTTCTGGGACTCCTACGCCCGCGGCATGATCATCGGGATCACCCGTGGCACCAGCCGGGAGCATCTGGTGCGCGCCACCCTGGAGGGGATGGTGTTCGCCACCAAGGACGTCCTCGAGACCATGCGCACGGAATCGGGCGTGCCGATCGCGTCCATCAAGGTGGATGGCGGAGCCGCCCGCAACAACTTCCTCCTCCAGTTCCAGGCGGACCTCCTCGACGCTGAGGTCGTCCGGCCGGTAAACCCCGAGGCCACGGCCCTGGGAGCCGCCTACCTGGCCGGGCTGGCGGTGGGGTACTGGGACTCGCCGGCCGACTGCTTCGCCGGTCAGCAGGTCGACCGTGTCTTCACTCCCCAGATGCCCGATGAGCGCCGCCGCGAGCTCTACGCCGAGTGGACCGAGGCGGTGCACCGCTCGATGGGCTGGGCGCGGAAGTAGAGGAGTCTCGAAATCCAGCGGTTTGGGCTGCGCGAGGTCGAGCGTCAGACGTTCGACGTCGCCATCGTCGGCGGTGGAGTGACGGGGGCGTCGGCCGCGCGCGAGGCTGCGCTCCGCGGCTTGAGCGTGGTCCTGCTCGAGAAAGGGGACTTCGCCTCGGGCACCAGCAGCCGGTCGACGAAGCTGCTCCACGGAGGCGTCCGCTATCTCGCCAGCCACGATTTCACGCTGGTCCGCGAGGCCTGCCGCGAGCGCGAGCTGATGCTGAGGCTGGCGCCCCATCTCGCCCGCGTCCGCCCCTTCATCTACGTGCTGTATCGAGGTTACCCGGAGTCGATGTGGCTCCTCAACGCTGGGCTCACCCTCTATGACGTCTTCTCCGGAAGTCCCATCAAGCGCCACCACCACATGCTGCGGGCCCCCGAGCTCCTGAGGCGGGAGCCCCACCTCAACGCCAACCAGCTGGTCGGCGGGGGCTGGTATTACGACTTCCTCACGGACGATGCCCGGTTCACCATCGACACCCTCAAGGGCGCGACCGAGGCCGGGGCGATGGCGGCCAACTACATGGAGGTTCGGGGCTTCCGGGAGGAGGGCGGGCGCATTGGGGGCGTCGACGTGGCCGACCTCCTGACCGGCGAGGAAGGCACGATCCCGGCTCGCCAGGTGATCAACAGCACCGGCCCCTGGGCGGACCGGGTGCGTTTCCTCGAAGGCGGGGTCGACGAGCGCCTCCTGCGTCCGACCAAGGGCACCCACATCGTGGTCCGCAAGCGCGACTTCCCCCTTGAGCACGCCGTCTTCCTCCGTTCGCCCCGCGACAATCGCGTGGTCTGGCCGATCCCCGCCCTGGACGAGGAGCTCGTCTACATCGGCACCACCGACACCGACTACGACGGCCCCCTCGATCAGGTGACCGCCACCCCCGAGGACGTCGACTACCTGCTCGATGCCGCCAACTTCACGATCCCCGAGGCCAGGCTGGGTCCCGAGCACGTGGTGGCGACGTGGGCCGGCCTGCGCCCGCTGATCAAGCCCGAGGGCAGCATGGCCACCAGCGCGGTGTCGCGGGAGCATCAGATCGTGACCAGTCCACGAGGTCTGCTGACGATCGCCGGCGGCAAGCTCACCACCGCCCGGGTCATGGGGGCGCAGGTGATCGACGAGGCGATCAAACTTCTGAGCGCCAACTTCGGGCTCCGAGGTGTCCCCGCGTCGCGCAGCGCCCAGGTACCGATCAGCGGTGGCGATCCCGGGGCCCTCTTCCTGGCGCGGCGCCGGGTCGAGGAGCTTCCGATCGACCCCGCGGTCAAGGACCGCTGGCTGAACCGGTACGGTGCCAACGCCTCCCGGCTCGCCGAGCGGGCTCGCGCCGATGGTGGGACAGGCCAGGATCTCGGCGTCAAGCACCTCACTCTGGCCGAGGTCGATTACGCCGTCGAGGAGGAGATGGCCCGCACCCTGACGGACTTCTTCACCCGTCGCGCCGCGGTCTTCTACTGGACCGAGGATGGAGGCCTATCCCTCGCCGGCGTGGTGGCAGATCGCATGGGCGGGTTGCTCGGGTGGAGCCCTGACGAGGCAGGGCGCCAGGTCGGCGCCTACCGGGACTGGGTCACCGCGAACCGGGTCGCGCCTGCTCCGGCCTGAGCTACCTGCGGCGGCCAGGACTGCTCCCACCGCTCTGCTCCCCCGCCCTGACCTGCCGCTGCGGTCGGTCGCGACTGATGCCGGGTGTGGGCTGCGAGCGCCTCGGGACGCTCGCTCCGGCCGGGGTGAGACTTCCCTGAGATCGCCCGGAACCGCTGTTCGATCCTCGGTCCAAGTCTGGAGCTGCCCGCTTCCTTGGGGGATGAGGGGCCGATCAGTGCTCGGGCGAAGGCCGTACCCCCCTGACCAGAGCCGCCCTCGCCG
>JBEKRL010000041.1:0-17284 GCA_049518775.1 Candidatus Dormibacteria bacterium
TCTCCCCGTACTTGAGATAGCTGAAGGAGCCATAGGTGGAGCAGGCGGCCCAGAAGCCGTTGAAACGTGAGAAGGGATCATCGGCCAGGTTGACGGTGGCCATCCCGACGCTGATCCCGGCGTTGGCGAACTCGGTGATCTCCTGGGGCAGCACTGTCCCCCGCGGATTGTGGTCACGCTCGTACCAGCCCCAGCCCGGCTGGGTGCCCCAGTCCTTGCCGAAGCCGCTGATGTTGGTGGAGTCGGCGAGGTCGGCGGAGCTGACAATGAACAGCGGCCGCCCGTACTCCGCCTTGGCGAAGGCGTTCACCCATGCCCCCCAGGCGCCCAGGGCAGCTCGGTTGGGCTGCTGCTCGCCCGGCTGCTTGTAGAGCTCCTTCGGGTAGGCCCGGAAGTCGGTCAGCCGAGGATCCGAGAAGATGTCTGCTCCCCGCCCCCCCAGGTTGAAGCTCTCCACCCGCTCGGGCACCGAGGCCGCGATCTCGAGCAGTCGGTCGGATAGGTAGTCGACCAGCTGGGGATCGCGCCGCAGAACCGCCATCGCAATCCGCAGATTGGCCTCCGCTTGGGCGGCACGCTGGGCGGGATCGACGGGGGCGGGCTCGTCCACGCCCTCATAGACGACTCCGTAGCGGGCCATGAACTCTTTGCGCACCGCCCAGAACTCGGGGCTGTTCATGGCGTGCGGGCTGCCATGGGACGGAGCGTCGTACTTGCCGTAGCCACGGCCCTTGCGCGTCCGGAACCAGGCCACCGACGGGGTCGCCTCCGGGTTGGAGCCCCGGGCCACGTCCAGGACGGCGCGCGTGACCGGTCCCCAGTCCATGCCCGACTCCGTGCCCGTAACCCGCCACCCGTACGGCCGGAACCACTCGTCAGGGCCTCCGAAGACGACTGAGGAGGCCTTGCGAAGATCGATCCCGAAGTCGTTCCAGTCCAACAGGAACACCAAGTTGTGAAGGCCCAGCCCCCAGGCCGAATTCTTGGTCTCGTGAGCGGCGCCGGGGGTCAGCCCGCCCTCACCCTCCACTGCGAAGACCTTGACCTCGCCCGCACCCGCCAGCTTGAGCGCGAGCGCCTCACCCGCAGCGGGGGGCATGCCGTGGCCGGAGGGACCGGTGTTGAACTTGAGGAAGAGGGTCTTGCCCGCCATCTCGGCGTGGCCGGGAAGCCCACCCCGGTGGCGTAGCCCCAACAGATCCTCCCAGGTCAACGCCCAGCGCCCCCCGTCAGGGAAGGCAAAACGGTCGTCACGGTCGCGCTCGTGACGAGCCCGCAGGGCCTCGTTCAGCACGGCCAGAGTCGAATACACCAGCGGAACCGTGTGCCCAGCCGAGAGAACGAAACGATCACCAAAGCGGCGCCACGGCCGCTGGATGTCCCAGCGCATGGCGCCCGAAAGCATGGTGGCGACCAGCAGGTGCACCTTGGAGCGGGAGCCCCCCGGGTGACCGGACTGGCGATAGTTCAGCTGCAGGTCGATGAGCTCGTCGACCAGATCCTTGACCACTTCCCAGTGATCGAAGACACCTTCTGCGGCGGAGTAGAGGTCATCAACCGACGCTGGTTCCAACGATCCCACCACAGCCTCCCTGCGATCCTGCGGCCCGGCCCCAGCAGGGCGCCGGGCCCACATTCCAGCAGCCAAGCAGGGCTGCCACCCCCGCGAGTTTAGCGCCTGAGATGAGCCGCCCGATTCCCGCCCCTGACCGCCCCTCGGGATCCCTGCCCCGTGCAGCAAGATGCCCTCCGAGCGGCCGGACCCGGTGGCCAGAAGTCCGGTCGTCACGCTGCTCCGGACCGAAGTGGCGGAGATGGCGGGCAGCAACATCATGGCGATGGCGGCGGTGGGGCCGCTGGCCGGCCCGGGAGGCCGCCGGAAAGCCGCATCACCGACACCGAAGGCAACGCCGGGGGCTGCTTGGAGCAACCCCCGGCGCACCGTTGGCCGCGGTACGGGGAGGGAACCTACCGGGCGGCCTCAGGTGGTGAAAGCCCCGTTAGCCTGCATGGCCTTCGCCGAGAAGACTGAGGCCACGCCGACTAAGCGGGGGTTAGGGAAGGCGGGGCAGCGGCCTCCGGCGCCATCCTCCTGGGGTCAGCCCGGCATCGATGCCGAGTTCCGGGCGGCCAGGCGACCGACCAGCCGGCCGATCCCGATCAGGACCAGCAGGAACCCGATCAGGACCAGCCCGGCGGCGGCGGCCACCTCGTGGTCCAGGGCGGTCGGCAGGGTGGTGTTCAGGAAGACCACGTAGGTCAGATAGCCCATCGGGTGCTGGAAGAGCTGCAGGGAGGGGTTGGAATCGGAGAAGCCCACCGTGTACAGCAGAGGCGCGGTCTCCCCGATCGCGATCGCCATGGCCACCACCAGCCCCGAGGCGATCCCCGGTACTGCCGGCGGGAGCACCGCCGTCCGCAGGGCGGTGAGCCGGGAGAGCCCGAGGGCGGCTGCCGCGTCGCGCAAGGTGGTCGGTACCTGACGCAGCGCCAATTCGGTGGTCTTGACCACGTAGGGCAGGATGATCGCGGTCAGGGCGAGTATCCCGGCCAGGAGGGAGAAGCCCCAGTGGAACTGGATGTCCAGGACGATGTAGGCGACGAAGCCCACCACGATCGACGGGACCCCAGCCAGGGTCTCGTAGCCGAGCCGGATCCAGGAGCCCTGCCTGGGTCTGGCGAATTCGGCCAGGTAGATGCCGCCCAGGATCCCGATCGGGCCGGCCAGCACCAGCACCCCGAAGGCCAGGACCAGGGTGCCCAGGATCGCGTTCTGGAGGCCGTGCTGGGCAGTCGTGGCGGTGAGCAGATGGAGGGTGAGGGCGGGCCAGGCCTGCTGCAGCAGGCTGAAGATGATCGCCAGCGAGGGCAGGACCACCAGCAGCAGCGCGATGCCGCAGATGACCCAGAAGACCAGGTCCCGGGCGCCTCGGGCGGCCCTCATCACTTCAGATGCCCCGCCCGACCGGCAGCACCACGTTGCCGGTGGCACGCCGGATGATGAGGCGAGCGGCCATGTTGGTGACCACGGTGATGACGAGGAGGACGCAGCCCAGGGCGGCGAGGGCGTGGATCCCCATCTTGGTGGAGTCGGTGAGGGCCGAGTCGAGCAGGTCCACGATGGTCGCCGCGATCGTCGAGAAGGGGCCATAGATGTTCGCCGGGAGCCTTCCCAGCAGGTTGCCGCTGATCAGAAGCACCGCCATGGTTTCGCCCAGGGCCCGAGCCCAGCCCAGGATTGCGGCGGCCACGATCCCCCGGCGGACGTAGGGCAGGGTGACGACCCGCACCGTCTCGTAGCGGGTCATCCCCAGGGCCAGCGCCCCCTCCTTGGCCAGGACCGGGACGGTGCGGACCAGCTCCCTGGTGGTGGCGGCGATGATCGGAACGATCATCACCGCCAGGATCACGGCCGTCGTCAAGAGGCCGGGGCCGGAGCCGACTGGGCTCTTGAACGGGGGAATGAACCCCAGGACGGAGCTGAGGGCGGGATACACGTGGTGGGCGAGAAAGGGACCCAGGAAGAGGACCCCCCAGAAGCCGTAGGTAACGCTGGGAATCCCAGCCAGGATCTCCAGGAAGACCGAGAGGCCGCTCTGGAGCCGGTAGGGGATCCGCTCGGTCAGCGCCAGCACCGCCCCGACCGACACCGGCAGCGCCATCGCCAGCGCCAGGAGTGACGAGGCCAGGGTGCCGAAGATCAGGGGCAGGGCACCGTACACCGCGCCGTGGGGGGCGGTGACGCCGTTGTGGTGGCTGAAGGTCGTCGCGTACAGGTTCCCGAAGGAGAAGGCCTGCCCGGTGAAGAAGTTGAGGCCGCTGTAGATGAAGGCCGGAATCGACTGGTCGATCATCTCCGCGGCCAGGAACAGGAGCATCCCCGCGGGCACCAGGGCAGCCACGAGGAAGAGGCCGCGCGCCAACCGGTCCCTGCCGGTCAGGTCCTGGTCGGCCAGCTTCGGCCGGCGCGTGGCGGGGCCAGCGTCGCCGCCGGCCCCGCCCCTGGTTCGGATCAAGTCAGTTGCTTCCGGCCCAGGTCAGCTGTGCAGCCTAGCCGGTGATCTTGGCGATGGCCGCGTCGACCTTGGGGATAACGCTAGTGGGCAAGGCCACGAAGTCAACCGCGGAGAGATTGTCCGAGGTGGCGCCCCCGGTTGGGCTGCTCGCCCAGGCGAGAAAGGTCCGAATGGCCTCCGCGACCGCAGCCGAGCTCTGCTGCTTCTGGACCATGAGGTACTCGAAGTTGATGATCGGATAGGAGTTCTTGCCGGACGCGTAGATCAGTGACTGGGCCAGGGTGGCCGGAGTCGTTTTCGTAGAAGCCGCCACGGCCGCTTCGATGGTGGAGTTGATCGGCTTGAGGAACTTGCCGGCCTTGTTCTTCACCAGCGCCTCCTGAAGTCCGTCCTCGATGGCGGTGTCCTCGACGCTGACGCCGATGTACGCAACGCAGCCCGGGGTGGCGTGGCAGACCTGGATCATGCCCGGGTTGCCCGAGGCCGTCAGCTCACTGCTGACCGCCGGCCAGGTGACAGTGGTTCCCTCAGAGGGGCCGTTGGCCCAGGCCGAGTTGGTCGCCGAGAGGAAGCTGGTGAAAAGGAACGTGTCCCCAGAGGAGTCGACCCGGCGCACCGGGACGATGGCGAGGTTGGGCAGGGTGACGGTGGGGTTGAGGGCGGCGAGCTGGGGGTCGTTCCAGTTGGTGATCTTGCCCTCGTAGATCTGGGCCAGGACGTTGCCGCTCAGATTGAGGAATGAGGGCGCGCCGGGCACGTAGTAGTCGATCGCCTGAGCCGACACCGCGATCGGGATGTTCTCCACCCCTGGGTTGGCGACCGCGAGCTCAGGCGCGAGGTAGGCGTCCGAGCCGCCCAACTGCACCAGCTTGGCGATGGTGTCGGAGATGCCGAGCCCGGACCCGCCCGCGGCAGGAGCCAGGGTGATGTTGGGATAGGCGGTGCTGAGCTGGGGCGTCAGCACCTGGAGGTAGGGGTAGAGCAGGCTGGAGCCGGCCTCTTCGAGGGTCACCGGAGCTGACGGGTTACCGGTCTGCAGCGCCACCGGCTTGGCCTTCTTATCGACCTTCTTGGCCTTGGCGACGGCGACAGTGGTCCCGAAGGCGGTGAGCACCAGGGCGGCGACGCCGAGCAGCAGCGCGGCTCGAGATAGCCGGGTGACGAACGATTTCGGGCGCATTGAATCCTCCCTTCAAGAAACCAGGGCAAAAAATGCCGGCGGATCGGTGAGCGGGGAGCGCCCCGCGCGGATCAGACTGTCCCGCCCTCCACGTAGGCCCGGCTGCGCGCGTCGACCGGGTCCTGGAAGAACTGCTTGGTCGGAGCGAACTCCACCTCCTCGCCGTCCAGCACGAAGAGCACGTGGTCCGAGCAGCGGGCGGCCTGCGGCACGTTGTGGGTGACGAAGACCACCGTCATCTTGTCCTTGAGACCCGCGATCAGCTCCTCGATCCGGGCTGCCGAACGTGGGTCGAGCGAGGAGGTGGGCTCGTCGAGCAGGAGCACCTCAGGCTCCACCGCCAACGCCCGGGCCAAGCAGAGCAACTGCTGCTGGCCGCCCGAGAGCATGAACGGCGTGCTGTCCAGCCGGTCACCGACCGCGTCCCAGAGCCCAACTTCGCGGAGCACGGCCTCGGTCCGGCTGGCGACCTCGCCGTTCGACCAGAGCCCGTGGATCCGGGGTCCCAGGGAGATGTTCTCGCGGATGCTCTGAGGGAAGGGGTTGGGCCGCTGGAAGAGCATCCCCACCCGCCGACGCACGTCCCGGACGTTGGCTGAGCGCCGGTAGATATCCTCGCCGTCGAGCAGCACCCGTCCGTCGATTTGGGCTCCCGGCCGGCTGTCATGGAGACGGTTGAGGCAGCGCAGCAGGGTGGTCTTGCCGCAGCCAGTGGGCCCGATCAGGGCGGTCACCTTGCCGGCGGCGAAGCCAACACTGATCCCCCTGAGCACTTGGCGTGGGCCGAAGCTGACGAAGAGATCCTCGACCGACAACGTCCCGGACCCCGGCGCCACCGTCCCCACGGGCGCTCTCCCCGTCGCTCGCTCTTCCAGGAGCACGGGCTGATCGTAGCCCGCCCCTCCTATGAACTCGTAATGGGGAAACTAAGGGGAGGTTAAGGAGCGTTTGCAGCCAGCTCAGTCGGAGTAGCGCCGGAAGGCAAGGCAGGCGTTGTGGCCACCGAAGCCAAAGGAGTTGTTCAGCACCAGCGAGGGATTGACCGTCCGGGCTCCTTCCGTGACGTAGTCGAGATCGCAGTCGGGGTCCGGCTCCCGGTAGTTGATGGTGGGGGGCACCCGACCGTCCACCACCGCCATCACCGAGAAGACCGACTCGATGGCGCCCGCCCCGCCCATGCTGTGGCCGGTCATCGACTTGGTCGAGGAGACCGGGACCGCCCGAGCGCGTTCCTCCCCCAGCACCTGCTTGATGGCGGCGGTCTCGGAGGCATCGTTGAGCTGGGTCGAGGTGCCGTGGGCGTTGATGTAGTCGACACCCTCGGGGCCGACGCCAGCCCTCTCCATGGCCCGGGCCATTGCCCGGCGGGCGCCTCTGCCGGTGGGATCGGGGGCGGTCAGGTGGTAGGCGTCAGCGCTCGCCCCGTAGCCGGCCACCTCAGCCAGGATCCGGGCGCCCCGGCGGCGGGCGTGGTCGAGGTCCTCCAGGACCAGGATCCCGCAGGCCTCGGCCACCACGAAGCCATCCCGGTCCCGGTCGAACGGGCGGCTGGCATGCGCGGGGTCGTCGTTGCGCTGAGAGAGCGCCCGCATCGCCGAGAAGGCTCCAATCGCCAGAGGGGTCACCGCGGCCTCGCTGGCCCCCGCCAGGCACGCCCGGGCATCACCCCGGCGGATGATCTCCGCCGCCTCGCCGATGGCATGGGCACCGGTGGCACATGCCGAGATCAGGGCGAAGTTTGGCCCGCAGGCTCCCAGCCTCATGGCGATCTCACCGGCCGCGATGTCGGCCAGGATCATCGGAACCGTGAAGGGGCTGAGCCGGCGGGGTCCCCTCTCCTTGAGGGTGTAGCTGGCCTCCTCGGTGACCTTGAGCCCCCCGATCCCCGAGCCCACGATCACTCCCACCTCATCGCGGTTGGAGTCGTCGATCCGGAGGCCCGACTGATCCATCGCCTCGGTGGTGGCCGCCAGGGCGAACTGCGTGAAGCGGGCGGTGCGGTTGGCCTGCTTCCGGTCGATGAAGTCGGCCGGATCGAAGTCGAGCACCTCACCGGCGATCTGGGATGGGTAGGGCTCCGGGTCGAAGGCCTCGATCCTGGCGATGCCGTTGCGGCCCGCCAGCAGGCCCTCCCAGGTGGGGCCGACCCCCACCGCCAGCGGCGTGATCACCCCCATGCCGGTGACCACCACCCGGGGCCGGCCGGCGGAGACGTCGGCGGTCAACCGGAGGTCCCCTCATGATCAGGATCGGGGGGCTTGGCCCGGTTCTCTGCCTCCGATCCCGCCGCGACCTTGGCGGGATCGTCGACGCCCACCGCGGTGGGCTGCCAGCGGAGCAGGGCACCCGCCCAGGTGAGCCCGGCTCCGAAGACGGCCAGACAGACCAGATCACCATCGCGGCATCGTCCTTCACCGACGGCCTCGGCCAGCGCCAGCGGTACCGACGCGGAGGAGGTGTTGCCGAAACGGTCCACGTTGCACACGAACCGCTCGAAGGGGATCCCGAGCCGGCCAGCGGCGGTGGCCAGGATCCGGGAGTTGGCCTGGTGAGGGACGATCAGGTTGATCTCATCCGGGCTCACCGCGGCGGCCTGGGCGAGCCGGACCACCACCTGTTCCAGCGCCTTGGTGCTGAAGCGGAATACCTCTCGGCCGTTCATCCGGATCGCCCGGTCCAGGGCGCGAGGGACCAACGCGTACGGGGGGAGACGCCCGGAACCCACCTCAGGCGGCCGCCCGAAGGGCACCGTGTCAAGGGCCCAGGCCCCCTTCCCGTCGGCGCCTAGGTCGAAAGCCACGATCTCGGCCCCGGACTCCTCGGGGCCCCCGACGAGGAGGGCTCCGGCACCGTCCCCGAAGAGCACGGCGGTGGAACGGTCGCTCCAGTCCACCACCCGGGTGAAGATCTCGGCGGTCAGAACCAGGACTCTGCGGCTGAGCCCACCGTGGATCATGGACTGGGCCAGGGCCATCCCATAAACGGCCCCGGAGCAGCCCGCCTGAATGTCGAAGGCCGGCCCCTGGGGGCAGCCGAGCTCGGCCTGGAGGCGGCAGGCCAGGGAGGGGAAGGTCAGGTCCGGGGAGCTGCTGTTGCAGATCACGGTATCGATCTGCTCCGGCCCCACGCCGGCAGCCTTGAAGGCGGCCCGTGCAGCCCTTGCCGCGAGCTCCAAAAGGGTCAGCTCCGGCCCGGCCACCCGGCGCTCACGGATCCCGGTCCGGGACTGGATCCACTCGTCGGAGGTGTCGAGGAACCGCTCGATGTCGGAGTTGGAAACCCGGAGCCCGGGGACAGCGGTACCGATCCCCATCAACCGGCTCTGGGCCGGCCCATCCCCCCGGCCCTTCCCGCCTAACGAGCCCGCGCTATCCTGCCAGGGCGACCCCACACGCACTGGAAGACCGGGAGCCCCATTCTGGTTACGGGTCTCCCCAAAGCGGTCTCGGGGCCGTAACCTTGCGGGGTCGTTTGGGACTCTGCTTATGTCAGTGGTGTCGCCGGACGAGTTCGGATCTCGGCGCCTTGAGCCAGGAGCTCGCGAGGGAGGAAGCGATGTCGGCTAGCCCCACCTACGCCCCAGCCAAGGCCGCAACCACGATTGGGGAGCGGGTCACTTGTGTGGTCTGCAATCAGGACCAGTCCGCCGCCGAGGCCCAGGCCAACCTCTACGTCTGTCCCTCCTGCGGCAACCACAGCCGGATCAGCGCCCACGAGCGGGTCCGTGAGCTGGCCGACCCCGGCAGCTTCAGGGAGTGGGACGCGGCGCTGGCGGGCAGCGATCGGTTGGGGTTCTTCGACACCCGCGCCTACTCGGACCGGCTGGACGAGGCCCGGCTGCGGCAGAGGCTACCCGACGCCATCCTCACCGGCGCGGCTCAGATCAGCTCGATCCGGGTGGGGCTGGCCGCCTTCGATTTCGGCTTCCTGGGCGGGAGCCTGTCCACCGCGGTCGGGGAGCGGTTGGCCCGTGCCATCGAGCGAAGCGCCGACTCCGATCTCCCCTTCGTCTGTGTGACGTCCTCGGGCGGCGCCAGGATGCAGGAGGGGGTCTTCTCCCTGATGCAGATGGCCAAGAGCGTTGCTGCCCTGCACCGACTGGCTGAGAGCCACCTGCCCTTCATCTCGATTCTGGCCGACCCCACCATGGGCGGCAGCATCGCCAGCTTTGCCGCCCTGGGCGACGTGATCCTGGCCGAGCCCAAGGCCATGATCGGGTTCACCGGGGCCAGGGTGATCACCCAGGCCACCTACGAACAGCTTCCCGCCGGCTTCCAGACCAGCGAGTTCCACCTCGCCCGGGGACTGATCGACAAGGTGGTGGATCGGCGCCAGCTCCGCGAGGTCCTGACCCAGTTGCTCACGGTGCTGTCTGGACCAGCGGGGGACACCAACCAGGCCCCAGCGTGAGTCAGGGGAAAGGGTCCGCTGAGAGGACCGCCAACGCCCAGGAGATGGCCGACGCCTGGGCCCATGTGGAGGTCTCCCGGCATCCCGACCGCCCCTACTCCCTGGACCTGATCGAGCGCTGCCTCGACCAGTTCATCGAGCTCCACGGCGACCGCCAAGGCGGAGACGACGCAGCGGTGGTGATCGGGCTGGCCAGGCTTAACGGAGCCCGGCTGGCGGTGGTGGCCAACCAGAAGGGCCGGACCCTGGAGGAGCGGGGTCGGCGCAACTTCGGCATGGCCCACCCTGAGGGTTACCGCAAGGCTCAGCGGCTCTTTGCCCTGGCCGGCCGGCTCCAGCTCCCCGTGGTCAGCTTCATCGACACCCCAGGCGCCTACCCCGGGGTGGCCGCCGAGGAGGGGGGCCAGGCCTGGGCGATCGCCCAGACCCTGGAGGCCCAACTGGCGCTGCCCACCCCCTACCTGGCGGTGGTGATCGGGGAAGGGGGGAGTGGCGGGGCATTGGCCACCCTGTTGGCCGACTCGGTGCTGGTCCTGGAGCACGCCTTCCTCTCGGTAGCCTCGCCTGAGGCGGCGGCGGCGATCCTGTTCCGGGACGCCGGCCGCAAGCAGAGCGCCGCGGCGGCGCTCCGCCTTGAGCCCCAGAACCTGCTCGACTGGGGAATCGCCGACGAGATCGTGCCCGAGCCCGAGGGAGGTGCCCACACCGACTGGGACGCCACGGCGGCCCTGCTCCGGCCTCGGCTTGAGGCCAGGCTCCAGCAGCTGGTCACGGAAGGCGTCGACCCCGCCCGCCGGAGGGAGCGGTACCGGCAACTGGATGGGCTCTTCTCGGCCTGAGCACGCCGTCTAGCCCTGGGCTGCCTCCTGAAGTGCCTCCCAGAGCCGGGCCACATCCTCGGGCCCGGTGCGGATGTTGCCCACCGAGGCCCGGAGCACGAAGTGGTCCCCCGGCACCGCATGGGAGATGAAGACGGCCCCGCCGGCGTTGACCCTGGCCATCAGCTCCCGGTTGTGAGCCTCCAACTCGGCCTCGGACAAGCTGTCTGAGGGGCGGTGCCGGAAGCAGACCGTGGCCATGGGGACCGGGGCGCAGAGCTCCCAATCCGGAGCCCGTTCAATCTGGTCCCGGAGCCAGCGGGCCATCCGAACGTGCTGGCGGACGCGCTCGGCCAGCCCCTCCCCACCGTAGTGCCGGAGGACGAACCAGAGCTTGAGTGCCCGCATGCGCCGACCCAGCGAGACCCCGAAGTCCATCAGGTTCCGCGAGCCCAGACCAGACTCCCGCCCCAGCTCCGGAGTGCTGAGGTATTCGGGCACCAGAGAGAAGGCCTGGGTCAGGACCTGGGGCCGGGCGGTGAAGAGCACCGAGCAGTCCATCGGAGTGAAGAGCCACTTGTGCGGGTTGACCACCAGCGAGTCCGCCCTCTCGGCCCCCGCCAGCACCTCCCGCCACTCCGGGACCACCGCCATGGCACCACCGTGAGCGGCATCCACGTGGAGCCAGAGGCGGTGCTCCTGGCACAGTTCGGCGACCTCCGGGACTGGGTCGACGCTGGTGGTGGCGGTCGTCCCCACCGTGGCCACCACGGCCACGGGGCGCAGCCCACCGGCCAGGTCCTCCTCGATCGCGCGACGCAGTTCCCCCGGGTCCATCCGGAATTGGCCGTCCACCGGGATCGAGCGGAATCCGGCCTGCCCCAGCCCCAAGGTGATCACCGCCTTCTCCACCGAGGAGTGGGCCTGTTCCGAGGCGTAGATGCGGAGCCGGGGAAGCTCTGGCCGGCCGACCAGTCCCTTCTCCCGGACCTCCAGGCCGAGGGCCTCCCGGGCCGCCGCCAGCGCCACCAGGGTGGAGGTCGAGGCGGTGTCGTTGATGTGGCCGTCCCAGCTTGATGGGAGCCCCATCAGCTGGGCCAGCCACCGACAGACCACCCACTCCAGTTCGGTGGCCGCCGGTGAGGTGCGCCAGAGCATGGCGTTGACGTTGAGGCCAGCGGTCAGCATCTCCCCCAGGATCCCGGCCGCCGATCCCGCACCGCCGAAGTAGGCGAAGAAGCGGGGGTGGACCCAGTGGGTGATCCCAGGCATCAGCAGCCGGTCCAGATCCGCCATGATCCGGTCGATTGGCTCGCCCTGGGCGGGAGCCTCGTTCGGCAGCGCGTCGGCCACGGCGCCGGGCCGGGCGTGGGAGAGAGGCGGGTACTCGGAGACCCGCTCCAGGTAGTCGGCGATCCAGTCCGCGGCGGCGTGGGCACTCTCCCGGAACTGCTCCGCAGGCATGTCCCCGAGGAACTCTCTGGCGGGCATCTCGGGCTCGTTGTCGCTCACCACGCCCATCTCCCCGGCTCAGGCGCCGGCCGTGGCCCGCGCCCGATCGAAGGCCTCGACGATCTCCAAGGCATGCCGCTCGGCGCCGAGCGGTATCACGTGGAGCCGAAGCCCCGGGCGCCGGCCGATCTCGGCGGCCAGCGCGGTTGCCACCTCCACCCCTTCCCCCCGCTGAATCCTCTCCGCCAGCCCCTCGGGCACCGGGCAGTCGGGGATCGAGTGCCTCACGAAGTCAAGGTTGCGACGAGAGCGCAGGATCCCGACGCTGGCGAAGATCCCCACCTCGGCCGGAAGCACCGAGCTCGCGTCTTCCAGGAAGCTGTCGAAGCTGGCCATGTCGAAGATCATCTGGGTCTGGACGAAGTCCACTCCGGCCTCGGCCTTGCGCTCCAGCAGCCGCAGCTCCCGGCTGCGCTCCGCGAAGGGATTGACCACCGCGCCTCGAAGCACCCGTTGGGGGGCAGCCCACTCGGGCACCAGCCGGAGCACCTCGGTCGGCCGCATGGCGGCCTCCACCGCGGGCCCGCCCCGGCGGTCTCCCCGCACCACCAGCACCCCAGCCGCTCCCATGGCGGCCGCCCCGGACACCTGCTGGTGGAGGCCGAGCTGATTGCGGTCCCGGCAGGAGAGGTGGAGGACCGGACGCAACCCCAGGGCGAGGCAGTCGGGGATCGCCGCCAGGGGAGAGAGCCTGGCCCTGGCCATATGGTTGTCGGTCAGCCCCACCAGATGAACCGCGCCAGCCAGATTGGTCAGGGCACGGCGGACCGGCGCCAAGTCGGCGCTCCTGGGCATCGAGAGCTCAGCAGAGTGGTGGGCGGCGGTCAGCACGATCCCGTCAATATATGGGACGTGCGCAGCGACCAGCCCTCGACCCCGGGCCCGGAGCCCCGGCCGGTGGCGACCAGGCCCCCCCAACCCGGCAGCCGGACCCGCCGGGTTGACTGACGCCGTGGCCGTCGGCGGCTCCCCGATTCCTCCGGGGAGTCTCGAGATCCCGGTCCTGGAAGCACGCCATCTGGGCCGGTCCCTGCCCATGGGCTCGGAGAGGCTGGAGATCCTCCGCGACATCAACTTCGAGATCCACCGGGGCGAGTTCGTGGCCCTGATGGGGCCCTCAGGAAGCGGCAAGAGCACTCTCCTGGGCTGCATCACCGGGCTTGACAGTCCCACCACCGGGCAGGTCCTGCTCAACGGGGTCGACATCTCCAAGATGCGCGAGTCCCAGCTGGCGGGAATTCGCAATCGCAGCGTGGGCATGGTCTTCCAGGCCTTCAACCTCATTCCCACCCTGACCGCCCGGGAGAACGTGGAGGTCCCCCTCTACGCCGGCAGCTGGCGCGGGTCGCCCGCGGCCAGGGCCGAGGAGCTCCTGGGGCTGGTGGGGCTGAGCAGCCGGCTGGAGCACCGGCCCAACCAGCTCTCGGGAGGAGAGCAGCAGCGGGTGGCGATCGCCCGGGCCCTGGCCACCCAGCCGCCGCTTCTGGCGGCGGACGAGCCGACCGGGAACCTGGCGGCCGCCCAGGGGAAGGAGTTGCTGGAACTGCTCTGGAGCCTGAGGGAGCGGCTCGGCACCACCTTCGTGATCGCAACCCATGACGCCACGGTGAGCGGCTATGCCACCAGGCTGCTCCAGCTCGCCGACGGGGCCCTGGTGGGCGATCACCCGGGACCGCGGGCCGGCTCATCTTGAGGCTCGGGTTCTACTTCCGGTACACCACCAGGTCGCTCCGGCGCGGCGGCAGCCGCACCCTGCTGGCCGGGTTCTGCGTCGCGGTCGGGGTGATGGCGATCGTCGGGCTGCAGCTGGCGGCGGCCATGGTGACCGACTCCCTCACCTCCAATGTCCGGGAGGCCAACGGCGGTGACATCTCCGTGGTCTCGGTGGCGGTGCCCTTCCCCTCCAGCCAGCTGCGCACCTTCGCGACCCTCAAGCGCGAGGGCGAGATCGAGAACTTCACCGCGATCCGGGAGCTCGCCGCCACCCTGATCAGACCCGGCGGCCGGGGGATCTCGGTGACGATCGACGCCGTCGACCCCAAGAGCTTCCCCTTGGTTGGGAGCCTCGGGCTCAGGTCAGGGGCACTGGGCGACTTCCACCAGCTGCTCAGCCGCCGCCAGACGATGGTGGTCTCGGGCGGCGTGGCCAGTCTGCTCGAGGTCGGAGTGGGCCACCGGACCAAGATCGATGTGCCGGGCGCGACCCTGCCGGTGAGCTGGACCGTGGGCGGGGTGCTCGCCGAGAACCCGCCGGCTGGGATGGACAACGACGTGCTGGTCTCCAGCGCAGAGCTCGATTCGGTGCTTCCGTCCTCCAGCACTCCCGAGTACGGCGAGGTGTACGTCACCACCAGGAGCTCCGCCCGCGCCGACCAGGTGGCCAAGACCCTCCGCAGCCAGTTCCCGCTGGCCACCGTCTCCACCGTCAAGCAGGCGCTCAACTCAGACAAGAAGGCCAGTCAGCAGCTCACCCAGTTCCTCTCCATCGCCGGGCTGGCGGCACTGCTGATCGGCGGCATCGGGATCGTCAACACCATGCAGGTGAGCTTGGCCCGGCGGCACCTTGAGATCGCCATGCTCAAGACCACCGGCTACCGGCGCCGCGACCTCTACACCCTGTTCGCCCTGGAGGCGGCCCTGCTCGGCCTGGGCGGTGGGATCGTCGGGGCACTTGCCGGGATTGGTCTCTCGGATGCCGTGCGCCTTTTGGTCCAGCAGATCGCCAGCATCTCGATCGACTTCGTGATCAGCCCCGAGGTGGTCCTGGCCGGGGTGGGGATCGGGGTGGCGACCGCCTGCATCTTCGCCATCCTCCCGATCGTGAGGCTCAGCCGGGTGCGCCCGGCGGCGGTGCTGCGGGACGACCCGGGCGGGCCCTCGGCCGGGGTGGTCGGCTCGAGCGTGGCCCTCCTGGCCCTGGTGGGGGTCCTGTTCTGGCTGCTGGCATCGGCAATCCTGGGATCCGCCCCGCTGGCGCTGTGGCTGGTGGTCGGGACCGGAGTCGCGCTCGGGTTGCTGACTGGGCTCTTCAGCCTGGCACTGCTGTTGATCGGCCACGTGCCGGTCCCCGAGCGGTTCAGCCCCAGCTACGTGATCCTGGTAACCGGGGGGCTGCTGGTCTCGGTGGTGGTGGCCACGGTGACCGACCTCCGGGCGGTGGGAGCACTCCTGATCGCGACCTCGGTCATGGGCTACGTCATCGTCTTCCTGCCCAAGGGGGTGCGGTCGGTGGTCCGCCTGGCGCTCCGCAACGCCGGGCGGCAGCGGACCCGAGCCGCGGCCACGGCCGTTGCGCTCTTCGTGGGCGTCTTCGCGGTGGGGCTGATCCTGGTGCTGGGAACCGACATCAGAAACGAGCTCGACAGCGTGATCACCCACGCCACCACCTACAACGTGATCGCGGTGGCCCCCGAGACCAGCTCCGGCCCCCTGCTGAAGGCAGCAGCCCAGCTGCGCAGCACGGGCGAGCTCTCCACGGTGGCCGCCCTGACCTCGCCTGAGATCGTCAATGGCCGCCCCTTCGTCCAGCTTTCGAGGTCCAGGTCCGGCAGCCGCAGGTCCGAGGACGCACTCTTCCTGCTCAGCGGGATCCAGGGCTATCCGGTCGACGGCGGCGTGCTACCCCGGGTCCGCATCATCAGCGGCCGGCAGCTGCGCCCGTCCGACGCCGTCGACAACGGGGTGCTGCTCAGCGCCGCTCTCAACGAGGCTCCCTACCGGTTCCAGACCGGAGACACCCTGACCGTGTCCGACCCCTTCGCCAGCCATCCTTCCCCCGTGGAGCTGCGGGTGGTGGGCTTCTACGGCACCCTCCTCGGTACTGGCAAGGGGATCAGCGTCAGCACCACCGTGGCCCCGATTCTGGCCACGAGGCAGACCGCCGTGGCGGTGGGAGGCTCGAACCTGGAACAGGTCGTCGAACTCAAGTTCCCGCCCGACCGCGCCGACGCCGCCGCCACCCAGCTCCGCAAGGCCGACCCCGCGGCCGAGGTCGTCAACCTGGCCGACTTCACGCTCATCATCGACCAGTTCCTCAACAATGCCATCCTCTTCCTGACCGCGATCGCCTCCCTGGCTCTGCTGGCGGGGATCGTGATCGTGGCCAACTCGGTGGCGCTGGCCCTGATGGAGCGCCGCCGCGAGATCGGGATCCAGAAGGCGGTGGGCCTGAGCAACCGCGCTGTCTACTCCCAGGTGCTGGTGGAGACGGCCACCGTGGCCGGGCTGGGCGCGATGGCGGGCATGGTGGCCATCGCCGCGGTGCTGGTCCCGCTGGGCAGCTTGTTGCTCAAGCTCAACCTGGGGCTCCCCACTCCACTGGGCCTGGTCATCGTGCTGGGGGCCATCCTGGTGGCGGTCGCCACCGCCGCCCTGGTCGCGTGGCGACCGGTCCGGGTGAGGCCGCTGGAGGTCCTGCGCTACGAGTAGCGCCCACCGCCAGCCGACCGGGGCCGAGAACTTGGAGGCGCTCGAGGAGGAATAGGGGCAGGGGACCGACGTGCTGGGGCGCCGCGGGGAGTGAGAGCTGCTGAGTGCCACCCGCTGCGCTGGCGGGCGTGCCATCGAGGTCCCCTTCCACCTGGTCTTGGGCACCCAGCGCTCCCTGGTTGCCCTGGCCAGCCGGCCCAGGCCGAGCCGGATCTGGATCACATCAGCTCTTGGCGCGGCTGGCGCTGGCGCGACCAGGCGGTCCTGCGACATGCCCACTTCGTGCGAGCCTCTGCCGCGGCCTTCCCCGCCACCACCGACGTCGTCGACCTCGGGCTGCGGACCGCCGCCGCCGTGCTGGCCCCGGCGAGAGCCACCACGCCCTTGCTCAAGTCCCCACCCAGCGCTAGGTGCTGACGCGTCCGGACCTCCTGGCAACTCTGCTCAGGGAACTCCCCATCCGCCACCTCGGCCCGCCTTCCGGTCTCCCCGGACCAGTCCCAAGGGAACTGGGGATGCGGCGGCAAACCCGGGACGGGCTGCTGGGCGGTGCCGGCCCGCCGACTGGGACCTCGAGGCCGACGTTCTCAAGGCCACGAAGTACGCGCCTGACGCTGGTGCCGAATCCCTGACGCTCGGGTCCCTGGCGGTGCGGCTGCCTCTGTTCGCCTAGCTGCGGGGAGCTCCCCTCATCTGCAGGGCACGCGCACGTCGCCGTCGAGATCGAGGTCGAACTGGACGGAGTCGAAGTCCAGGGCATTGGCACTGGGGCAGAAGCTGGCCGGGGCTGACCCCTGTCCCTGGTACTCCACCTCCAGGACTGCCTTGCCGGCTCTGCTGTAGGGAGCCAGGTCGGAGCAGTCGTCGTATTGGAAGCACTGCTCCTCGATCACGAAGTCGAAGTAGGGCTCGAGGACGCT
>JBEKRL010000042.1:0-16953 GCA_049518775.1 Candidatus Dormibacteria bacterium
GCTGGTGGGGGTCATCGTGTCTCCTGGTCTGTGAAGAGGGTCGGTTGCACGGTGGCCTTTTTCGTGCTCACCTCGAGCACGATCTCGGCCCCGCTAATTACACCAATCCTAGGGACACGACCTGCGGCTCAGGTTGTCTAACCCGAGTCCTTTCCGATTCTTGACTCCGGCGAGCCCATCGGACCACTGTCAGTAGCAAGCACGGCGGTGCTGGCGCTGGTCCTCTTCGCATGGAGCCGGTCCCCTTGGCGCGGCTCACACCAATCGGCCCATGCTGCGGGTTACGCGGCGCGCCCAGGGTCGCCAGACTTCAGCATCGGGGAGTCGGACGGCTGCCTGAGGGCGGGGATTGTCTGCTGCACACGACCATCCCTCAAGTCACCGGTTCCGGGCGCGAGTCCAGCCCAGGCGACCTCGAGCCAGGTCAAGACCCGGTCCACTGATGAGTCCGCCAACGCATGACGTCGAAAGGCGTCGAAAACGGGGGGACTCCGGTAGCATTCACAAGGACCGGACAGGCAGCGCCGTCGGCGCGCCTATACCTCGGGTGCGTCCGTTCGCGGACTCGAAAGGGACACTATGGAGACGCCCGAGGCAACTGAGACAGGGGCCGCGACCGTATGCTCCACATGCCACCAGCCAATCAGGATCGCTGGACTTAGCCAGAACAGCGGAAGGAAATAGAAAGCGTTACCTCGCCAACTCAAAGCGAAGGCTCCCCAGACGGCTGCAGCACAAGCCCAGCGCCACTTTGGCTGCCACCACGCAAGTCCAGCCAGGCCCGCGACAGCGGCTGCAAATAGCGCGAAGAAGGGCCAGGAAGGGGGGTAAGGATAGTGTGTGAGAGCACCAAGCGCGATCCCGAGCGGAAACTCCGGAAGCGTCACAAAGTGCCACAATTGCACGAGCAATGAGTGGTCCCAGACCAGCCATGGCGCCAATCCCGCCATGGTGCTACCAACTAGCCATCCGAGCCGCACCCGCCAGTTGGGTGTGCGTAGGATCAGGGTCAGCCACCCCGGGACGACGATCCACGCTAGAGGATTAGACAAGAGTGCAACACCCATCCAAATGGCACTGGCACGCGGACGATCCAGCCATGCGAACGCCACGATCAGACTTGCATAGGCGAGCACCTCCGAATCACCATTGAATGCCGCGACGAACATGGCCAACCCTAGCATCTGAGGGATCGCCAAGAGCATGCGATTGGGGGTCGGTCGCCACCAAACGAGTGCTAGGAGGACGACGAGAACTGCAAGGATGTACCAGGTTGTGAGCTGCCACCCGGCATAAGCGACAGGTAGCATCCATAGAGCGGCCAGGGGCGGATAGCCGTATCGAGGGAACCCCTCGGATGACCCAGTAGATATATCTCTGTGCTCAACTGTGGTAATCGCCTCTCTCGTGGGGTACCCGCGCTCGGCAAAGGGCCCAACGCGCAGGGGGGTTAGGTCGGGAGCCGAAAAGGCGATCGAAGCCATGCATTCAGGCTCTCCCTCCAGCCAAGGGTCGGCCCCGTGCCAAAGGGCCTGGGCTGCGCAGCGTATAGACGGAGCTTGGTCGTCCTGGACCGATGAATGCAGTAGAGCTGGGGCGATCGTCCAAGCCATAAGGCACAGTGCAGCCACAAAGCACGCCCACTGAGCGCGGGCACCCAGCAGCCAGCGACCTCGTGATGCGTGTGGTGCGCATGAACGCCAGACCAGCGCAGATGCTCCCAGGACAATCAGGATCGCCACCCAGTGAGGAGCGCCTAGCAAATCGGCCACTGCCAAGCCGCCCAAGTAAAGCACGAAGGCACCCAGTAACCCTTGGGCAGGCCTGTGAAGCGTCGCAACCTCCTGCCGATCGGAGGCGCTATCGGAGGCGGGAGTCCTCAAGGTCATCTGATGGCTAGACTTCAGGCCGAAGTGGGCTCCGGCCCGCGATGTGTGGCTTGGCCCGATCCGTATTCAACCGCGGGCCACCATACCAGCCAACTGAGAACTGATGCGATGGTGGAGAAAATCGGACCCCTTACCTACGGCCTGTCACCTGCCCGGGCGGAGTCCAGGTCGAGGGCTGGATCGGACCGACCCTTACTTACCTCGGTCCTCCCGAGACCAACGGCTCCGTGCAGTCCATGGGGCCTTGGGAAGCCGAGGCCATGACCTGCAGGACGCCGAGGCGCCGGGCCCTGGGGGTGCTGGGGCGGCACTAAGCAGCTCCGCGCCCCAAAGGGTTTCCTCCCGGACGGCCTGTCAGTCGCCGCTGACCTGGAGAGCATGGCTGGGGCACCCGTGGGGGGCCGAGCGTGTGAGAAGTGCCCACCGGCTCGTGCACCCCAGCCGACTCAGGAAAGAGAGCGCCGGGGTAACCCCTTGCCACCACTCGCAGGCTCCAGCCCAACGGGATGACCGGCTGGCCCGCTGGGAGACACGATGAGGGGTACTTTCCAAGCCCGAAAACCTTGCCTCCTACGCTAGCGCCCCCGGACTCGGCCGCACAGCGTACAGGTCTGGAGGCTTTGTGGTCGTCAGGGACCCAGTCATGTACCGCAGAACCCGGGCTTGGGGCCGCCGCGGCTCACGCCACGCAGCGGCGGAGTCGGCCGGCGCTGCCACTGGTGATGCCATCAGAACCGGCGGCGTGGGCGAAGCAAGATTGGCACCTCCGGCTTCCTCGGTGTGAGAGAGGCGCGCCACCGCTGAGCTATTCGCCCGTGGGAACGCCAGCGCAGCGAGGCACAGCCCGAGTCTTCTCGGGATCGATCCCCCCGCCGTAATGGTCACGGCCCGCCAACCCCGGCTGCCACCGCCACAGGGTCACTCGATTTGGAGATCCGGATGGGGTCCTCGGGCGCGCCCGCTGACACCGTGCTGGGGCGCTGGAGCGCGCCGCCCAGGATGACGCCCATGACCACCAGGAAGTAGTAGTTGAAGAAGGCCCATTTGGCAAAGAGGAAGGCGACCGCAAGGAGGACAGCGCCGAGGTAGAACGCCACCGTCCAGCTACGCGGGCGTGCCCGGGAGAGCAGGAGCAGAGTCGTCCCGGTCCATGCCGGCCACACCCAGGTGGGCAGCCAGGCACCCGTCAGCCGGATCCAGGCGGCGTCTAAGTCGAGCCCGTCCACCCGGGGCGCTAGGTGCGCTTGGAAGCCGAGGGTGTAGGACACAAAATTGGCGGGGCCGGCCCAGACGGCGAAGGGCAAGGAGATCGCCACCGCCAGCACGGCGGCGGCGACGATCTCCACCCTGGCCCGACGCCACCAGAGGAAGGGGAACACGAGCAACGGCAGGGGGGTGGGCACCGTCGCCATGGCCACTCCCAGGATTGCCACCGAGCTCGTACGGTGCTTGTCGCGCAGCAGGATCCAGAGCGCGATCGCGGCCATGAGGTAGACCTCGGCCCAAGCCTGGAGAATCATGAACGGAAAGAAAGGAAGAGTCAGGCAGAGCACCAGACACCGCCAGGCGTGTTCGCCGCCACCGTGGCGCTTGGCGAGAACGGTGATCGCAGCGATCAGGGCCACCGCCGCCAGCAGGTTGCTGACCCGGATGTCACCGATCAACCGTCCCGGAACCGAGAGGAGCAACACCCCAGGCCAGTACGTGTAGTGGGCCAGGGGCACGTGGGGGGTGGTGGTGGGAAGGGCAATCGCGTACGGGTCCTTCCCGTGGAGGAGTTGCAGGGTGAGTCGCTGAGCGAAGTTGAACACGTCGATGGACGCACGGCCCCAGCGCAGGTGCTCCAGCAGCGTAGCCAGGCTCACAGAGCCGGCCACCAGACAACCCACCACGCGCAGCCAGGTTCGGTCGGACGCGACCACCAGCACCGCGGCGGCCCCTCCCATGATCGCGACCGCGGTGCCAGCTACCAGCGCCACCGCGCTCTGGGGGTGTACATGGAAGACGAGCCCGCTGGTTATCGCCCCCAGGAAGACGGCCACGCTCCAGGTGACAGGGCTGGCGCCCCGCTTCACGCCACCAGGGATGAGCATGAGCAGGCAGGCGCCCAGGCCAACCGCGATCAGCCCGGAGAGCCGGTACAGACCGGAGAAGCGGGCGCAACCGAAGCCGATCAGGACCACCCCGGCCAGGCCGAGAGCCTCTTGGGTCGGCCACGCGGGAGCCCAGTCGGAGAGAGCTCCAAGGACCGCGAGCCAGCTGTGCCTCACGAGCCGGTTCGGCCGCGGTCGTATCGTGCTGGCGGCCGGCGCGGCCTCGATCCCCCCGCATCCGGCGGGTGCGGGTTCGGCCTGGTCATTCACGGGATTACGGGACCATCGCCCTGCCGTCTCCGTCCGATGCCCGCGGGCACACCGGCCGAGCGTACCCACTGTCCTAGCCGAGCCGCCCGGCGCTCAGGTGACGGGTTGATGACAGAGCTGGCCCGTACGGCCTGCGTGAAGATGCCAACGCCGCGATTAGGAGTCGGGCTTGGGGGTCCGCGACGGTCGGCCGTCGAGTTGGCGGCGGACCTCGGGAGGCACCGCCCGCTCCCCCTCCAGGCTCGCCTCCTTCAGGGCCTCCGGGAGACGGTCCAACTTCCCCAGGTGCAAGCGACGGTCCGCCCGTTGCGGGCCGCTCTCGCCCTCCCGGGTCAGGGGGGGTCCCGCCCGGCCCCGCCTCTGGTGCCGCCTGAGCGCCTTCTGGCAGGCGGAGCAGTACACCGTGGGCGTCACGCAGATCTGGAGTCCACGCTCGCACCGCCGGCAGCGTTCATCACGGGGTGAGGCCGGGCTTCGGTGAACCTAGGGTGAACGGCTCGTGGCTGGACCGAGTACTAGGAGTGCAGATCGGCCCTCACACCAGGGCCTCGTCGGTAGCCTCCCAGACCTAGTCCGAAGGGTGGCAGCCAAGGCCATATAGGTGGACGGCCGGTGGTGGTCCGTCTGAACTCAGCCGCCCAGCGCACGGCTTCAAAGGCTTGCCCAGGAGAAGGTCGCGGGGTCGACCCCCGTCTCCGGCGAGACGGTCGAGCCTGTCGGCACGCCTGCAGACGCTTGAGCCGAGACCGAGGCGCTCAGCTCCGGGCACCTTGGCCCCTCCGCGTGGCGCTGGGGCCGCCGCCGTGGGGCCCTTGCTGGTGCTGGCGGCCTCCGGTCCGGAGCCCCAATCAATAGCGACGTCCAGCTCGCCGGCCCGGTTGGCATCAGAATTGGCATCAAGTGCCCGAAATGCCTGGGCGCTCGCATGGGCCGCTGCACAGAACTCCCATCTTTTTGAACTGAGAGCATGGCGACCCCGAGCGGATTCGAACCCCCGATCTCCACCTCCACCAACGTGGAGCCGATGCCCAGCGTCACCGGCCTGGGCCCCAGCCTCAGGCCCGGATCCTGGCCCCGGCTTCGGCCCGAACCGTCGGCATCTGGCTGAAGAGCTCAGGCCAGGCTCCCCGGGGTCGGCGCGGCGGCAACCAGCCAGCAGTGATTCCAGGCGGTGGCAAGCCGGGAGTCAGTGGTGACCAGCGGAGCCGCGAGACGGTCGCTGAGCTCGACCGAGAGAGCGTCCCCAAGGCGCAGCCCGGCGCGGGCCACAGCCCCCCCCAGAAGCTCCGAAGCCGCGTGGTGACTGCAGGGCATCTGGGCCAAGAGTGAGACGCGCCGCGCCAACTGGGCTTGCGACAGCCTGCCCCAGGCCGCCAGGCGCTGCAGCGCCACGGCAACCTCCACCGGGACGTGGTCCGAGATATGAACGTCACGGCCGCGGAGGGCGGTCCGAACCGCGTCACCTTCGGGGCCCCCCAACAGGAGATCGAGAAGGGCAGCGGTCTCCAAGACCAGCGGCTCAGCCACCACCTGCCCGCTCGACACCATCGAGTGCCTCCCGAGCCGTCCCCGGCCCCGGCCCCAACGCGGGCAGCTGCTCCAGCTCGCGGAGCCAGGCCTCAACCCGAAGTGAGTCCAGCCTCTCGCGCAGCGCGCCCTGGAGGACGCTGGAGAGGTTGAGGCCGAGAGGCCGGATTCTGGCCGCCAGGTCGTCGGGGAGATACACGTTCGCGCGTGGCATGCGCATAATATACACACTCACTCTCGGTACGATCAGAGCGCCTTGCCTGATCCCCTCAGGGCCAACGTCCCCCGGCAGACGGGTAGTGAGAGTACCGGCCAGGACAGGAGGCCCTCGACCCAGGTCACCTCACCGACCCCACCAGGGTTGAGTCAGCGGTGCAGGGGAACCGGCCGGGCCGGCGCGGAGCCCCTCGACTCCGCGCCGCAGCCTCAGCCGAACAGATCGAAGCCCCGCCTCAGCGGGGCTCCCTCAGGAAGGCGGGGATGTCGACGTCCTCGTAGAGGTTGGGGTTCTCTCGCTGGGGCTGGCGCGAACGCTCGGGCAGCGGCTCCTGGAGGTCCTGGGGCCGGACGGTGTTGTACCGCTCCGCCAGCAGCGGGTTGACCGGGGCGGTGGGACTGAACCCGGTCGCGATCACGGTGATCTTGACGTCGCCGCCCATGCGGTCGTCGACCACGGCCCCGAAGATGATGTTGACGTTGGCGTCGGCGCTCTGCCGGATCAGATCGCAGGCTTCGTTGACCTCGTACAGGGTGAGGTCGGGACTGGCGGTGACGTTGAGCAGGATCCCTCTGGCCCCAGCGATCGAGGTCTCCAGCAGCTGGCTGGAGACGGCGTCCCGGGCGGCGTCCTGGGCCCGGTTGTCGCCGCTGCCATAGCCGATCCCCATCAGAGCTGCGCCCTGGCCCATCATGATCGCCTTCACGTCAGCGAAGTCGAGGTTGATCAGGCCGGGGAAGACGATGAGGTCGCTGATCCCCTGGACCCCCTGGCGGAGCACGTCGTCGGCCTTCTTGAAGGCATCCAGCATGGTGGTCTTGCGATCGGTGACCGCGATCAGCCGGTCATTGGGGATGGTGATCAGGGTGTCGACCCGGCCCGACAGCGCCTCCATCCCCCGCTCGGCCGTGTCCATCCGCTTGCGACCCTCGAAAGTGAACGGCTTGGTCACCACCCCTATGGTCAGCGCCCCGCTGGAGCGGGCCAGCTCGGCGATGATCGGGGCCGCCCCGGTGCCGGTGCCGCCACCCAGCCCCGCGGTGACGAAGACCATGTCGGCGTCGTGGAGGGCGCTGGAGAGCTCCTCGCGGGACTCCTCGGCAGCCATCTCCCCCACCTCGGGGTCGCCGCCACAGCCCAGGCCGCGGGTCACCTTGCGACCGATGTGGATCTTGGAGGGAGCCTCGGAGGTATCCAGCGCCTGGCGGTCGGTGTTGACGGCGATGAAGTCGACACCACGGAGCTTGGCCCTGATCATCCGGTTGACGGCATTGCTGCCGCCACCGCCCACGCCGATGACCTTGATACGAGCGTGGCCCTGGGTGGTTCGGTCGAGATCGTCTTGCGGCATCGGGGTCTCCTTCAGGGTCAGAACAGCTCGTGGAGCCAGCGGTTGAGCCGGCCCGCGCTGCGGGTGGTCCTCTGGTTGGCGCCGCCCCGGGTGCCCGAGCGCTGTCCCCAGCGCAAGAGCCCGACAGCGGCCGCGTGCTCGGGCATGCCGAGCTGATCGGCGAGTCCTCCCAGTCCCTCTGGCACCGCCAGCCGGACCGGCATCTCCAGGATCTGGTGAACCGCGGCGGCGAAGCCCCTCAACCTCACCCCGCCACCGGTGAGCACCAGCTTGCTGAGACCCTGGCCGTCCTCCTCCAGGGCCCCACCAATCAGCCGGGCCATCTCCCTGGCCCGGGGCTCGATGATCTCGGCCAGCCAGCGCCGGGGCACCTCCTCCGCCCCCACGTGGGAGCGCCCCACCAGGGTCACCATCTCCTCGGGCAGGACCTGGGCGGGGTCGCAGTGGCCGTGGCGGCACTTGAGCAGCTCGGCCTCGTCCTGGTCGCAGCGAAGCCCAGCGGCCAGGTCGTTGGTGACGTTCTGGCCCCCCACCGGGAGCACCATCACCCGGCGGATGGTCCCGGCCCTGAAGATGGCGATGTTGGTGGTGCCGGCGCCGACATCCACGACCGCCACCCCGCCCTCCAGCTCCACGTCCCGGAGCACCCCCTCGGCCGAGGCCAGCGGCTGGACCACCACGTCGTCGATGCGAAGCCCGGCGGCATGGGCACAGCCCACCAGGGCGGCCAGGTGGGCGCTGGACGCCACCACCAGCTCGGCCTCCACCGCCAGGCGGCTACCGGGGATCCCGCGCGGGTCCCGGACCCCGGCCCCGGCATCGACCCGGTACTGGCGGGGGATCAGGTGGATCACCTCCTCGCCCTCGAGCCGCGGCACGGACCGGCTGGCCTCGAGCACCCGGCTGAGGTCACCCGAGCCCACCGCCCCACCCCTCGAGGTCACCGAGACCACCGCCTGGCTGGAGCGGCTCTGGATGTGGCGGCCGCCCAGCGAGAGCAGCGCCGAGTCAATCTCCGCCCCGCTGGCCCGCTCGGCCGCGTCCAGGCACTTGGAGACCGACTGGGTGGCGGCATCCGGGTCGGTGATGACCCCCTTGTGGACCCCGCTGGAGGGGCACTCCCCCACCCCCAGCACCCGCAGCCGATCGCCGTCATCCTCGGCCACGGCACAGCAGGCCTTGGCACTGCCCAGGTCGACGGCGGCCAGACGGCGCCCGCTCAACTCAGGCCCGGCCAGAACCGGTCCCCAGCACTCGCCGGGCCACCCCGAGCAGGCTCGGTCATGAGCAGATTCCCCAACTGTGATGGTGAGATTTTTTGCAACGTCTGGATGTGCTGAAGGTCGAACCAGAGGGGCGCCCCAGGTCCCCTTCGTGCCGGCTCGGGGACCGCCCTGCAGTGTATCCGCAAACTCGGTCCAGCACAAGCCCCGAAACCGGCCAAAACCACATCATGTTGTGTCTCGGGCGGGGCTCATACCCTCAATTTTGCGTCGGGAGGGCCACCACCCCGGTGCTGCCCGGCTCAGTAGCTCACCTCTACCTGGGAGGGGTCCTCCAGGTAGATCTCCTTGATGCCCGCGCTCTTGAGGTTGACCTGGCCCGCCAGCGCCCGCAGGGCCTCCAGCTTGGGCCCGATGGAGCTGATCTGGGCGCCGGTCAGGGCCAGCCCCAGGTCGGCCGTCCAGCCCACGCTGCTCTCGATGTCCAGCGCCCCGATCGAGGTCACCACGCAGCGGTCCAGCCCCACCCCGTAGGCGGCGGGGAAGACATGGAAGAGCGCCACCAGGGCCTGGGTGAGCCGGGCCGGCACGACCACCGAGCCGGCTTTGGCCGGACCGCGGGAGCGCTGGTCCACCAGAAGCGGCAGCTCCCCGCCCGGGATCGCGGGGATGGCGCCCAGCACCGCCCCGCTGGCGGCCAGCAGCTGCTGACCGGAGCCGCGCTGGTAGACCAGCACCGGGGGCAGAGGGGTCACCGAGAGGACCAGGGTGCCGGGCCAGCGGAGCTGGACGCTGGCGGCCTTGACCCAGGGCTCGGCGAGCAGGGCGCTGGCCATCGCGGAGGTGTTCAGCAGCAGAGTGCTCTCGCCCCAGCGGCCCCCGGACTCAACCAGCAGCTGCTGCTGGGAGACCACCGAGGAGCCCTCCACCTCGACTCTCTGCACCTTGAGCCAGGGGAGAGCGAAGAGCACCACCGCCGCCACCACGGCCACCGCCAAGACCGCCGACACCACCTTGGGCCCCCTGCCGACCTCCCGCCAGGTCTCCAACGCCGCGGTCCGGTGCTCGGCGGAGCCCCGCATCCGGCCCAGGAAGCGCTGCCGGTCCCGGAACCGGGCCGCCCGGCGCTCGGCCGCCTGACGGGCCACTTCCTCGATCTCCTCGTCGTCCATCCGGCCCCAGATGGGGCGGGAGCCGATCCGCCCCTCCCCAGGCCGGCGCCGCCGCACCGGAGGACGGCCGGGCCCGGCGCGCTGCGGCGCTCGCAAGGCTCCGAACTCGTCCGGCACGACGGCGCCGAAGTACCGGCCCCGGGTGGGCTCTTGGCGCGCCGGCCATCTCATGGCTGCCCCTCAGCTGGAACGTGTGCGGAAATCGGGACTGCCGACGGGGATGATCTCCAGTTCGAGCTCAACCCCGAAGCGCTGGGCTACACGTTGACGGATTTGGTCCGTCAATGCAAGTACGTCGGCGGCGCGAGCCTGGCCCAGGTTGCAGATGAAGTTGGCGTGCTGGAGCGACACCTGGGCCTCGCCGACCCGGTGCCCCTTCAGGCCACAGGCCTCGATCAGCCTCCCCGCGGCCTCCTGGGGCGGGTTCTTGAAGGTGCTTCCCAGCGTCCTGACCCCGGTGGGCTGGCTGACCTTGCGCTCCGTCATGATCCGCCGGACCTCCGCCCTAGCCAGGCTGGAATCGCCCGGCTGGAGTCGGAGCCAGGCCCTGGTCACCACCGTCCCCTCCAGCGGAGGCTCCTGGAGCGCGGTGCGGCGGTAGCGGGGGCGCAGCTCCCGGGGTCCCAGCCTGCGCAGCTCACCGCCGGGCAGCACCACCTCCAACTCCTCGAGGAGCTCGCCCAGCTCGACTCCGAAGGCGCCGGCATTGCCGGCGACGGACGCCCCGGCGGTGCCGGGTATCCCCACCCCGAAGGCCAGCCCCAAGAGCCCCCGGTAGGCGGTGTCGAAGGCCGCCCGGGGCAGCATTGAGCCCGCCTCCAGGCGCACCCGGCCCCCACCCTCGTCGACCATCGGGATGGCCGGGAAACGCAGGACCAGCCCCCGGATTCCACCGTCGAGGATGAGGCAGTTGCTGCCCGCCCCCAGCACCGTGAGCGGGAAGCCCAGCTCGCGACAGCACCCCACCAGCTCGGGGAGCAGCTCGAGCGCGGCCGGCTCCCAGTACCAGTCCGCAGGCCCTCCCACCCCGAACTGGCTGTGGCCGCGCAGCGGCTCGTCCTGGCGGAGGGCCCCGTGGCGCAGCGGCCCGGCCAGCAGCTGGCGCAGCGATGGGGGCAGCTCCTCCCCGATCATCCCTGGCGCTCGCGGAGCCGGATAAGCAGCCGGCCGGCCACCCCATCGAAGCCGCGGACCGAGCTGCAGACCACCACCGCCGGTGGCCGCAGCCGCTCCAGCACCGCCTCGATGGCGGCCCCGGCGGAGTCCACCAGCAGCATCTCCGGACCCAGGACCAGCGCCGCCACCTGCTCCGAGCTCACCGTCCCCTCCAGGTGACGCTCCCGGGCCGGCTCGATCGGCCCCAGCACCAGGAGGTCGAGCCCGAGGAACGCGTCCCGGTACTCGGGGAGCAGGGCCCGGGTGCGGGAGTAGGTGTGGGGGACGTGGACCATGACCAGCTGCACCCCCTCCCCGAATCTCTGGCGGGCCCCGGCGATGGTGGCCCGGATCTTGGTCGGATGGTGGGCGTAGTCGTCGACCACCGTCACCTCGCCGGCTGCGCCCAGCACCTCGAAGCGCCGCGCCGCCCCGTGGCAGTCGGCGGCGGCGGCGGCGGCCCGACCGGGGTCGGCGCCGAGGTGGACCGCGGTGGCCAGAGCGGCGACGGCGTCGGCTGCGTTGTGGGGGCCGAAACCATGCAGCCGGAGCACCAGCTCCCCCCCGCCCGGGCAACGCACGGTGATCCGCTGTCGGCCACCCTCGACGATGGGCGGGCGGGCCAGGGCCCAGTCGCCCCGGGTCAGCCCCCAGCTCTCGCGCTGGGCCATGGCCGGGGCCGCCAGCTGGGCCACCAGAGCGTCCTCGGCGTTGTAGAGCAGCCAGCCGGAGGCGGGGAGCCCCGCCACCAGCTCGCGGTAGGGGGCGGTGTAGGCGTCGAGGTCGGGGTAGATGTCGGGGTGGTCCAGCTCCAGGTTGAGCAGGGTGAGCACCTGGGGCTCCCAGTGCAGGAACTTCGCCCTAGGGTCCAGCGCCGAGGTGGTGTACTCGTCGCCCTCGAAGACGAACGGTCCCCCCGGCCTGGGGTCGCCCAGCCTGGCGGTGGTGGCGAAGTCCCGGGCGGTGGCGCCCAACCGGAACCCCGGCCGGCAGCCGGCGGCCTCCAGCATGAAGGCGGTGAGAGTCGAGGTGGTGGTCTTGCCGTGGGTGCCGCAGATCACCGCCCGGGTCCTGCCCTCGGCGAGCCCCCGGTAGGCCTCGGCCTCGCTGAGTACTGGTAGCCCCCTATCCCGGGCCGCCGCCAGCTCCCGGTTCCCGGGCTGGACCTGGTTGCCCAGGATCACCAGGTCGGGTACCCCCCAGCGCTCCAGGTTGGCGGGGTCGTGCCCGTCGCCGACCGGGATGGAGGCGGCCCTCAGGGTGTCGGTGGTCGGCGGATAGGCGTCCTCGTCGGAGCCGGTCACCCGGAAGCCCAGCTCCTGGCAGCAGAGCGCCAGCCCGGAGACCGCGTAGCCGCAGATTCCGAGCAGGTGCAGGTGGGCAGGTGGAGCCGGCCAGACCGCGAGGCCCGTGTCGGCCAAGTTCAGCGCCTCTGGTCGGCCAGTCGGCCCAGGAGCTCGGCCACGTCCAAGGCGGCCCTGGGCCTGGCCATCGAGCTGCTGGCGCTGGCCATCCGCTGGCAGAGTTCGGGGTCCCCCATGATCTCCAGCACGACCTCGGCGAAGCGGGAGGCCCGCAGTTCGTGATCGGGAAGCACCCGGGCCGCCCCCGCCTCCTCGAAGATCTCGGCATTGGCGGCCTGGTGTTCCCCGGCGTGGGGGTAGGGGACCAGGACCATGGGCCGCCCTACACAGGCCACCTCGGCCAGCGAGCTGCCCCCAGCCCGCATCGCCACCAGGCTGGCGGCGACCAGCCGCTCGGCCACGTCGGAGACGAAGGGCAGCGGCTGGTAGCGGTCACCCAGCGGTATTCCGGCGGCCCCGGCAGCCGCCACCACCTGGGGATGGTCGGAGGGTCCGGTGAGGTGGACCACTCTCACCTGGGGACTCGCCCCGAGCAGGGTGGGCAGCGCCTCCAGGAGCACCCCGTTGAGGTTGCGGGCCCCCTGCGAGCCACCCATCACCAGGAGTGTGTGTGGCGCACCAGGCCGGGTGGAGCGCCCGGCGAGTTCGGCGAAGGGCCGCCGGACCGGGTTGCCGGTACACACCACCCTGGCCCGGGGCAGATAGGCCGCGGTGCCGGGAAAGGAGGTGGCCACATCGCGGACCCAGGAGCCCAGCCAGCGCACCGCCCGGCCCGGGAGCGCGTTCTGCTCCAGCATCAGCACCGGGATCCGGCGCTGGCGGGCGGCCATGGAGACCGGCACGCAGACGTAGCCACCGGTGGCCAGAACCACGTCGGGCCGGAAGCGGCTCACCAGTCGGGTCGCCTGGCCGAAGGCGACGGCCAACCGGCCGGCCAGCCGGGGTCGGGCGCCGAACGCGCTGGGGCCGAGGCTGCCCAGGTGAAGGCCGACGAAGTCGATGCCGGCCTGCGGGACCAGCTCGGACTCGGGCCCGCTGGCCCGACCCACGTAGGCGAGCGTCAGCTTGGGATCAGTCTCCCGCAGCGCCTCCGCCACCGCTATGGCCGGGGTGCAGTGACCGCCCGTTCCCCCACCGGTGATTAGCACGCGCATTACCCGTCCCCGTTCGGCGCCGCCGGGCCGAGATGTTGAGCAGGATCCCTGTGGCCGCCAGAGACAGCGCCAGCGAGGATCCCCCGAAGCTGATGAAAGTGAGTGGCACCCCCGTCGAGGGGATCGTGTCGGTGACGCCGCCGATGTTGATCAGCGCCTGGCCAACTATCCAGATGGTGACGCCTCCAGCCAGGAGAACGCCGAGCCGGTCGGGCGCGTTTCGCGCGGCCCGCACCCCGCACCAGGCGAAGGCCAGGAAGAGGGCCAGCACGAGAAGAGTACCGACCAGGCCCAGGTCCTCTCCGATGATCGCGAAGATGAAGTCGGTGTGCGCCTCCGGGAGCAGCTGCGAGGGCGGCACCGCTCCGTTCAGCCCGGTGCCGAAGACGCCGCCAACGCCCAGCGCGTAGAGGGCCTGGACCGCCTGGAACCCGCTGCCCAGCCGGTGGGCGAAGGGGTCGAGGTAGCTGAGCAGCCGGGCGGTGCGGTAGGGCTCGGCCCGGATCAGCAGCAGCCCGGCCAGCAGGCTGGCCACCAGCACCCCTGCCAGGTGGCGGAAGCGCACCCCGGCAACCCAGAGCAGCCCGACGGCGACGGTCGCGAGGACCAGGGTCGAGCCCAGGTCCTTCTCCATGACCACCAGGAGCCCCACCACCGCGATCTTCCAGGAGTAGTTGAGTACCCCATCGCGGAAATCGCTGATCCGGGGCCCCAGGCGGTTCAGCCAGACCGCCCCCGCCACCACCACCAGGAACTGGGCCAGAACGCTGGGCTGGAGGTCGAACGACCCGACCCTGATCCAGCGTCTGGCCCCCTGGACCTCAACCCCAATGTGAGGGATCAGCACCAGGACCAGGAGGACTCCGGTGAGTGCCGCCATCCAGGGTGCCAGACGGACCCAGCGGTGGTAGTCGAGCTTGGCGCAGACCGCCATCGCCACCAGCCCGAGCGCCAGCCAGAGCAGCTGGCGCTCGAAGAAGTAGGCGGGGTTCCCGTAGTCGGTGTAGGCCAGAGCCTGGCTGGCCGAGTAGACCATGATCAGCCCCAGACCGCAGAGCGCCAGGGTCACCAGCAGGAGCCAGACGTCCAGCTCGGGGAGCGGCAGCCGGCGCAGGCCCGCCCCGCCCCGGCGGGCCTGGCCGACGGGCAGCCAGCGCTCGACGTGGGCGATCACCGCACGCCCCCAGGGAGGCCCGCCGCCACCGCCCAGTAGGCGGCAAGGGCGGCGGCGACGCAGGCCACCGCCCAGAAGCGCAGGTCGATCCCCCACTCACTCATGCCCCCCAACTCGAAGTGATGGTGGATAGGACTGCTCCGGAAGATGCGGCGTCCGTGAGTGAGCCGGAAGTAGCCCACCTGGGCCACCACCGAGGCGGCCTCGGCCACGAACACCAGCGCCAGCAGGGGGAGCAGCACCAGGACACCGACCTCGCTCGCCGCCACCGCCAGGGCCAGCCCCAGCGCCAGCGAGCCGGCGTCCCCCATGAAGACCTTTGCCCGAGGGAGGTTGTAGGCGAGGAATGCCGCCAGCGCCGCCGCCAGGCAGAGGCAGGTGGTGGCCAGCTCCACCCGGTGCTCCAGCATGGCCAGAGCCCCACAGGCGCAAAGGCCGGGGATGCCGCAGCCAGCCGCCAGCCCGTCGATCCCGTCGGTCAGGTTGACCGCGTTGGCGGTGGCGAGGATGGCGAAGGCGACCAGGACCAGCCCCAGCACCCCGAGCTCGCGGGGTCCCAGCATGGGGACGGTCTGGTGGGTCGCATTGACCGCCCTGACCCCCACCGTGAGCAATCCAGCGCAGACCACCAGGACCAGGAGCTTGGGCCGGAAGCGGATCCCCTCACCCCGGAGCACCTTGGTCCGGTCATCGACCAGCCCCACCGCGCAGCCGAGCACCGCGGCCCCCGCCACCAGCCCTCCCGCCGGGTCCCGGGCCACGACCGCCCAGACGACCAGCGCCGCAGCCACGAAGACCACCCCCCCGGCGGTCGGGGTGCCGGTCTTGGAGAGGTGGGAGCTGGGGACGTCGGGGCGCTCCACCTCGCGCAGGCCGACCCGAGCCAGTCCCCGGATGGCCATCGGGAAGACCAGCAGCGCGCCAGCGAATGTGGCCACCACCGCCAGCCAGTTCATCCGCGGCACCCTATGGTTGGAGCTTGAAGCGATCGATCAACACCTGGGTCACCTTCCGGACCGTGGGGGCGGCGTCGTAGAAGGCGAAACGGAGCTGGGGGGCCACCTGCGGCTCGCGGAGGACGCAGATCATCGAGTACTGGGGATCGCTGGCGGGGAGGAACTCCGCGAACGAGTCGACCACGTTGCTGCCGTAGGCCCCGTTCTGGACCACCTGGGCGGTCCCGGTCTTGCCCGCGATCTCCCCCTTCCAGATGGGCCAGATCCGGGCGGCTGAGCCGTCGGCCCCGGTGGCGTCGACCACCCCCACCATCATCTGGGTCAGGGTGGCGGCGGTCGGGGCTGAGATCACCTCGCGGGTCTTGGGCTTGAGGTAGGTGGTGGGCTGGCCACCGCCACTGATCGAGGCGACCACGTGGGGCTGGACCCAGACCCCGCCGTTGGCCACGGCGTTGATCGCGGCCAGCATCTCGATCGGGGTGACCACCACGCCCTGGCCGAAGCTGGAGGTCGCCAGTTGGAGCGGTGAAAGCTGCGAGAGAGCGGGCACAGCCTGGCTCTCCTCCCCGGCGAGGTCGATCCCGGTGGGCTGGCCGATCCCGAAGTTCTCCATGTTGGCGACGAAGCCCGGGGCGCCCTCGAGCTCCTCCACGTGCACCGCCCCAACGTTGAGGGAATCCTCCAGCACCCAGTTGTAGCTGGTGATTCCGTGGTAGCGATCGTCCCAGTCGTGGATCTGCACCCCCTGGACCAGCCCCGTGGCCGGGGTCTCATCGAAGGTCCCATCGGGGGTGATCACCCCGTGCTGGAGAGCCCCGGCGAAGGTCACCACCTTCATCACCGAGCCGGGTTCGTAGAGGCTGGCCAGCCCGGCGTCCTGGAACAGGCTGACCGGCTCGGTGGCGTAGTCGTTGGCGTCGTAGGAGGGGTAGTCAGCCCAGGCCACGATCCCTCCGGTCTTGACGTTCATCACGATCATGGTCCCGGAGGCTGCCTGGTCCTGCTGGACCTCGGCGGCGAGGTCCTGCTCCACCGTCGCCTGCATCGTGGGGTCGATGCTGGTGTTCAGGGTGCGCCCGTTCACGGCGGCCACCTGAGGCTGGTCGCTGAGCACCACCGGGTTGCCCTGGAGGTCGTGCACCACCGACTGGTGACCGGGCTTGCCGGAGAGCACTTGGTCGTAGTAGCCCTCGAGGCCGTACTGGCCCACCCCGTCGGCGTTGACGAAGCCGATCAGGTCGGAGGCGAGGCTGGTCCCGGCCACGGCTCCGGGACCGTAGGAGCGGATCTCCTCGCGCAGGCTGCCAATTCCGGCGAGGTCGAGCTGCTGGAGCTTGGACTCGACCGCCGGGGCCTGGTCCTTGGCCAGGTAGACGAACTGGAGCGGTTTGGAGAGCAGCGAGCCGAG
>JBEKRL010000043.1:0-16781 GCA_049518775.1 Candidatus Dormibacteria bacterium
CCTCGATGTCGGCTCGTCGCATCCTGGGGCTGGAGTAGGTCCCAAGGGTTGGGCTGTTCGCCCATTAAAGCGGTACGCGAGCTGGGTTTAGAACGTCGTGAGACAGTTCGGTCCCTATCCGCCGTGCGCGCAGGAGATTTGAGGAGAGCCGACCTCAGTACGAGAGGACCGGGTTGGACGGACCGCTAGTGCACCGGTTGTTCCGCCAGGAGCACCGCCGGGTAGCCATGTCCGGAAGGGATAAGCGCTGAAAGCATCTAAGTGCGAAGCCCACTCCAAGATTAGATCTCCCACCGGGTTAACCGGGTAAGACCCCAGGTAGACCACCTGGTTGATAGGCCGCGGGTGTAAGAGCAGCAATGCTTTCAGCTGAGCGGTACTAATCGGTCGAGGGCTTGACCACTCTCTACCACACTGTTCAGGGATGCGCCCTCTGGGGCGGTCCCCCCAGCAGGAGCACTCATTGCGCGCTTTCGCCAGTCTCGCAGCGGGGCTGCCGGTCACAGGACCGCTGCCGGGCTGGTTGTATTGTCTACTAGAGATCCGGTGACGATAGCGACGGGGAAACACCTGTTCCCATTCCGAACACAGCAGTTAAGCCCGTCAGCGCCGATGGTACTGCCCTGGAGACGGGGTGGGAGAGTAGGTCATTGCCGGGTCTCTTTCTTTTGTGGTGACGAGGGTCGAGCGGCCACATGGCAGGGCACGCCGAACCGGTTCCCACAGTCAGGAACCCGAACCGGCTGACAGCGGTCAGTTCCGGGAAGGCTCCCCAAGCAGTGCGAGCTCGGCGGCGGCAGCGCTTGCGGTCCTTCTCGGCTGGGCTGCCATCGTGGCCCGGAGCTGGCCGCAGGCTGCGGTGGCGCGGCCGCCCCTGGAGAAGCGGATGCTGGCCCGCGGACCGACGAGGGCCGCGAAGGCGCGGCAGGTCGGCTCCGAGGGCGCGGCGAGCTCGCTGTCGGGGATGGGGTTCATGGGGATCAGGTTGACGTGGGCCTGGGCGCTGGCCGCCAGCCGACGCAGCGCCCAGGCGTCCTCCTTCCGGTCGTTCACCCCTCGGATCAGGACGTACTCAAGAGTCACCCGGCGCCCGGTGGAGTCGGTGAAGCGCTGGGCGGCCGCCCGCAACTGGTCCAGGGGGTAGCGCTGGTTGAGGGGGACCAGACGGTTTCGGAGTTCATCGGTGGCGGCGTGGAGCGAGATCGCCAACCGGAGGGGCAGCCCCTCAGCCGCCAGCCGGTCGATCTCGGGTACCAGTCCGCTGGTGGACACGACCACGTGGCGCGGCGAGACTCCCCACTCCTGGAGGAGACGGATCGCGGACACCACCGCCTGATAGTTGTGCAGAGGCTCGCCCATCCCCATGAATACCACGTTGGTGGGCGAACCCAGGTCCGACCTCCGCCAGATCGTGGCGGCGGCCCGGACCTGATCCACGATCTCGGCCGCTTGGAGGTTGCGGCGCAACCCCAGCTGACCGGTGGCGCAGAAGACACACCCGATCGCGCACCCGACCTGTGAGCTGACGCAGACGGTGTTGCGGGCCCGCCCGCCCGTCGCGCCGGGGTGTCGAATCAGGACCGTCTCCAACTCCTGGCCGTCGTGGGCGCGGAGCAGAAGCTTGTTGGTGAGGCCTCGATCGGAGGAGGTCTGCAGGCACAGCGCCAGGCTCTGAAAACACAGCTCTTCGGCCAGCCGCTGGCGGAGCGTTCCCGGCAAGGTCAGCATCTCCTCGAACCCGTTGGCGCCGCCGGTCCAGGCCTGCTCGCGGACCTGCGTCGCCCGATAGCCCGGCTGGCCCATCTCAGCGAGCATCGACCGGAGCTCCGCCAGCGCCAGGCCACCCAGCTCTCGCCGGCTACTCATTGGCCACCGCGAATCAGGCCCATGAACTCTGCCCTGGTCCGGGGGTCTCTCCGGAAGATTCCCGTCATGTAGCTGGTGATGGTGCGGTTCCCTGGCTTTTCGACCCCCCGCATCATGGTGCATAGGTGGTCCGCTTCCAGCACCACTCCTACCCCCCGTGGCTCCAGGTAGCGCTGGAGGGTCTGGGCGATCTCGCTGGTCATCCTCTCCTGGACCTGCAGGCGCTTGGCGAAAGCATCCACCAGTCGGGGCAGCTTGCTCAGCCCGATGATCCGGCCAGCCGGCAGGTAGCCCACGTGAGCCACGCCGAAGAAGGGGAGGAGGTGGTGCTCACAGAGGCTGTAGAAGGTGATGTCCCGGACCAGTACCAACTCGTCGTAGCGCTCCTCGAAGATCGCCTGGCCGAGGATCTGGTCCAGGTCGAGCCGATAGCCAGAGGTGAGGAAGGCAAGGCTCTCGGCCACCCGTCGGGGGGTTTCGCGCAGCCCCTGGCGGTCGGGGTCATCCCCGATGCGGGACAGCAGCCGGCGCACCTGCACCTCTGCCTCTTTGCCCAGGGTTGGCCTGCCCCCGCGGTTCAGGCCATCGTCGAGGTGCCCAGCCAGGGCGTCAGCAGATGAGCTCACAGCCTCTCGATTGTCTCAGCAAGTCCCGGCGGCCGCTCTGGGGCTGGCCCGGCATCGCCCAGGCGTCGCCAGAGCCGGCCGGCAGCGCCGGCGCCGCCATTGAGACAGGCGGCCACGCCGACCCCTCCGAAGGAGGCTCCGGCCAGCTCGATCCGCAGAGGCAGCGCGGCAGCGGCCCGTTCGACGCTGGCCCGCCAGGCGAGGTGGCCGACTCGGTACTGGGGGAGGGCGCCGTGCCAGCGCTGGATCCTGGCCTCGAGGGGTAGCCCGTTCAGCCCCAGGATTCGACGCAGCTCGAGGTGAACCGACGTGATCAGGGTGGTGTCGTCCAGGTTCAGAGCCCACTCGTCGCCGAAGCTGCCCACCGAGGCCGTCAGGATGGTCCGGCCGGCCTGGCGCAGGTGTGGCCACTTGCGGTCCATGAAGGTGCAGCCGGTCACGACGCGCCGGGGCCTCCGGGTGACCAGGAAGCCGCTTCCCAGCAGCTGTCGGGCCACACTGGTCTCGGGGTAGGCCAGGGCGATGGTCGCTACCGAGGCGTATTCGAGGCGGCGCAGGAGATCGCCCATTCCCTCCGAGATCGGCTTCAGCAAGGTGGCGGCCGCTGGGGCTGGCACGGCCATGAGAAGCCCCTCGAACTCCTCGGCCGGGTGCCCCTTGGAATGGACCCGGACGTGGTTGCCTTCGACCGGCTCGATCGCGGTCGCCGGTCGGTTGGCCTGGAGGCTGCCGGCGGGGATGGCTGCTAGCAGCGCGTCGACGAGGGTCTGAAGCCCGCCGTCGAAGCTGGCGACGAGGGTTGAACGGGGCTCCTGCAGCTGGCCTCGCGCTGCCTGGCGCAATCCCTGAAGAAGGGAGCCACTCTGGTCGATGGCCGCCAGCCACTGGGGGGCGACCGCCCCGGTGCTGAGCTCGTCCGCGGGCCCCGCGTAGAGGCCGCCCAGGAGCGGATCGACCAATCGGCTCAGGACCGCTCTGCCCAGCCGCTTTCTCACCAGGTCGCCCAGGGCCCCATCCGGTTCCGGGGATCCTCGGCGCAACAGCGACTCCAGGGCGGCACGAGCCGCCCCAAGAGGCCCCACCGCGCGGATCACGTCGCTCCTCCAGGGATGGAGGGGTACCCCGAGGACGGAATCCTGGGGCATGGGCACCAGCTTGCGGCCGTCCCAGACCCCGGCTGCCGACGTCTGGGGCCGCACCAGGCGGGGAGTCAGGCCCAGATTCTCGATCGCCGCTTCGGTCTCCACACCACCGAAGGAAAGGCTCTCTGCGCCAAGCTCGATGCCCGTGCCGGAGAACTCCGAGGTGGCGATCTGGCCTCCGGGCCGGCCATCCGCCTCGAACAGCGCGATCGAGGCCGGAGTCTGCTCATCGCGGGCGAGCCGGACCAGCTCGGCAGCGGCCGACAGCCCGGAAACCCCAGCCCCGATGACCGCCACGCGCCGGGGGGACGGGGTCAGGATTCGGTCACCGCCTGGGCGCGGGGCAGTTTCCTCACCAGCGTGATGAAGAAGGCATCCGGGTTAGGCCCGGAGTTGAGGGGCGCCGCACCCCGATCCGGGCCGCGCGGACTCTCAGAGGCCATGGGCACAACCCCCGGGGCGGCCGGATCGATTCTGGGGTCGTACTCGGACGGCTCGATCGTGATCGAAATGAGTTGCTCCCAGCCGGGCTGAAGTGAAGATTGCCCCGTCCAGTTGTCAACTGTACCCGCAGAGGCGGAGGCTGCCACGTTGCTACAGTTAGCGGCGCTGTGCGGACCAGGGCCACATGACCAGCACACTTCCCAGTCCGCCTCGGGGCCCCATGGCGGGTGCCCCGGGGGCTGAACTGCTGGACGGGGCCAGCACCATCCTGGGGCTGGAGCCGGACTCGATGCTCGCCGCGCTGCGGCTGTGGCCCCGCGAGCTTGCTCTGGAGCTGTTCTCGGCGATGGCCCGACTGCGGGCGTTCGACGAGCGGGCGGTGATCCTGCAGCGGCAGGGCCGTCTGGGCACCTATCCCACCTACTTCGGAGAGGAGGGGTTACAGGCTGCCAGCGTCCTCGCGCTGGACAGCCGGGACTGGCTCTTCCCCACCTACCGGCAGGCAGCGCTGGTGACGCTGCGGGGATGTCCCCCGTTGGTACCGATGCTGCTCTGGAGCGGGCATCCCGGGGGTTGGCACGACGTGATGCGGTATCGGGTGGCTCCGATCTGCGTACCGGTGGCGACCAACCTCCCCCACGCGGTCGGGGCCGCCTGGGGGTCGAGGTACCGCGGCGGGGACTGGGTGGCGCTGGGCTACGGAGGCGACGGTGCCACCTCGGAGGGTGACTTCCACGAGGCCTGCAACCTGGCGGCGGTGGTGCGCGCCCCGGTGATCTTCCTGATCAGCAACAACCAGTGGGCGATCAGCACCCCCGTCAGCCGTCAAACCCGGGTCACCAGGTTGGCCGAGAAGGCCTCCGCCTACGGCATGCCCGGAGTTCGCGTCGACGCCTTCGACGTCTTCGCCTGCTATCAGGCGGTCCGGGAGGCGGCCGAGCGGGCCCGGGCCGGCGGGGGTCCCACCCTGATCGAGGCTATCGGGTATCGCCTTGGCCCCCACGGCACCGCCGATCAACCCTCGCTCTACCGCCCGGGGGAGCTCGACCGGCTCTGGGAGCCCATGGAGCCGCTCCGCCGGACGCAGCTGGCCCTGGTCAGGGCTGGGCTGGCCACCGAGGAGGAGCTGGACCGGATCAGGGCGGACTGTGCCGAAGAGCTCCGCGCGGTGGGGGCGGCTCTGGAACAGGTGCCGCCGGTGCCGATCGAGGAGATCGCGGCCACGGTGCACGGCTCGACTCCCTGGGGACTTCTTCCGGACGGGCTCCGAGAGCCGTCCTGGAAGCTTGTGGAGCACCGTTGAGCGTGGTCGAGGAGGCCGGCCTGAACCTGGTCGAGGCGATCACCAGAGGACTGGGCCAGGTGCTCGAGGAGGATCCGGACTCCCTCCTGCTCGGGGAGGACATCGGCGCCAACGGCGGGGTCTTCCGGGCTACCCAGGGGCTCCAGGCTCGGTTCGGCCCGGACCGGGTCGTGGACACTCCGCTCTGTGAGTCAGGGTTCATCGGGGCGGCCATCGGGATGAGCTTGGTGGGCCTTCACCCCATCGTTGAGGTCCAGTTCGACGCCTTCGTGTACCCCGCCTTCGAACAGCTGGTCTCCCAGGCCGCCCGCTTCCGCTGGCGCACCCGGGGCCAGTACGGACTCCACCTGGTGGTTCGGATTCCCTACGGTGGCGGCACCAGGGCTCCCGAGCTCCACTCGGACTCCCCGGAGACACTCTTCAGCCACATGCCAGGTCTGCGGGTGGTGGTGCCCTCCAGTCCGGTCTCGGCGGGTGAGCTCCTGCTGGCAGCCGTCAGCTGCGGCGACCCGGTGGTGTTCCTGGAGCCGAAGCGGATGTACCGGCGGGGCCGCCAGGAGGTCCCGGCGAGGTTCCAGCCCGGTGACCTGGAGCGTGCGGCGGTGGTGCGGGCCGGTCAGGACCTGACCGTGGTGGCCTACGGGGCGATGGTGGAGGTGGCGCTGGAAGCTGCGGACCGACTCCAGGGCGAGGGGGCCTCGGTCAGGGTCCTGGACCTGCGCAGCATCTATCCCCTTGACCGTGACAGCCTGCTGGCGGCAGCTCATGAGACCGGACGGGTGCTGGTGGTCCACGAGGCCCCCCGCCACTGCGGGGTGGGCGCCGAGATCGCGGCCCTGCTCCAGGAGGAGGCGGCCGACGTGCTCCTGGCCCCGACCCTCAGGGTCACCGGGATGGACATGCCCTTCCCGCTCATGCAGAACGAGGACGACGCCCTGCCATCGGCGGAGCGGGTCCTTGCCGCCGCCCGCCTGATGCTCGACTACTGAGCCGGGCCGTGGCCGAGTTCAAGCTGCCCGACCTGGGCGAGGGCGTCACCGAGGGTGAGGTGATCGAGTGGAGGGTCGCCGTCGGCGAGGAGGTCGAGCTCGACCAGGTCCTGGTCGTGGTCGGCACCGACAAGGCCACTGCTGAAATCCCCTCTCCCTTCCAGGGCAAGGTGGGGGCGATCCTCGCCCCGGAGGGGGCTCGGATCCGGGTCGGCGCTCCGCTCCTGCGGATCGATGGCCCGGAGCCGGAGGCTGCTGCACCTCAGCCCGAGCCGGCGGCGGCAGCATCTCCTCCGGCGATCTCCGAGCGAGCGGGTCGTGACGATCCGGCATCTTCGCGGGTGCGAGCGCTGCCCTCCACGAGGCGGGCCGCTCGCCAACGAGGAGTGGACCTGGGCCAGGTCAGCGGCAGCAGACCCGGGGATCGTGTGCGCATGGCGGACCTGCTCAAGTCCGGCCGACGGGTTCCGCTGCGCGGAGCCGCCCGCATCATGGCCGAGCGGATGGCCGCGGCCCATCGGATCGTGGCCCAGGTCACGGTGGTGCTGGAGTCTGACATGGAGGCGGTTGAAGGGGCGGCCGGCCGGCCTGGTGGGCCGACCATCCTGGGGCTGATCTGCCTCGCTGCGCTGGCAGGCCTGGGCGACGACCCGGTCTTCAATGCCAGCTTTGACGACCAGGCCCTGGAGATCGTCTACCACGACCGGGTGAAGCTGGGGATTGCGGTCCAGACTCCGGACGGGCTCGTGGTCGGCACCCTCGCCGACGCTGACCTGATGGCTCCCGCCACGTTCCAGACCGAGCTGGTCCGGGTGGTGGAGGCGGCCCGGGCCGGCCAGCTGAGCGTGGCGGAGCTGGGCGGTTCCACCTTCACGGTCTCCAGCGGCGGGAGGATGGGTGGCCTGCTGGCGACCCCACTCGTCGACTGGCCCAACCTGGCGATCCTCGGAGTCCACGCCATCGAGGATCGCGCGGTGGTGCGCGAAGGCCGGGTGGAGGTGGGACGCCGAGCCAACCTCTCGCTCTCCTTCGACCACCGGGTGATCGATGGAATGCGGGCGTCAGCGTTCCTTTATCGGTTGGCCGACCGGCTCCGGGAGCCGGAGAAGCTGCTCAACCCCTCTGTGGGCGGGGTCGGGGGTGGTGCCGAGACCGGGAGTTGAACCCGGACGAGCTTACGCTCACTGCCCCCTCAAAGCAGCGTGTCTACCATTTCACCACCTCGGCACGCCCCTCTGATGTTAGCGGGCTGAAGTCGCCCCCATCGGGATGGCGCGCCCGGCAAGTCGGCCGGGGTGTTGCGTGGGCTGTGGTACGCTGAGTTGGTCTTCGGGGCAGGGTGAGAATCCCGACCGGCGGTGAGAGCCCGCGAGCGCCAAGGGGAGCATCCCGGCAGCGCAGGACTCGGTGGAATTCCGGGGCCGACAGTCAGAGACGAGGGCTAGGACGGCCTCTTCTTGAGTCTGGATGGGAGAAGACAGGTCCGGTCGAAACTTGGGCCGGTCCCGAGCTCCCTGCTCCGCAGCAGGGAGTAGTAGTGATCGACGGGACGGAAGTCAGGATGGAGGCCGGCCAGCCCTTGGACTTGATGGCGCGCGCCCTTGAGCTGGCGGGGCGGGCTGACCACCAGACCTCGCCCAACCCCATGGTGGGGGCGGTTCTCGTGCGCGATGGGGTGGTTGTCGGCGAGGGCTATCACGTTCGGGCCGGACTCGCCCACGCCGAGGTGGTCGCCCTGGAGGCAGCTGGGCCCCAGGCGAACGGGGCCAGCCTCTGGGTGACCCTGGAGCCCTGCTGCATCCAGGGCCGAACCCCGCCCTGCACCGAGAGGGTTCTGGAGGCGGGGGTGGCCGAGGTACACATCGCCACCCTCGATCCCAACCCCAGGGTCCACGGAAGGGGTCTGGCCCGCCTCCGCGGCGCCGGGGTCAAGGTGATCCTGGGCGAGCGCCGTGAGGAGGCCGACACGCTGATTGAGGAATTCGCGGCCTGGATGACGACCGGTCGACCCTGGGTGACCCTCAAGTTCGCCATGAGCCTGGACGGCAAGGTGGCCACCTCCAGCGGCGAGTCGCAGTGGATCACGTCTGAGGAGGCCAGGATGCGCGGGCACCAGCTCCGCTGCCGGCACGACGCCGTCATGGTCGGCTCGGGCACGGTCCTGGCCGACGACCCGCGCCTGACCGCCCGATGGGGGATGGAGGGACGGCGCCAGCCGCTCCGGACGGTCGTGGACGGTCGGCTTCGTACCCCGCCGACGGCCAGGCTATTCGAGGAGCGGGGCGCGGGGATCCTGATCGCCACGGTGGAGGGAGCCGACCCCCGACGCCGCCGAGCTCTCGAGCAAGCCGGAGCGGAGGTGCTCAGCCTTCCCGGGGGCAGGGTGGGGGTGGGGCTACCTGAACTCCTGGGCCAGCTGGGTCGGCGCCAGGTGGTCAGCGTCCTGGTGGAGGGCGGCCCGACCTTGCTGGGTTCATTTCTGGAGCAGCGGCTGGGCAACCGGATGGTCGCCTTCGTCGCCCCCCGGGTGCTGGGCGGTGCCGGGGCCCCGGGGCCATTTGGTGGCAAGGGCACCGCGCTTCTGGAACAGAGCTGGCAGGCCCGGGGGCTGCGCGCCGAGCGGGTGGGCCCGGACCTCCTGGTCACCGCGGAGGTATGAGGTTGTTCTCGGGGATCGTCACGGCCGTCGGAGAGATAGAGTCCATTCCTCAGGCGCTTCCCGGAGTGCTGGTGATCGCGCATCCGTCGGGCTGGGGAGCGCTGCGGGTGGATGACAGCCTGGCCGTGAACGGGTGCTGCCTGACCGTGGTCAGCCGGGAGCTGGGCCGGGTCGCGGTCGAGGTGATGCCGGAGACCCTGAGGCGCACCACCCTGGGGGCGCTGGCGTCTGGTGACCGGGTCAACCTGGAGGCGGCGCTGGCGCTGGGGGCACCCGTGGGCGGCCATTTGGTGAGCGGCCACGTCGACGCCACCGGCGAGGTGCTGGCGGTGGAGCCGGAGCAGAACGCCGTCTGGTTGACCCTGCGGGTCCCCGCCTCGGTGGGTCGCTACTGCGTCCCTCAGGGCTCCATAGCCGTCGACGGTTGCTCGCTCACCCTGGTCTCGGTCGAGGACCGCGGGACTGAGACCACGGCCAGGGTGTCGCTGATCCCTCACACCATGGCCAGCACCGTCGCGTCCGGCTACCTGCCGGGCACCATGGTCAATGTGGAGGCCGACTCGATGGCCAAGCTGGTGGAGCGGCTGGTGGCCCCACACCTAGTCGGTTCGGCGGCATGGAGCCGGACGCGGCCCGGGTCAGCTGCGGGAGCTGAGTGAGGTGAGCTTCGCCAGCATCGAAGAGGCGGTTGCGGAGTTTGGCCAGGGCCGTTTCGTGATCGTGGTCGACGACGAGGACCGGGAGAACGAGGGCGACCTCTGCCTCGCCGCCGAGACGGCCACCGTCGACCAGGTCAATTTCATGATGGTCCAGGCGCGGGGGCTCATCTGTGTCGCTATGGACTCACAGCGGCTCGACCAGCTGGCGCTGCCCCCGATGGTGGGGAACAACACCTCTCACCAGGGGACCGCGTTCACCGTCTCGGTCGACGCCGCCGGTGACGCGGTGACGACCGGCATCAGCGCCCAGGACCGCACCACCACCATCCGCTCTCTGGCGGACCCGCGGTCCACCGCGGCCGACTTCGTCCGGCCCGGGCACGTATTCCCGCTCCGGGTGAAGCCCGGGGGGGTGCTGGAGCGGGCCGGCCACACCGAGGCGGTGATCGACCTCTGCCGGCTCAGCGGCCGGCGCCCCGCCGGGGTGGTCTGCGAGATCGCGAACTCGGACGGCACCATGGCCCGGCGTCCCCAGCTGGAGAGGTTCGGGCGCCAGCACCGGATTCCCATCATCAGCATCACCGACCTGATCGCCCACCGGCACCGGCGCGAGCAGCTGGTGGAGCGGGGAGCGGAGACGGTGATCCCCACCAAGGAGGGGATCTGGAGGGCGATCGGATACCGGGACCGGATAACCGCGGCGATCCACGTGGCGCTGGTGCTCGGCGACCCCTTGCCCGAACGCCCGACGCTGGTCCGGGTCCACAGTGAGTGCCTCACGGGTGATGTCTTCGGCTCCCAGCGTTGCGACTGCCAGGCGCAGCTCCACCAGGCGATGCGCCAGATCTCCGCTGCCGGTGAGGGGGTGGTCGTATACCTCCGCCAGGAGGGGCGCGGGATCGGACTGATGGACAAGCTCCGCGCCTACGCGCTCCAGGACCAGGGGCTGGACACCGTCGAGGCCAACCTCAAACTGGGGTACCCCGCGGACAGCCGCGACTACCAGATCGGAAGCCAGATCCTCTCCGACCTGGGACTGCGCCGGCTCCGGGTGATGAGCAACAACCCCCGAAAGTACTACGGGCTTCAGGGGCACGGCCTGGAGATGGTGGAGCGGGTACCTCTGGAGGTGACCCCCAACCACCACAACCGGCGCTACCTGGCGACCAAGCGGGACAAGCTGGGCCACGTGCTGAGACAGCCGGGCCTGGAGCAGGGAGAGCAGCGATGAAGGTGACCGAGGGGATCCTGGACGGGCGCGGGCTCAAGATCGGGCTGGTCGCGTCCCGATTCAACGAGACGGTGGTGCGACAGCTGGTGGAGGGGGCCGGCCGGACTCTGCGCCAGCACGGCGTCGAGGAGCAGGACATCGAGCTGATCTGGGTGCCCGGCAGCGTCGAGATACCGGTGGCGGTGGCTGAGCTACTGGAGCGGGGAGGCTGCGACGCCGTGGTGGCCCTGGGGGCAGTGATCCGGGGGGACACCCCCCACTTCGACTACGTGGCCGAGGCGGCCAGCTCCGGGATCGCCGAGCTGGCCCGGCGGCACCGGATGCCGATCGCCTTCGGAGTGCTCACCGCCAACTCGGTCGACCAAGCTGAGGCGCGGGCTGGGGGCAAGCTCGGGAACAAGGGAGTGGAGGCCGCCCAGGCGGCTCTGGAGATGGTCTCGGTGCTGCGTCAGCTGAGAGACGGCGAACGCTAGCGGGGCTCGCTCAGGCGGTCTTGGCGGAGGTGCGCAGGCAGCGGGTGCAGACCCGCACCTTCTGGGGCAACCCGCCGCCCCGGGGGACGACGTGGGCGGTCACCAGGTTGGGCATGAAGCGCCGGCGCGTGTGTACCTTGGAGTGGCTCACGTTGCTGCCGGCCACCGGTCCCTTGCCGCAGATCTCACACCGCTTCGCCATGACGACCTCGAAGACAATTGACACTGTCGGCCCCTGCCGCGGGACCAAACCCCGATATGATTCCGGCCGCAGTCTATCAGCCCCGCCGCTGCGCGCCACCGGGCGGCCCGGATGGCTCCCCGCCGCTTCGACAGGAGGAAGGCTCCCGTGCCAAGCAACCGGCCGCTGATGCAGACCTACCCGCTCGGCTCGGTGGAGGTGTCGCCCCGGGTGGTGGCGGTGCTGGCAGCGCGGGCGGCCGGCGACTGCTACGGCATCGTGGGGATGTCGGCCAGGGGGCTGAGGGACGGCCTCGCCGAACTGCTGAACCGGGACAACGCTGAGCGCGGGATCGAGCTGCGGGTCTCCGACGAGGGGCTCTCGGTGGAGCTCTACGTGGTGGTCGACCACGGGGTGCGGATCCTCGAGGTCGCCCACAACCTGATGAGTGCGGTCGCCTACAGCCTGGAGAAGCACCTCTCCGTGCCGGTCCTGGAGGTCAACGTCAACGTGCAGGGGATCAGGCCTCCTGAGGAGCGGGATGGCGGCAGCTGACATTGCCACCGCAGGGTCGCCCCTGGAGGTGACCGCCGAAGGTCTGCGCGAGGGGCTGGAGCGGGCCCTGGAGCGGCTCTTCGAGCAGCGGGAACGGATCAACGAGCTGAACGTCTTCCCGGTGCCGGATGGGGACACCGGGAGCAACATGCACCTGACTTTGGAGGCGGCCTGTCTCGAGGTCGAGAAGTTGCCGCCCACAGCCGCGGTCCCGGCGGTGGCCGGAGCCGCCGCTCACGGCTCATTGATGGGGGCGCGGGGCAACTCGGGAGTGATCCTCTCCCAGGTGCTCCGGGGCTTCTCCACCCAGTGCCAGGGACACGACAGCCTGGACGCCAAGGGGCTCTGCCAGGCACTTCAGGAGGGTTCTCGGGTGGCCTACCTGGCGGTCAAGCGGCCGGTCGAGGGGACCATCCTCTCGGTCATCCGGGATGCCGCCCAGGCGGCCCAGCAGACCTTCGAGTCCGGCAGCGATCTGACCCGGGTGCTGCAGGCGATGGTGGCGGAGGCGTGGGCCGCGGTGGAGCGCAGCCGGGAGCAGATGGAGGTCCTTCGCCAGGCCGGGGTGGTGGATGCCGGCGGATTCGGCCTGGCTGTGATTCTGAGCGCGATCTCGGACCGGATCACCGGCCCCGCCGGCTGGCCGGTCGCGCTCGAGGCCAGGGTCGCCGCCGGCGGGGGTTGGCCGGTTGGTGCGCCCGGGGGGGGAGTGGCCGCCGTCAGCGCTCCCGAGGGCGGGTTCGGCTACTGCACGGAGTTCTCGCTGCTGGGCTCCGAGCTCGACCCGCTGGAGTTTCGGGCCCGCTTGGGCAACGAGTCCGACGACGACTCGGCCCTGGTGGTCGGGGACCGGGGGTTGCTCCACGTCCACATCCACACCCCCGAGCCCTGGGAGGTGCTCTCCAGGGCGGCCCAGGTGGGCCGGATCGAGCGGCTCAAGGTGGAGGACATGACCGACCAGCACCGCCAGGCTCGGGAGCGGGCCATCGCGGTGGCGGAAAAGGCCAGCGGCGCCCCGCTCGGGGTGGTGGCGGTGGCCCAGGGCCAGGGCTTCCGGGAGCTGCTCCTGGGGCTGGGCGCGGCGGCGGTGGTGGAGGGAGGCCAGGGCATGAACCCCTCCACCGAACAGCTGCTGCGGGCGATGAGTGAGGCCGGCACCCACCAGTCCCTGGTGCTGCCCAACAACCCTAACTTGGTCCTGGGGGCGGAGCAGGCGGCGCGGGTCTCCCCCCGAAGCGCCGCGGTGGTGAAATCCCGCAACCTCCCCCAGGGGATCGCGGCACTTCTCGCATTCGACCCCGAGTCCTCTCTGGAGGTGAACCGCCACCGCATGGAGCGGGCCCTGGTCGGGGTCCATGCCGTCGAGGTGACCAATGCGGTGCGGGACAGCCGGGTGGGCGACCGCGACATCGCCAAGGGGGAGGTGGTGGGCATGCTGGACGGCCGCCTGGTCAGCTCCGGCGGGGAGGTGGAGGAGGTGGTGCTGGCGGCCCTGGGGGAGCTGCCCCCGGGTTCGGTCGAGGTGGTAACCATCTACCGCGGCGCCGAGGTCGCCGCGGCCGCCGCCGAGGGCCTGGCCGGGGCGATTCGGCAGCGGTTCCCGAATCTGGAGGTGGAGTGCCACGACGGCGGCCAGGCCCTCTACCCGTTCATCCTCTCGGCGGAGTAGACGGGCCGAGCGGTGACCGTCCGGATCGTCACCGACAGCACCTGCGACCTGCCTGAGGAGCTCAGAGCCGAGGCCGGGGTGGCCACCGTCCCTCTTCGGATCCACTTCGGGGACGAGGAGTTCCGCGACCGGGTCGACATCGACGACCAGGAGTTCCTGCGCCGGCTGGCGGCGGCCAGGGCCCTCCCCCGCACCTCGCAGCCACCCCCCGGCGACTTCGAGGCCGTCTACCGAAGGCTGCTGGTGGCACCCGAGGACGAGGTGGTCTCGGTCCACATCGCCTCCGCCCTGAGCGGCACCTGTGGCTCGGCGCTGGTTGCCGCCGAGGCGATCGGGCAGGGACGGATCCACGTCGTGGACAGTCGGACGGTGAGCTTGGCCACCGGCTTTCAGGTGCTGAGGGCGGTGGAGCTGGCCCAGGGGGGGCGCTCGGCCACCGAGATCGTCGCCGCGCTGGCCGGGATGGCGGACCGGAGCGGGATCGTCTGCCTGGTGGACACCGTCCGCTACCTGCAGCTGGGGGGACGGATCGGAAAGGTCCAGGCGATCCTGGGGGGCGCCCTCTCGATCAAGCCTATCATTGGCCTGGGTGCCGACGGGTCGGTGGTCCCCATCGGCCGGGTGAGGAGCAGGGCGGTGGGGATCAGCAGGCTCAGCGAGATCCTGGTGGAGCACCGTCCCCTGGCCGGCCTGGGGGTGCTCTACGTGGGGACGTCCGACGATGCCGCGGGCCTCCTCGCCGACGCCAGGGGGACGTTCCCGGGGATGGACATCCTGATGCACCACGCCAGCCCGGTGATCAGCAGCCACTGCGGCCCGGGGACCCTCGCCTACGTCTACCTTGAAGCCAGGCCCTAGCCGCACCCCGGCTCGCGCCCGCGGTGGCGGGCAGGTGGCTCCCGGGGTGGCCGCCCTCGGCCTTGACTCCCCGCTGTCCCAGCTGCCTCGGATCTCGCCCCAGCGACTGGAGGGGTTGCACCGGCTCGGTTGCCGGACCGTTCGGGATCTGCTCTGGTACCTACCCCGGCGCCACGACGACCAGCGTGAGCGGGTATCTGTGAACCAGCTCCGCCCGGGACTGGCCGCCACCGTCGAGGTGGAACTGGTGAGGATGAGCGCGCGCCGAGCCCGCTACCGGAGGATGGAGCTGATCGAGGCACGGGTGGCCGACCCCACCGGCGAGCTCGCGGTGGTCTGGTTCAACCAGCCCCACCTGCGCCATCTGCTCAAGTTGGGGGATCGGCTCACCCTCCACGGCAAGGCGGCCCGGAGCCGGGCAGGTGAACTGCAGCTGCGCAACCCCGATGTGGAGCGCGAGCGCAAGCTGGTGAGCCAGTCCAGTGTCGGGGTGCTGGTGCCCACCTATCCCGAGACCTACGGGGTGAGCTCCCGCTGGCTGCGGGCCCAGGTGGCCCGCCTGCTCCCATTGGCTGCCGGCATTCAGGACCCCCTGCCGGAGCCGATCCGCCTCCGCGAGGGGCTCATCCCCCTATCCGGGGCGCTCCACGACATCCATTTCCCTGAGGACCAGGGTGCGCTGGAGCGAGCTCAGGAGCGATTCGGCTTCGATGAGCTCTTCTATCCCCAGCTGGCCGCCCTGATGGCCCGCCGCCAGCGGTTGCGGAGGGCGGGGGTCCGTAGCCCCTACAGCGTGGGAGTGGCGAGGGAGTTCGTTGCCAGCCTCCCGTTCAAGCTCACCGACGACCAGCGCCGGGCCGCCCACGAGATCCTCACCGACATGGACCGTCCCTCGCCCATGAACCGGCTGCTCCAGGGAGACGTGGGATCGGGCAAGACGGTGGTGGCCGCGATGGCGGCCCGGATGGCGATGGCGGCCGGCCACCAGGTGGTCCTGATGGCCCCCACCGAGATCCTGGCCCGGCAGCACTTCGACACCTTGAGGGAGCTGCTCTCCAAGTTTGCAATCTGGCCCCGCCTGCTGGTGGGCAGCACCACGGCCGTCCAGCGCCGGGAGATTCTGGCTGCTCTCAGCGCCGGCGCTGACCAGATCGTCGTTGGCACCCACGCCCTGATCGAGGACGATGTCACCCTGCCCGATCTGGGGCTCTGCATCGTCGACGAGCAGCACCGGTTCGGGGTGGCGCAACGGCTGCGGCTGCTGGAGAAGGCGGGGCTGAACCCGGACTTCCTGTCCCTGACCGCAACCCCGATCCCGCGCTCCCTGGCGCGGACCCTCTACGGGGATCTCGACGTGAGCCAGATCCGGCACCTCCCCCCGAGCAGGATCCCCATCGAGACCCGGTTGGTGGAGCCGGCCCAGCGCCCGGAGGCCTACGAGTTCATCCGCTCCGAGGTCCGCCGCGGCCACCAAGGGTTCATCATCTGTCCTTTGGTGGAGGACTCGCCCCTGCAGCAGACCCGCTCCGCCACCGCCGAGCACCAGCGCCTTCGCTCCGAGGTGTTCCCGGATCTCCGGCTCACGCTCGTCCATGGGCGGCTTCCGGCCCGCGAGAAGGCCCAACGGATGGCGGCCTTCGGTGCCGGAGAGTTCGACATCCTGGTGGCGACCAGCGTCATCGAGGTGGGGGTTGACTTCCCCAACGCGACGGTGATGGGAATCGAAGGCGCCGACCGCTTCGGCCTGGCCCAGCTGCACCAGTTCCGGGGCCGGGTTGGGCGGGGCCCAGACCCCTCCTTCTGCCTGCTCTTCGCCGAGGACGAGGAGGTCGCCGCCCGGGCCCGGCTCCGGGCCCTGGTCGACCACCGCGATGGGTTCGAGCTAGCTGAGATCGACCTCAAACTGCGAGGGGCCGGCGAACCGTACGGGCTGCGCCAGCACGGGCTCCCCGAGATGCGGGTGGGTGACCTCCTCGACGAGGGTCTGCGCCGGCGGGCGAGGTCGGCGGCGGAGACGCTGCTGGACCGCGATCCGGAGCTGCGCGATCCCCTGCTGCGCCAGGAGATGCGCCACTACCAGGTGGTGTTCGAATTCGACTGACCGCTCGGGCGGGGCCCAGCTCTCC
>JBEKRL010000044.1:0-15820 GCA_049518775.1 Candidatus Dormibacteria bacterium
CGTGGCTGAGGTGCCCGCCGTGGCTGAGATCCAGGCCCAGGATGGTGTCCCCCGGCTGGCAGAACGCCATGTACGCCGCCATGTTGGCCGAGCTTCCACAGTGGGGCTGCACGTTGGCGTGGTCGGCCCCGAAGAGCGCGCAGGCCCGGCGCTGGGCCAGCAACTCCACCTGATCGACGAACTCGCAGCCTCCGTAGTAGCGCTTGCCGGGGGTCCCCTCGGCGTACTTGTTGGTGAGCCAGGACCCCACCGCGGCCAGTACCGCGGGGCTGGCGACGTTCTCGGAAGGGATCAGCTCAAGCGTGTACTGCTGCCGATCCAGCTCCGATTCCATGATCGAGGCCAGCTCCGGGTCGGCCTGGTTCAGGATGCTGAGGCGCTGCTCTGCGATCGCCAACTCAGTCCCTCCGACTTGCTGAACGGCGTGAGGCCAGGGGGACCCCCAGCTCGATGGCGCTGAGCGCGCCTTCACGGATTAGGACCGGTGGGTCCCGAGTGAGATCGAGTATAGATGAGGGCCGACGCCCCGCCGGAACGGGGTGCCCGTCCGCAATCGCCCCGATGAGCTCTGGCAAATGTGCCAGGGCGGCGGCGGCGGCGTCAGCCGGCGGCCGCCCGTGGCGGTTGGCACTGCTGGTGGCCAGGGGCCCGGTGAGCTCCAACAGTTGCAGAGCGATGGGATGGGCGGGAATGCGCACCCCGACCGTCGCCCCACCACCGAGCGCCCGTCCCGGCTGTTTCGCGGCCACGATCAGAGTCAAGGGCCCCGGCCAGAACCGGCGCGCCAGCTCGGCCGCGGCCGGGGAGGGAACCGCGTAGGCTGCCAGCTGCTCCCAGCCGTCGGCCATCAGGACCAACGGCTGGGTCGCCGGCCGGCCCTTGATCCGGCACAGGCTGGCGATGGATTCGGGGAGGGCGGCGGAGCAGGCGATCCCGAACACGGTGTCGGTGGGAAAGCCGATCACGGCACCCGCCCCGATCGCCACCGCCGCGGCCTCGATCCCCCCGCGGCCGCCGGTCCAGAGCCGCCCGCTCAACGGAGGCGCGCCTCCACGACCCGATCCCTCCCCGACAGGTCCCGGTGGGTCTGCAGCTCGCAGCCCGGCCAGGCCTGAAGGCACATCGCCGCCACCACGGCAGCTCTGCGGGGATCCACCTCCAGCAGGACCGTGGCCCCCGGAGCCGCCAGCTCGGACAGGGCGGGGATCAACTGCCGGTACGCGGTCAGCCCGTCGGGCCCGCCGGCGAGCGCCAGGGCGGGCTCGAAATCGCGCACCCCCCGATCTGAATCCCTCAGCTCGCCATCGGTCAGGTAGGGAGGATTGCTGACGATCAGGTCGTACGGTCCGCGCCCCCGGAGAGCGTCGCCCCACAAGCCCTGGACCGCGGTGAAGCGGTCGGAGACGCCCAGCCGCCGGGCATTATCCCGGGCCACCTCCACCGCCACCTCCGCCAGGTCCACCGCCTCCACCCGGACTGACGGCGCCAACGAGGCCAGCGCGACCCCCAGAGCCCCGCTGCCGGTACCGAGATCAGCGCAGGAGCTCGGTCCTTGGTCCTCCTCCAGACGTCGCAGCCCGATCTCGACCAGAAGCTCACTCTCCGGGCGCGGTATCAGCACCCCTGGCCGCACCGCGAGGGCGAGACCATAGAACTCCCGCTCCCCGACCAGGTAGGCGATCGGGGTGCCTCGGGAGCGGCGCCTGAGCAGGGAGCGCGCGAGGTCGATCTCGGGCTCATCGAGCGGGCGGTCGAACTGCAAGTAGAGATCGATCCGCCGGAGGCCCAGGGCATGAGCCAGCAGCAGCTCCGCCTCCAGCCGGGGGCTGGCCGACCGGCTCCGACCCAGGTACTCGGTGGACCGGCGCAGAACCTGCAGCACCGTCAGGCACGCAAACTCCCGGCCTTCTGGCATCCCCGCCCTTCCTGCTCCAGCCGGCCCCCTGAAAGATCTTGTTACTATGGCGTCACAGTATTCACGGAGGCGAAGTCGCGGCCCCTGGGTACGATAACACCCACATCATGGAAGCGACCGCTGTGATTTCCCCATCGTGGCATGCGCACGCTCTGGCTGCGGATGGACCCTCTGAGTGTGCCCGGCGGACGCCGGTCGCTCCCGCACGCCTCCCACCGTCAGGGAGGTCCTCGGCCCGGTCAGCGCAGCCGCGTCCCGGGCAGGCAGGCGTCCGCATCAGCACACCCGGCATGTTGCCAGCCGACCCACGCTTCCGTTCTTCCTTCCTGGATCCCGATTCTCGATCGGGCCACCCAGGGCCCGCCTCGCTTCCGGCAGTCCCGAAAGGAAGCCCGATCCGCAAGGTGGCCGCAGGGCGATGCGGGGAGCGCTCCCGGTGAGGCTTCGCGCCAGCGCCACCGACACCAGACTTCGGGGCCAGTCGATGGTGGAGTTCGCGATCGTGGCCCCGCTATTCTTCTTCATCTTCTTCTCGGTCATCAACGGCGGCATACTCCTGTTCTCGCGGAACGCCATCCAGCATGCGACGGACGTGGGCGCAGCGGAGATCGCCGCTGAGGGGGACACCCCGGCCAATGCTGACCAGATAGCCCTTTCGGCGATGAGTCAGGCTGGCGTCAAGAACGCGATGCTCACCAAGGTCACTCTGGTCACAGTGACCAAGGAGGATCAGAGCACCAACTCCAACGGCGCCACCATCCTCACGCTGGACACGAGTGGCTGCGGTGGCCTGCCCTGCGAGAATACCTACACCTTGGTCGCCGGGACCTGGACAGCGGGGCTAGCCAACTGGCCACCTGCTGATCGGTCGGTCAACCAAACCAACGGGGTTGGCGGGAAACCTGACTTCGCTCGCCTCCAAGTCACTTACACTTTCACCACCATAGGCGGGTTCACCCACTTCAACCTCACCTCGACCGTCGTCTTCCGCCTGGAGCCGCAGAGCCTATGAGACGGCAACGCCAGCGGGGCCAGGCGATCATCGAGCTGGCGATCCTATTCCCCTTCCTCCTGCTCGTCTTCATGGGATCCTGGACGGCGGCCGCGCTGATCGCCAACAACGACACCGCCGCTCAGGTGAGCGGATATGGGGCTCGCGTCGCGGCTGAGATCGGCAATGGCTGCTCCCTCGTCGGCGGCACAGTGAGCTGCACCAAAGCGGTGGGCTCCTGCCAGCAGACCGCGACCGACCCCTGCGCCGTCGATCAGGCGGTCATCAGCGCCATGACTCCAGCCTTGAACTCACAGTTGTCGAATTCGTCGGTCAATTACATCTACATCTATCAGCCAGGTGCCTGCCTGCCCTCGGGCGGTGTTCTGCCGCCATTGTCATCCTGCACGGTGACCGACGGGAACCTCGCCGGCGCGACGCTGAAGGACCAGTACCAGTACTGTGCATCCACTTCGCAGTGGGTGCTCACCAACCCCGTCTCGGGCACGACCACCCTCTGCGCCAGCCTGGGCCTGCAGGTCGGCGGCGTCGCCCCGTACACCCTCGACCTGCGCACGCAGACGGTCGCTGATGAGCAGGCCATCGGGGTTGCCCTGAAGTTCACGTTCACCTCCCCCGCCCCCGTTCTGTCGTACTTCAGCCAGACGGACACCACCTACACGGCCATAACCTTTCCACCGCAAGGATCTTGAGGATGCAGATGAGACCCGCCCCAAAGCGCCCTTGGCAGCAGACCCAGAAGGGTCAGGTCATGATCATCTTCGCGCTCTCAGCCATTGTGCTCTTTGCCCTGATGGGCCTGGCCGTGGATGCCGGTATCTCGTATCTCCACAGTGATCAGCAGGAGCGCGCCGCCGAGGCCGCCGCCCTCTCAGGCGTCACCTACCTGCCCGGCGACTTTACCGACGCGCAACGTGAAGCACTGCTCACAGCCCAGCGCAACGGCTACACCAACACCTCCGGTGGTCCACCCACCTCAGCCGTCACGGTCACGGTCTGGCAGCCAGCCTCCACCACCAATGAACTGGAGGTCTCCATCACAGCCCCGGCGCCCGTGTACTTCCTGGATCTGGTGGGATTCCGTCAGCACGAGGTGACGTCGTACGCCGTGGCCGAGTACCTCCCCCCCATTCAGATGGGCCAGCCGGGGAACACGTTGGGGACCACCGAGCCCAACGTCGGCACCGCAGGCTACTACTTCCTACGCACCGAAGGATATGGTAACCCGCGCTCAGAGGGGGACGCCTTCACGCCCAGCCCGACGGAGAGCAGCACCAACTGCAATGGCGTCTGCACGGCATCACCGGCCGACGTGCACCAGATCAGCTGCATCGCGGGCGACGACACCTGTTCCGGCGATCATGCAGGGCTGGAGGCCAATGACACGGGAGGCTACAACTACCTCATCTACGTCCCCGCCGGAACCGCGGCGGACGTTCAGGTCTACAATCCCAGCTTCGATCCGGGGACCGACAGTAACGGTGACATCGACAGCTATCACGACGACGACAGTAGCTTCCCCGCGCTCGCAGCGGGCGTCGAGCCCCCGGCCACCGACTACGCGTCCATGGGATTCACCCTCTATGCGGTGCCGGCGCTCAACAACCGCTCCGCCGACATCCCCCTGAAGCAGGACATCTTCTGCCCCTTCAACGCCTTCGGGCTGGAGCCCGGCAACTCCTACACCTACTACAAGAACTGCAACAGCCCCTCTGCCTCGGTTCCGTCGGGGGTCACCAGCGTGGCGGGGATCACCCCCACCGTGTTCCAGAGCTGGGTCTCCCTTCTCTCGTATGACCCGGTGGCTGGGTCCGGCTCCAGCAACCAGACCAAGGATGACGCCGCGTTGTTCAACCTCTCGTATAACAACCTCGGCAGCGAGAGCAGCTACCTGACCAATGTCAGCGGGACCGAGTACCTTTCCGGGGGGTCCGCCGGCCAGTATTTCCGGCTCCGGGTCGACACCTTGGCGTGGAACGGCAGCCCGATCAACACCAGCAATTCAGCGCCTAGCCCCACGGTCGACAGCGCCACCTTGCCAGACGGTTACCCGCTCGCGCACAATGCCTATGCCCTGCAGGTCGTCATCCCAGGCACCGGGAGTTGTGCCGGGTGCACTGTCTCGGCGATGGCCGACCTGTGCATCTATACGCCCATCCAGAATGGATCTTACTTTCAGGTCCCCCTCTTCGATCTGCCCAGTGAGTACGCCGGCAAGCTCATCGCGGTGCGGGTGTTCGACCCCGGTGATGTCGGGAACGGGGCGGCCTACTTGGGCATTATCGAGCCCACCTACACTGCGGGATCGACCACCTACCCGACCGGGTTCGCCACCTTGGCCACCGGTTCCGGCGGATCACCGGCTGTGTATGACATTGGCAACAGCCTGGGGGCGGGCGGACTAACTGCGATCACGCCCTACGACGGGACAAGCCCGGGCTACACCTTCCAAAGCACCTCCGCAGTCGTGCAGACGGCCGGGTCGGGCGGCGGCTCACTCTACAATGGTCAGTGGGTCCAGTTCGACATTCAGGTGCCGAAGGACTACAACGCCACTGGCTCCGGCGCCTACTGGAGCCTTTTCTACCAAGTGGCTCCTGGTACGACCGCTGGTGACACCATCACGGTTCAGGTGCAGTACCTGGGCAGCCCGGTCCACCTTCTGCCCAATTCTTAGTCGTCTCCGGGCAGGGACAGGCAGCCTGAGCTCCCCGGGCCGGGTGCGGGCCGCGATTGCCTGAAGGGTCCCGGAGCCGAGGTGCCGCCCGCGCCTGCGAGCCAACGTCCGCAGGTCCCCGGGGCACCAGCGCGGTGCCGGGCCAGCTGCCGGGTGGCGCCCTCCGCGGCGCGACGCGAGTGAACGCATCTCCGCAGGCCAAGCACTGCCGAGCGCTGGCTCCGCCTGCCCACCGCGGTCCGCACCGACCGCACCGGTTCAGCCCGTGGGCGAGCGCCGGCCGGGGTAGAACCACACCGCAGCTCCCGCGATCGTCTTGGGAGAACGTCCCAACAGGCTCTTCAGGGTGCTCACGTCGAAGTCGAACCCGTGGCGCCGGGTGACCACGATGGCGGCGACGTGCCAGCGGCGGAGCTGGACCAGGAGCGCACCGGAGCGCGGCCGGGTCGTCACCGCTTGGTTGAGCGTCAGCTGGCTGACCACCTTCTCCAGCGGAGAGGGGGTGTTCAGGTCGGTGCTCACCCCGCCCGGACCGGCGTGGAGCAGGTAGCCGAATGGCTGGGCGAAGCGGAAGCCGGACTCCGCCTGCCAGTACATGGTCAGCCCGTGATTGCCGCGGGTGCTCCAGGGGATGCTGACGACCACCGAGCCGGCCGGAAGGGCCCGCAGCTGGCGCGATGAGAAGACCTGGGGCAGATACATGGCAAAGCCCGCATAACCCTGGATGATTCCCAGGCTGGGCAGGAGAGGCAGGAAGACCAAGCCCACGACGGCGATCCTCGCCGCGGGCCTCAGTGCTCCGACCAGATGGTCCCAGCCGGCCGCGAGCAGGCAGGCCACCCCGGCCACGACGAACACCGTCATCCGGCTGGGCACCGCCTTGGCGTAGAGGGGCAGCCGACCGATCAGCAGCCACGGCAGCGGCAGGTCGATCCTCGTCCCCGCCACGTGGAGCCACGGACCGAGCGCCAGCAGGGCCGCCAGACCGGCGCAGGCGATCCCGAAGCCCGCCAGCGGTTGCGAGCGACGCCTCAGACCGACCCAGACCGCCAGCACCACCAGGGGAAGTCCCAGGTAAGCGTCGGTCTCCAGGAAGATCCCGGAGAAGTGCTGGCTGATGGCGCCGACCGCGCCCGGGGACACCAGCTGGGCGTACCCCGGCACGATGAATGCGAGCAGGTCCACCACGTCAGCGGTCGGGGACACGACGGTCGGTCGGGACAGTGCCACCGCGCCCGAGAGCTGCATGACCAGGGGGAAGGCCATCAGCGCCACCACCAGCAGGCCGGCGGCGGCGACCACGGGGAGGGTGTTGCGGAGCCAGCCGAGATCCCGCAGACGGCCGCGGAGGAGGTGGACGGCCAGGAGCAGCACCATCATCAGCAGCGAGGTGGCCAGCAACTCCTTGCTGGCCCAGTACTGGAGCACCAGCCAGCCGCCCCCGGCAAGGCCCCAGCGCACCCGGTGCTCACACCTGCGCGCGGCCTCAATGGCCCGCTGGCCCACCCACCATCCCAGGGGCAGGGTGGCGGTGGTCACCCAGGTCAGGTGCCCCGCCGCCAGCTCGGACTGGGCGAAGGGACTGAAGCCGAACAGCAGGCCCCCCAACCAGGCGGCTGACGCGTGCCGCACCCACGGTCGCAGCTGCCAGGCCATGGCGGCGGCCGCCGCCGCCATCAGAACCGTGTAGACCACGCCCATGGCCACCGCTCCCCCGACCACCTGGACCAGGGGCCATGCCAGCAGCGCCAACGGCAGGTCCGCGTTGTTCCAGAGCAGGTTGACCTGCTGAGGAGAGGTGGCCAGGCTGGTCACGAAGGGATTCAGCCCGTGGGTGATGGCGAAGGGAAACCACTCGAAGAACCACAGGTGCATGGCGCTGTCGGCGCCGTAGCCGAGCAGGCGGGGCTGACCCGACAGCCAGAGCGGCAGCATGAGCAGCAGGCTCAGGACCAGAAAGCTGGCGGGCATCAGCAGCTGCCATCGGCGACCGGCGCTGGGTGTGGGACTGTCGGGAGCGCCAGACTCTGGGGCCTCTCGATCTGGGGAGCTGGTGGCGGCGGGCAAGCTACGCGACAGTCGTCAGCCGACCAGGGCCGGTCACAGCAACCACGGGCTCATCGCAGAGCCGTGTCTTGATCACAGAGGCCTACTCGGGCGCCGGCGCGCCTCCCCATCCGCATCCGCTCCGTGGCTTCGCCACAGGCCGTCCGACCGTGGTAACACCCGCCGCTCCCTGAACTGCGCTGGGACTGGCTGGCCAAGCCTGCACGTCCGGTGATTGTATGGAGATGGAGCGAGCCCGACGTCACGGGGCAGTTGCGATCCGCCCACCGAGGCATGAAGGTCGCCGCTGCTCGCCGGCGGCGTGGGGACCGTGCCGGGAGGGGCGGAGGGCGCCGCCGGGGGAAGGCGGGAGACTTCGCACTCCGGGAGCCTGAGGCGTCAGCGGTCAGGGCCTGATGTCCGCGGGAGCGGTGACAGCGCCCAGCGTGGACGGTGCTGGGGCAGCGGGTGAGCAGTCCCGAGGGAAGGCCCTGGCTCTTCCGACTGCCCTGCCCGAACCCGAACCACCGTCAGGCTCACGGCGGCTCCCCTGGCGGTGATGGGCGCTGCCCAGCGAGCGACCGACCGAGGGATTCCCGCCGGAGCCGATCTGGCATGGGCTGAGGTCCTCCAACCTGAGCTCGCGTGCAGGAGGGCCGCGGCTGTGGTAGACAGGGTCCGATGAAGGTCGGAGTCGTCTTCCCCCAGACCGAGATCGGCGCCGACCCGGCATCGATCCGGACATATGCCCGGGGGGTGGAGGAGCTGGGCTTCAGCCACCTGGTGGCCTACGACCACGTGTTGGGAGCGGACCCCCAGGTGCATCGGGGCTGGAGCGGCCCCTACGACGTTCACACCACCTTTCACGAGCCGATGGTGCTCTTCGGCTACCTGGCGGCCATCACCTCCCTGGAGCTGGTCACCGGCATCCTCATCCTGCCCCAGCGCCAGACCGCCCTGGTGGCCAAGCAGGCCGCCGAGGTGGACATCCTCAGCCACGGCCGGCTCCGCCTCGGGATCGGCCTGGGCTGGAACCCGGTCGAGTACGAGGCGCTCGGCAAGCGGTTCTCGGACCGGGGGCGCCGGGTCGAGGAGCAGGTGGGGCTGCTGCGCCGGCTCTGGGTCGAGAGCAGCGTCTCCTACGACGGCCGCTACGAGCAGGTGACCGGCGCGGGGCTGGCTCCGCTCCCCCGGCAACGCCCGATCCCGATCTGGTTCGGCGCCCAGTCACCGCCGGCGCTGCGCCGCGCCGGGCGCCTGGCGGACGGCTGGTTCCCCCAGGCGACCCCGGGGCCCCAGCTGGAGCAGGCCCGGGCCCTGGTCGAGGAGGGCGCTCTGGAGGTGGGGCGGGACCCCGCCAGCTTGGGCATGGAGGGTCGGGTCAGCTGGGACGGGGGCGGTGTCGAAGGGATCCTGGAGACCGCCGGGGCCTGGCGCGAGGCAGGGGCCACCCACCTCTCGATCAACACCATGGGGGCCGGGCTGAAGTCGGTGGAGGACCATCTCTCCGTCCTCGCCGCCACCGCCTCCGCGCTGGGACTGGGCCCGGTCTGAACGGCTCCGGCCCACCTCCCGCCTGAGCCTGCGCGATGCCCGAGCTCCCCGAGGTGGAGGCGCTGGCGCGGTTCCTGGACCTCCGCACCAGGGGCCGGAGGCTGGAGCGCGTGGAGCTCGCCTCCTTCGCCGCCCTCAAAACGGTCACGCCCCAGTTGGCCGAGCTGCTGGGACGCCCGGCCCAAAGCTGGCGACGGCGTGGCAAGTACCTCTGCCTTGATCTGGATGGTCTCTGGCTGGTCGTCCACCTCGCCCGGAGCGGCTGGATCAGGTGGTACGACCGCCTGCCGGAGGCGAGGGCCCGCCCCAGCCGGGGCCCGCTGGCGCTGCGCGTGGGGCTGTCTCCGGCAGAATCACAGCCCGGCGGACCCGGCTTCGACCTCACCGAGGCCGGAACCGAGAAGCGGCTCTCAGTCTGGGTGGTCGGCGACCCGGCGGAGATCGGCGCGGTGGCGAACCTCGGCATCGACCCGCTTGACCCCGCCTTCGACAGCACCAGGCTGGGGCGACTCCTCGCCGGGGCGCCGGGCACGATCAAGGCCGCCCTCACCAACCAGGCTCTGCTGGCCGGGGTGGGCAATGCCTACTCGGATGAGGTCCTCCATGCCGCCCGGCTCTCCCCCTTCAAGCCGGCTCGCAGCCTCTCCGGTGCCGACATCGCGGCGCTCCACGCGGCCCTGGTGGGACTCTTGGGCACCGCCGCGGAGCGGGCGGTCGGCCTCCCGGCGGGGCAGCTCAAGGACACCAAGCGAGCCGCCCTGCGGGTTCATGGGCGCGCCGGCTCCCCCTGCCCCGCCTGCGGCGACATCATCCGGGAGGTGGCCTTCGCCACCAGGTCGCTGCAGTACTGCCCCACCTGCCAGACGGGCGGCCGACCGCTGGCGGACCGCCGCCTCTCGCGGCTGCTCAAGTAGAGGCGCCGATGGCCCGAGCCCGGGTGGGCAGGTCCTCCGAGCTGGGTTACGTCCGCCCGGCTTCGCGCCGGCGGCCTCCTTGGGACCCTCGCCGAGGCAGGCCCGCCGCGCCGGCTGCGCCGGTCGCTCGCCTGGACTGCACCCGGCCTGGTTCCCCCCTCCCTGGCGCCGCCCGCCACTCCCGCGTACCTTGGTGCGAGCAAGGTGGGATGGGTCCCGGGTAGCCCCACCCCGAGTGCGCAGATTGTGACCCCGCGCGGCAACGGGTTGATCAGGAGGACCCGTGAAGGTTCGGTTCGGACTGGCGGAGCAGGTGCTGCACGGCGACGATCGGGCCCTGGTGGAGCCGGAGCTGGGACTCTTCGGGGTCCTCGACGGCCTCGGGGGCGTGGCCAGGAGTGACGAGGCGGCCCAGCTGGCCGCCACCGTCATCGCCAGGGTGTGCCGGGAGAGCTCCCTGCCACCACGGGAGGCGCTGGCTGCGGCCTGCGATCTCGCCAGCCAGGAGGTGATCGACCAGCGCCTGGGCTGCACCACCGCCACCCTGGTCTGGATCGTGGGCAGCCAAGCCCACTGGGCCTCGATCGGTGACTCCCGCCTCTACCACGTCGGCGCCGATGGGTTGCGCCAGGTCAGCCGGGACCAGGGCGAGGGCAATTGGGTCGACAACGCGATCGGCGCCGCGCCATCACCGCCCTACCTGTCCCTCACCCAGCAGCAGGGTACCCTGGCGCTGAGCCCGGGCGACAAGCTGGTGCTGGTCACCGACGGCATCACCGGCGACTTCCCACCGGACATCCTCGACCCGACCGAGATCACCGGCGCGCTGGCCGGGGTCGACCCCGAGGCGGCCGCCCAGGCGCTGGTCGAGATCGCCCGCAAGCACGACGATCGCACCGCTCTGGTGATCTGCCTCCGCTGAGCCGAGCCCGGGCCGTGGAAAACCGGCCGCCCCTCCGGCTCGCCTGCCGCCCGCCGGGAGTTCCCCGACGGATGACGCTGTCACCGGCGCCCCGCCAAGCGGCAGACTCTCACCGTTGACGACCCGAGCCACGTCAAGGTGACGAATTGAAGCTTCGACGCACACTCCTCGGCCGCCCCCTCCGCTCGAGCGAGGCGGCCAAGGAGGAGATCAACCCGGTCGAGGGGCTCTCGGCGCTCTCCCTGGACGCGCTCACCTCGGTGGCGTACGGCCCCCAGGCGCTGCTGGTGGCGCTGGGGGCCGGAGGCCTGACGGCCCTGCGGCTGGCGCCCTGGATCACCCTGGCAATCGTCGCCCTGCTGGTGCTGCTGGTCGCCTCCTACACCCAGGTGATCGCTGCCTACCCCGGCGGTGGCGGCGCCTACGCGGTGGCCCGGGCCAACCTCGGCGTGGGGCTGTCCCTGCTGGCCGGGGCGGCGCTGGTGGTGGACTACGTCCTCACGGTGGCGGTCTCGATCGCCGCCGGGGTCAGCTCGCTCACCTCCGCCTTCAGCTCGCTGGTGCCCTACACCCTCCCCATCTGCCTTGGCATCCTGGCGATGATCACCTTCCTCAACCTCCGCGGCCTGGCCGAGGGGGCAAGGGCCTTCCTGCTACCCACCCTGGCCTTCATCGCCGCCATCCTGGCCGTGATCGGGATCGGGCTGATCCATCCCCTCGCCCCGCACCTGCAGGCCCCCGGCTCCCCGCTGATCGCCACCCACACCCTGGAGGCGGTCGGGGTGCTGCTGGTGCTCCAGGCCTTCTCGGCCGGGTGCAGCGCCCTGACCGGCGTGGAGGCGATCGCCAACGGCGTGCCCCTCTTCCGTCCCCCCCAGGTGACCAGGGCACGCCAGACCGAGCTCATGCTGGGGACTCTCCTGGCCGCCATGCTGCTGGGGCTGGCCGTGCTGATCCAGCGCTTCCACGTCGAGCCCAGGAGCAACGACGCGGTCCTCAACCAGATCGTCGGGTACGCCCTGGGTCGAGGTTGGGCCTTCGCCGCCATCTCCATCCTGGTCACCCTGGTGCTGGCGCTGGCCGCCAACACCTCCTTCGGGGGACTGCCGGTGCTGGCCAGCCTGCTGGCCAAGGACCAGCGCCTCCCGCATGCCTTCGCCATCCGCGGCGACCGCTTGGTCTTCAACCGGGGGATCTGGGCGCTGGCGCTGCTGGCCGCGGTGCTGCTGGCCGCCACCCGCGGCGACACCGACTCCCTCATCCCTCTCTTCGCGATCGGGGTCTTCACCGGCTTCACCCTGGCCCAGGCGGGCATGGTCCGCCACTGGCTGCGGGAGCGGCCCAGGGGCTGGTGGTGGCGGCTCGCCATCAACGGCCTGGGCGGCACCGCCAGCGGCGTCGCCACCCTGATCTTCGTGCTCACCAAGTTCCGGGAGGGGGGCTGGGTGGTGGTGGTGGCGGTACCGCTCCTGATCCTCCTCTTCGTTCGGGTCAGCACCTACTACCGCCGGCTGGCGGCGGAGCTCCACCTGGGCCAGCGGCCCGCGCGTCCCAAGCGGGGCTCCAGCACCGTCGTGGTCCCCTTCACCCACCTCTCCCGCCTCACCACGGAGGCGCTCTCCCAGGCCCTCTCCATGGGCGAGCGGGTGGTGGCCGTGACAGTGGTGTTCGCCGAGGACAAGGGGCGCCAGGAGGAGCTGGAGGAGGCCTGGAAGAGGTGGGATCCGGGGGTGCCGCTGGTGGTGCTCCAGTCCCCGTACCGCTCGGTGGCCCGGCCCCTGCTCCGCTACATCGGCTCCCTCAAACCCTCGGCCAGCCACCGGGTGGTGGTCCTGATCCCGGTGGTCCTGCCCCGGCACTTCTGGCACCAGGCCCTCCACAACCACCTGGAGCTGGTCCTCACCGCCGCGCTCCGGCGCCGCCGCAACGTGGTGGTGGCCCGGCTCACCCTTCCGCTGCGCAAGGAGTAGGGGGGGCGCCCTCATCCGTCTTCTTCTGGGCTCGCTCCCCTCGCCCCTCGGCCAGCGCCGGAGCCAGCGGGTCCAGGGCGAGAGAGCGCTCCAGATCCAGGGCGGTCACCGAGGCGTGGCGGTCCGGGATGGTGGAGGGCCGGGGGTGGCCCAGGGCCGGGGAGATCAGCAGCAGCGGCACCCCGGCCCGCAGCCACCTGGCGCAGGCGGCGTGGCGGAGCTGGTGGAGGCTCAAGGGCGGAAGCTGGGCCAGCCGGCAGCATTGCAGGAGGAGCTCCCGGGCCCGGCGGTCCGAGAGCCAGCCCCGGCGGGAGCGGAAGACGGGGGCCGAGGGGCCCTCCTCCCGCCGCCGGGCGAGCTCCTCCTCCAGCCGGCAGCGAAGTGCCCTCGGCACTGGTAGAGCCCGGGTACCGATCTCGCCGCTGAGCTGGAGCAGTCCCTCCCGGTGGGAGGAGAGGTCACGGGAGAGCAGCTCCTCCAGGCGCGCTCCCGTGGACAGCAGGAGCGAGACCAGGAGCTGGAAGCGCCGGTCGGGGATGGAGGAGATCAGCCTCGGCTGGTCCGCCAGGGAGAGGGCCGGCAGCGGTGGTGCTGGGCAGGGGCGGGAGGCGGACCACGGACCGCCCCGGAGAGGCCCGCGGGCGCCCAGTTGGAGCCCTCCAGGAAGCGCAGGAACTGGCGCAGCAGGAGAAGGCGTGGTGGCGGGTGCTGGCGGCGAGGGAGGCCGGCGACGCCTGGCAGGCGATCAGCAGTGGCCAACTCAGCTCGGCGCAGGCCCCCATGCCCTGCACCTCCTCGGGGCGGGTCAGGGGCCGCAGCACCCCCCGGTACTCGTTGCGGCTGCTCTCCACGTTGGCGGCCGCGCTGAGGAGCTCGGCCGCCTCCACCAGGCGGACCGGCGCCGACCGGTGGCGGTGCGGCCGCGCCGGCGCAGCCCCCATGATTACCCGGCATGAGGGAGGCGCTCACCGTCGTCGACCACCCCATCGTGGCCCACCGGCTCACCGAGCTGCGGGATGAGCGCACCAACCCGGATCGCTTCCACCAGCTGATGGCCGAGCTGACCACCTTCCTGGCCTACGAGGCTCTCGGCGACCTGGGCACGTCGGAGCTGGAGGTGCGGACCCCGATGGGGACCGGGAGGGGGCGGGTGCTCACAGAGACGGTGCTGGTGGTCCCCGTCCTGCGCGCCGGCCTGGGCATGGTCCCGGGGGTCGCGCGGGTCGCCCCCAACTGCGATGTGGCCCACCTGGGCTTGAAGCGGGATGAGCACACTCTGAGCGCCGTCTGCTACCTGGACGGGCTCCCGGCCGACCTCCGCGGCCGCCGGGTGGTGGTCTGCGACCCCATGCTGGCGACCGGAGGGTCCCTGGTCCAGGCCTGCCACCTCATCGCCTCCCGTGGGGCCTCGGGCATCGTCGCCCTCTGCCTGGTGGCATCGGAACCCGGGCTGCGGCACTTCTCCTCCCAGCTACCCCAGGTGGCAGTGGTCTGTGCCGCGGTCGACCCCGGGCTGGATGAGCACGGCTACATCCTTCCCGGCCTGGGGGATGCCGGGGACAGGCTCTTCGGGCCGCCCGGCGAGGGTCTGTCCCTGCGCCAGCCCCGGGGCTGATCCGCCACCCTCTCAAGGCCCACCGGCGAGTGGTTGCCATCCCGGGATGGCGGCCGGCCGGCCGGCCCTGCCAAGCTCCCCAGCCGGCTGCGGCCTACTCCACCAACTCCCGCAGCGCCGCCAGCTCGGCAGCACCGATGTCATCGGGCAGCGAGCAACCGGGGGCCACCACGAAATTGGGGCCTAGCGACTCCCGGAGCTGGCCGAGCCTCGCCCGGTCCGCCGCCAGCGCCCCCTCGCCCCGGAGCTCCGAGATCCCCCCCATGACGAACTTGCCGGGAAGCAGGTCGGCACCCTGGGGGAGACCGATGGCGCTCTCCGCCTCGCTCCAGCCCACCACCTGGACGGGATACGACGCGTAGCGCCCGACCGCAGCGTCGAGGGCCCCATGCACATGGAGGAGGCGGAACTCCGCCGCCGCGGCCCCACGCAGCCCGGCCAGGTCGTAGGGCTGGCCCAGTTCGCCGTACTCTTCGACGCTGAGCACGTCCTGGCCCCAGCAGGAGTAGTAGACACCGTCCGCGCCCGCGGCGACGCACTCCTCGGCCAGCCGGCTCACCAGGCGGGCCAGGGCCCAGAGGACCTCGTGGGCGACCGCCCGGTCGCCGTCGGCCATCTGCCGCAGCCCGCGCCGGCCGCACCAGAGCCCGATCAGGCCCAGCGGCGAGAAGATCGTCGCCAGGAGCACGTCCCCGGGCCCGAGCTGGGCCCCGGTCAGCTGGACGGCGCGGATGTACTCGGCGGCCCGGCCCACCTGGGGGGCCGGGCCGAAGCTTCGCAGCTGGGTCACCTGGGACCAGGAGGAGAGGGCTGAGTCCTCGAAGAGGAGCGGAATGTCGGGCATGACCTTGGCCGCCGCCAGATGGTGCTCTCGGTAGAAGTCCACCGTACGGCGGGCCAGCTCCCGCGGCTCGTCGCATCGAAAGTGCTTCCAGAGCAGAACCGGGGGACGTTCCACCCCGGCGCCGGAGATCAGCCTGCGGATCGAGCCGCCCACCTCCGAATCGGACACATCCATCCCCTTGCCAAACACCCCCATCCAATCAACGCGGCCTCGATCCTAGCGCTGGTGCGGGGACCCCAGTAGCTGGTCCAGGTCGTATGTGGGTCACTGGATGGTAGCCGGAGACCACTGGCTAGCGTACTGAGCGGGCGGAAGCCACTTCAAGGCGCTGTGTGGTCTGTAAGTGTTGTA
>JBEKRL010000045.1:0-15067 GCA_049518775.1 Candidatus Dormibacteria bacterium
AGGTCTTCCGGGGTGGAGCCATGGCGTGATCCTCGACCTTGAGCTCGGGCTAGACTTGCCCTCTATTCTCCCAGCTCGAACGTCCGTTTCCCACACAGACTCCTAGGGGTCTCGCGTCAGTCAGTGCATGCCAAGTACGGGAAGTGAAGATGACGATGGGCAAGCGACACGCAGGCGACGCGATGAGAAGGGTGTTGAACTCGGCGACCGAGGAGGCACGTCGACGTGGCGATCGCCGCCTGGGCACCGACCACCTCCTGCTGGGGTTGCTCCACGAGGAGGACTCGCCGGCCGCTCGAGCCTTGGGGGTGTCCCTCGAGGCGGGTCGCGCGGCGTCGGACTCCCTCGACGTGGCCGCCCTGGCCGCGGTCGGGGTGGGGGTCCAGGCCCTCGGTCAGGCCCGCCAGGTCGCGCCGGCTCATCGGATTCCGCCGCTCAGCACCGGCGTACGCGCCGTCCTGAAGCGTGCCATCGATGAAGCCCAGCCTCGGAGAACGGGACGGCTCGATTCGGGGCACTTCCTCCGGGCCCTCCTGTCCCTCAGTCCGCCCGACCCCTCCGCCGAGCTCCTGCACGCGCTGGGGGTGGATCCCGCTCAGGTGCGCGACCACCTCGCCCAGTTGACGCCGGGAGGCGTCGCATGAAGCGACGGGGTGTCTGCTACGACGTCGGCCGGGGTATGTGGGGCCAGAACTGGCGTCCGGAGTTATCGTCAGCCGAGATCCATCGCGAGCTGCAGATCATCAGAGACGACCTGCACTGCAACGCGGTGAGGATCTGTGGTCAGGATATCGAGCGGCTCGTCATTGCGGGGCAAGACGCGCTCGATCAGGGCCTCGAGGTGTGGCTCTCGCCAGAGCTGTGGGATCACAGTGCCCGGGAGACCCTCGCCTACATCGCGATGGCTGCCGAGCAAGCGGAGCGACTGCGACGGCGCCGACCGGACCAGCTCGTTTTCAGCGTCGGCTCGGAGGCAACGCTCTTCATGTCCGGAATCGTGGAAGGCAACTCCGTGTTCGAGCGACTGGAGCAGCCGTCGTTCTGGGAACACGTGCGGTCCGGCGACCACAATGAACCGCTCAACGCCTTCCTCGCCGAGGCGAACGACCGCGTGCGGGAGGTCTTCCGAGGCAGTGTCACCTATGCCTCCGTTCCGTTCGAGACGGTCAACTGGAGTCCGTTCGACTTCGTGAGTGTCGATCTCTACCGAGAGGCTCGGATCAGGGAAGGATTCGCTGACATCGTGCGCCGGTTCTTTGTGCATGACCTTCCAGTGGCCATCACCGAATTCGGATGTTGCAGCTATAGAGGGGCAGCAGATGCCGGCGGGAGAGGCTTCGCGATACTCGATATCACGGGCGGTCGTGACAGCACCCCAGCCAAGCTAAGCGGCGAGTACCTTCGTGATGAGGGGGAACAGGCCCAGGAGCTTTCCGAGATGATCAGAATCTTCGACCAAGCCGGCGTCGACGCCACCTTCGTGATGACATTCGTGGCTCCGCTCAACCCCACCAGCGCTGACCCGATGTACGACCTCGACATGGCCAGCTACAGCCTCGTCAAGAGCTACGGGGGTCGACTTGGTCCACTCGGGGCCTCCCATCCTGGCTCGCCGTGGGAACGCAGGCGGTTGGGCACGGTGTACCCCGACATGCCCTGGGAGCCGAAGGCGTCATTCAGGGCCGTCGCGGACGCCTACGCTCTTCAGGCACAACGCGGCTGACGCTTGAGTCCCCCAGGTCGCACGTGGCAGCCGGGGCCGAGTGGAGCGTGAGCTTCGCGGTATTCGTCGCTTATTGCGGGCAGGGGAGGGGAGGGTTGGACGGCCGGACCGCTCTTATGAACGCGTCGATCTGTCGTGCCTGAGGGACCGCTCCTCAAAACGTCCAGTTCGGGCGGAGCAGTACCCCCTGCAGGACTCGAACCTGCGACCTGCGCGCTTAGAAGGCGGCACGTCTGTTCCAGAGGCGACAAATCGCGGGAATTGAATTTGGAAGCAGCAGCCGCCTCCGCAACCACCCTGCAAACCACCTGTCCGTGGCCACCTCAAAGCGAGCATTCATGGCCACGAGCAGTAAGCACTCTCGCCCGACCTGAGCGGAACTGGAGGCAGGGGCCCCCGGAGGGAGAAAGTGGAGGTGATCGGCATCCACCCTTCCAACAACAACATCACCTTCGCCGGCCGGCCGGCCGGCTCCTGAGCCAGCTCCAAGCTCCGGCCGCCTGCTCCGTCCCGCCCCGACTCCACGCCCCGGGGACGGCCACTGACCTGCCGCCCCAGATCCCCTCCCCTGCTCGGGACTGCGCCAGCCAGCAGCGCGGCCAGGCTGGGCCGGTGGGACCGAGGGAAGCGGCGCCGAAGGCCCTTCGTGCTCCCGGCGACTAGCGGTGGGACGCCCGGGAAGTCACCTTGGGCAGCTCCCAGGTGTGCCCGAGCAGCGCCATGCCCACCTCGCGGCGGTCAGAGCTGTGGACCCGGAAGGGCTGCACGCGCTCCAGCCGCTTGTACTGCTCGCCAGTGGCAATGTCGGAGATGTCGACCGTGACCCGGTAGAGCCCCTCCAGGAAGGGGACACCGGGGAGGACCAGCCGGACCACCCCCTCCCGGGGCAGAGCCACGTCCCCGGTCTCCAGGTCGTCGGTGGGGACGGACAGGATCGGGAGACCGTTCTCGCCGATGAAGGTGATGGTGAAGCGCGCACCGTCCAGGGGCTCGAGGGACCGGTAGCCCACCGACACGGTGAGCGGGTCGCCGGTGTTCAGCACCGAGGTGGGACCGTCCGGACCGGAGTACCCGACCGAGGTGATCCGGACCCCCATCCTGCCGGGGGCGGTGTCGACCTCCGCAGCCTCGGTCATCTGCAACTCCGTCTGCTCCCTGCGGTTGACCTCCGCCCGGTACGCGTCCACGACCGCGTCGACACCGCCCAGCATCCGCTCCTCGCCCCGGTCGATCCAGAGGCAGCGCTCGCAGACCGCCCGCACCGAGTCCAGAGCATGGGAGACGAAGACCAGGGTGCCCCCATCGGCGCGGAAGGCGTGGATCCGCTCCATGCAGCGGCGCTGGAAGGCCTCGTCCCCGACCGCCAGCACCTCGTCCACCAGCAGGATGTCGGGATCCAGGTGGACCGCGATCGAGAACCCCAGCCGGGTGTACATCCCCGAACTGTAGGTCCGCACCGGGTTGTCGATGAACTGCTCCAGCTCGGCGAAGGCGACGATCTCGTCCAGCACCGACTTGATGTAGCGCCGGGGCAACCCCAGGATGGCGCCGTTGAGGTAGATGTTCTCGCGCCCGCTGAAGTCGGGGTGGAAGCCCGCACCCACCTCCAGGAGCGAGGCCAGCCGACCCCTGACGCTGATGTTCCCCTTGTCCTGGATGAGGATCCCGGCCACGCACTTGAGCAGGGTCGACTTGCCCGAACCGTTCTCCCCGATGATCCCCAACGACTCACCCGCCGGGATCTCCACGCTGACGTCGCGGACGGCCCAGAACTCCTCGTATCTTCCCCGGCTTCGCTCCACCAGGGCCTGCTTGAGGGTGACGCTGCGCTGGTGATAGATCCGGAAGCGCTTGCTCACGTCGTTGATCTCGATGGCCAGGTCGGGCATCAGACCTCCTCGGCGAAGCGGCGCCGGAGGCGGCGGAACACGCGCAGGCCCACCCAGATCGACACCAGGGAGAACGCGACCGAGTAACCCAGCCCGTGCCAGTGCTGGGGCCATCGGTCATACACGAAGACATCCTGGAAGCCGAGGACCACCCAGGTCATGGGGTTGATATAGAGCACGACATGGGCGGCGGCGCCCTCGAAACCGTGGGAGAACTTGGATTGGACCAGGGACCACGGATAGATGACCGGGGTGACATAGAACCAGATCAGCGTTCCCAGGTTGACCAGGTACTGCAGGTCGCGCAGGTAGACGTAGCCGGCGGCCAGCACCAGCCCCAGTCCCAGCGAGAGCGCGAAGGTGACCGCCACCAGCAGCACCGCGGCGAGAATCGGAGGTCCGACCCCTTTGTGGGCCAGCAGCATGAAGGGGATCAGCAGCAGGAGGCTGATGGCGAAGTTCACCAGCGCTGCCAACACCGATGAGACGGTGAGCAGGACCCAGGGGAACGCCACCTTCTTCACCAGCCCCGCGTTGGCCACCACGCTGTTGGTCGCCATGATCAGCGCCTGGGAGAAGAAGGTCCACGCCAGGAGCCCGGAGAGGATGAAGACGGTGGGCGAGCCACCGGGGTAGTGGACGTGGAGAAACTTCCCGAAGACCAGGGAGTAGACGATCATGAAAATCAGCGGGTTGAGCAGGGTCCAGCCGACCCCCAGGACCGAGCCCCGGTAGCGCGAGCGCACGTCGCGCCGGACCAGCTCCGAGAGCAACTCGAACCTGGTCGCCAGCGGACCCGCGTGGGGAGCGCGCGGCCTTGGCTGCAGGCTCCTCTCGGGGAGCAGTTCGGTGCTGGCCACTGGCGGCGAGTCTAGCAGGCGCCCAGATTCAGTCAGAGGCCTTCCAGATCGGCACCCTGGACTTCAACTCGTCCATGACGAAGCCGCAGGCGAGGAGGGCCGCGCCCCGGTGGGGAGCCCCCACCACCACCACCACCGACGTCTCCCCGGACCCCACCCTCCCGGTCCGGTGCCGGACCACCACCTGCGTCGCCCCGAACCGCCGGCAGGCATCCTCCGCGATGGCGGCCAGCTGGGGCCGGGCCATCTCCGGGTAGGCCTCATAGCTGAGATGGGACACCTCCCTCCCGCCATCGGGATCACGCACCAGGCCCACGAATGTGGCGATGGCACCGATCCCCCGGCGCTCGATCGACGCGGTCAGCTCGCCGACGTCGATAGGCTCGGGCCCGACCCACACCTCAGCGCAGGCGACCGCGGGGCCGCTGCCCCCCGAGACCGGAGGCAGGAACGCCAGCTCGTCGCCCGGTGACACCGCAGCGCTCCAATCGGACCAGACCAGGTTGAGGGCCGAACGGGTGGAACCCCGCAGAGGGGCCAGCTCTGGGTGAAGTTCGCAGAGCCGCTTCCAGCAGGTCTCCACCGAGACGGGACCCTCGAGCTCGAGGGTCACCTCGGAAACCCCCGCGCGCTCCCGCAGCGAGGCGAAGATCCGGATCCGCACCGTGGAACCAGGCACCTGTGGAGCCTACCAAGTGCGTCCCGCTAGCGGCGGAAGATGTCTCGGGAAGGATCTCGCAGCAGGGGAGCAGAGCCGGTCTCCGGGCCGCTCCAGCTGAGCCCTCGGACCACCGCCACTGGCAGCCCTTCGATCTTGCCCATGACCAGCTCCCCGATCGAGGCAATCTCGTCGGCCGAGCCGATCGTGGAGGCGTGGAGCTCGTAGCCCTGAGCGTCACGGAGACCCCGATGGTCGCTGAGGGCCGGCATCCCGGCCACCCCTATGGCGACGTTGACCGCGCCCTCCCGGAAGGGACGGCCGAAGGTGTCGGAGATGACCACCGCCAGCGGCCCGCCCGAGGCCAGCCCCAGCCAGCGCTGGCGCAGGCCCTGGGCCGAGCGGTCCGGGTCCTGGGGGAGCAGGGTCACGGAGGTACCGCCTCCGACGTTGCTCCGGTCCACCCCGGCGTTGGCGCAGACCAGCCCGTGGTGGGTCTCCGTGACCAGGATCCCGGACTCGGCGCGGATCACCCGAGCGCTCTCCTGGAGGATCGCCTCCACCATCCGGGGATCCTGGCGCAATTGGGCTCCCAGCGAGAAGGCCTCCGGTCGGGGCTCGAAGTGGGCCAGAGCGAAGACCCTGCCCTCGGCCTTGGAGACCACCTTGTGGGTGACCACCAGCACGTCCCAGGGCTGGAGGCCGCCCTCCCGGGTCAGCGGGCCCAGCACCAGCTCGCCCAGGTCCTGACCCGCGCGGATCTCGGGAATGCCCGGGACGGCCCAGGCGGTCAGCCTTCCCGCCCGCACCAGGGGCCGCTCCGCCAAGCCCAGCGCCCAGGCCAGCACCGGATGCGGAGCTCCCCCCTCGGGGAGGTCGGAGCCCACCAGGTCGGCGGGCCGGTCCACGTCCCAGGCCAGCCCCCGGATCGGAGCCACCTGGAAGGCGATCCCCTCCCGGAGAGCCCACTCGCGGTGCCTCCGAAGCGAGTCCGGGCCGAAGGAGAAGGGGTCGAGGCCGGCCGGAGTGAAGATCATCCCGTTGGTGCCGGTGCCCTCGCGGTCGGGGAAGAGGGTCAGCGACCGGGGGGCCAGCTGCTCAGCCATCTGCAGCACCTGGCGGAGGTCCGAGGAGTCCACCTCGGGCAGGTCACCGGCCAGCGTGGCCAGGGTGGTGGCTCCGCGCTCCAGGCACCAGGCCTGCCCCGCTCGCACCGCGGCGCTCTGGCCGGCGCCGGCGTCGGGCACTGTGGCCAGGCCCAGCCTGGCGCATAGCTCCGCGATCTCCAGGTCATCGCCCACCACCACCGCCCGCCCGGACGGCCAGACCTCAGCGACGCAGCGCAGCATCCGGGTCGCCAGGGCCCGGCTGAGCAACTGCCGCGCCTGGTCGGGGAGGTCCGCGGCCAGCCGCTGCTTGCCGCCCACGAAGGGCTTGATCGGCACCACCAGGAAGGCCTGGGCCCCGAGGACGGCACCGGGCCGGCTCATGTGGCGGCGCCGAGCTGGGCGGGAGGGAAACCACCGGCCGAGAGCACCGACCGGGCCAGCCGCTCCCGGGCCGCCTGGCCGACCATCAGGGTGTCGCAGAGGTGGGGACGGACCCCCAGGGCCACCACCGCCGCCGCGAGGCCGGCGTCCTCTTGGTCCATGACCAGGTCCTGGATCAGATCTGAGTAGACCTCGGCGACCCCGACCGCGGTGGCTGCCACCCCCACGCTCTCCAGCATCGCCGCCGCCGGCCCCTTCAGCGCCGCCCCGGCCACGATGGGACTGACCGCGACCACCTGGGGTACCGCCTGGAGCTCAGCCCGCAGCCCCGCCACCGCCAGGATCGGACCGATCGAGATCACCGGATTGCTGGGGGCGATCATCACCAGGTCGGCCTGGAGCAAGGCCTCGCGGACCCCCGGCGCGGGCCTGGCCCGCTCGATCCCCCGGTACTCGATCCGCCGGATAGCCGGCCGGCAGGCCTCGCGGACCAGGAACTCCTGGATGTGGAGGTCCCTCCCGTCCTGGGTGAGGACCCTGGTCTCCACCGACTGGTCGGTCATCGGGAGCAGGCTGAAGGGGAGCTCCAGCCGGTCCGCAAGCTTCCGGGTCACCTCGGACAGGGGCCGGCCCCGGTGGAGCTGCTCGGTGCGCCAGACGTGGGTCGCCAGGTCACGGTCGCCGAGATGGAACCAGGTCTCGTCGCCGAGCCTGCGGAACTGCTCCGCCGCCCCCCAGCTCTCACCCCGGATCCCCCAGCCCCGCTCCCAGTCCCCGAGCCCGCTCAGGGAGTAGCTGACGGTGTCGAGATCCGGGCTCACATGGAGCCCGTGGACCTGGAAGTCGTCTCCGGTGTTCCCGATCACGGTCAGCTGGCAGTTGGGGGCGACCGCGACCAGCCCGGCCAGGAAGCGGGCCGCGCCCACGCCCCCGGCCAGCACCACCAGGCGCGGCTGCCCACCCGCCCGGGGACCACGAAGCCGCCGGCCGCGCTCCCCGGAGCTCACCTGGCAGACCGTGCTGGACAGCGGAGCTGACGGGAGGGTCCGCCGCTCATCTGGCGGTCCTGGCGCCCCAGGCGGCCCGGGAGACCCGGCCGACGAGCAGAAGCGAACCCCAGACCGAGGGAGATCGCCTCGCCGTGCTTGGGGATGCGGGCGCTCAAACCAGAGGCCGCCTGAAGCACCCGAGCTGGGCCGCCAATCCCCGCGTCATCCCGACGACAGCGGACTTCTCGTGGAGGCAGGGGATCAAGCCGGGCGCACCCGGTCTGGGATCAGGTCAGCCGGCGCAGCAGGACTTGGCGGCCCCCGCCCCGTCCCCGGCGTCGAAGGACGAGCCACAGGAGCAGGTCCTGACAGCGTTGGGGTTGTGGACCGTGAACCCTCCCCCCATCAGGCTGTCGACGTAGTCGATCTCAGCCCCTTCCAGGTAGGTGGCGCTGTACGGGTCCACGAAGACCTTGATCCCGCCGTGCTCCACCACCTCATCGTCGTCGGCGGGCTGGTCGTCGAAGCCCATCCCGTAGCTGAAGCCAGAGCATCCGCCCGGGCTGACGTAGACCCGAAGGCCCATCGACGGCTGGTCCTGGTCCTGGAGAAGATTCTTCAGCTGGCTTATCGCTTGCTCGGAGACAGTGATCATCGATGGTTCCCTTCCTGGGGTGGCGTCTCTGATGGGGACCAGACGAGTCTACATGTTCGCCCGACGAGGCTCGCCGGCAGTGGCGGCTAGACCTTCCGGTACCCGGGCACCCAGCTGCCATCCTCGGCCCGGTGGAAGTCCTGGAACACCCCCGAGGCCTCCTCGACCATGATCTCGCCGATCCGGCCGAAGATCAGGCGCATCTCCTCCTCGGCTCCAGGCGCGGTGCGCATCTCGACCACGTGCCGCAGGGTGCGCAGGTTCATGGTCATGATCAGGTCGGTGCTCAGCCCCATCGGGGCCAGCCGGCGCAGCGCCGAGGTGACCTCCTTCTTGACTTGGAAGGGGATCCCCTGCTCGTCCAGCCCGAGGGTCTTGGCGGCCTCCACCTGGAACTCTTCCAACCGCTCCACCAACTCGATGCACTGCTGGCGGAGAGGCTCCAGAGCCGGCGGCACCCGAAACCCGATGTCCACCAGCCGGACGTAGCGCAGGCTCTCCTGGCTGTAGGCGCAGCCCGCCCGGTGGCGGACGATCTCATGGGTCGCCACCCGGCTGACGTTGTGGAGGGCGAAGCTGTAGTTGGCGTGCTCGAGGACGCTGCCGTGGGCGCTCTTCAGGATGTTCTCGAAGTAGGCCTTCGGCTCCTCGCGCACCTTGGTCACGTTGGGGTTCAGCCCCGGCTCCCAACTCCGGTAGCAGGCCCGGCCGCAGAACTCCACCAGCAGCTGGCCGGAGTTGGGCACCCCGTCGGCTTCGGCGAGGCGGCGGTCCAGCCAGGACTGCCCGCCGACCTCCTCCAGGTATCTGCGCATCGCCTCCAGGTCGATGCCGGGACGGGCGATGAGGTGGATGCTGGGAGTGGTCTCACGCATGTCGAAGGACCTCTGATGTGTCGGTTTCCGAGTTCGCCAGCAAGAACGAAGGGCAATCCCCTGCCCTCCGCCGCCCCCGCCTCGGCCAGCCCAGGGCCGCAGGGCACCCCCAGTATCGCGTGCTCATGGACCTGCAGCCGTGGAGGCAGGCGGGATGCCCGCCAGGGCGGTGCCGGGGATCGCCGTCATGGGACCCGGGGGCCGCTCCGCATCCGCACTGGCCGCCCAGATCATGCAGTCGGGTTCACCTCCGCCCTACCCGGGCCTGACCTGGAAGAAGCCGGACCTGATCGGTTGCCACGGGGCCGGCCTGGTGGCGCGGCGGCGGCGCTCTCGGTCGCCGTGGCTGGGTTCCCCTCTCCTCGTCAGTGAAAGCCTTCGCTGGAGACCGGCACCGTGTGCCCGCAGGCGCCGCAGACGTAGACCCGGCCCCGGCGCACCACCCGGTGGCCGTCGTTCAGCTCCACGGACTGCTCGGGACCCTCGACCAGGATCCAGTTCGGACTGCTGTGCTTGCACTGATCGCAGCGGTCCGGCGGTGGGTTGTAGAGCACCCTCAGCTAGCCGCTGTGCCCGAGAGGTAGTCGAGCGCCGCCCGGGTCAACACCTCCACCCCGATCGGCAGGCAGCGCTCGTCGATGTCGAACTCCGGGTGGTGATGGGGCCCGGCTATCCCCGCCGCATCGTCCCCGGCCCCCAGAAGGAAGTAGCAGCCAGGAGCGCGACGCAGGAAGAGCGCGACGTCGTCGCCGATGGTGAGCCGCTCCGGCTCGATCAGCCGCGCCCCCGGCGACGCTTGGACCGCCCGCCGCACCAGGTCGGCCATCGACGGCGCCGAGACCACTGGGGGGCAGCCGGCGCCCCGGGTCATGGTCGCAGTGGCCCCGAAGGAGGCCGCGATGCCCCCGGCGAGCTCCTCTATGCGGCGCAGGAGTCTCTGCCGACCCTCCTCGGTGAAGGCCCTGACGGTGCCGGCGAGGGATACCTTCTCGGGGATCACGTTGAACGCCTGGCCGCCTCGGATGGTGCCCACGGTCACGACCGCCGCCTGGAGCGGAGAGGTCTCCCGGGAGACCAGGGTCTGGAGGGCGAGCACGATCAGGCTGGCGATCGGGACCGGGTCCAGCGCCTGATGGGGCAGCGCTCCGTGCCCTCCCCTTCCCCACACCTCGAGCCCGAACTCGTCCGCCGAGGCGAAGAGGACCCCGTCACGCACCCCCACCACTCCCACCGGCAGGCCGCTCCAGAGGTGCAGGCCTAGGACGCCGGTGACCCTGGGGGCTTCCATCGCTCCGGCGGCAATCATCCGCTCAGCCCCGCCCGCGGTCTCCTCAGCCGGCTGGAAGGCGATGCGCACCGAGCCCCTCAGCTCATCACGGTGGCGGTGCAGCAGCTCGGCCACCGCCAGCGCGATCGCCACGTGGGCGTCGTGGCCACAGGCGTGCATGGCGCCGGCCACCTCGGACCGGTAGGGCCGGCCCTCGCCACGCTCCTGCAGCGGCAGGGCGTCGGTGTCGGCCCGCAGCAGGAGCACCTCCCCCTCCCCAGCCCCCTCGATGTCGGCGGTGACCGCAGTCCCCTCGAGGAGGAAGTGCGGCTCCAGCCCCATCTCCCCCAGCCGGCCCCCGATGTACTCGGCCGTCCCGCGCTCCTGGCCAGCGAGCTCAGGGTGGCGGTGGAGATGGCGGCGGTCTCCGACCAGCCGTGGGGTCAGCGCCGCCGCCTCGGCGTGGAGATCGCGAGGACTCAAACCTCGCCCCTCCGCGGTGATTGCACTCCTTCCCTCCGAGAGCGGAGCCATCGTCCCAGGGTGTCCGGGAGGTGGCTGTTGGCGACGCAGCGACGGGCGCCCTTCTCCATCGCCAGAGGATGGAGCCGCGCCATCTCAGTGTGAGGGCCGAAGCATATGGCCTCAGCGACGGGGGAAGCGCCCAGCGCCGGCTTCAACCAGGCCAGCCGCACCGTCGGGTCCCGGTTGAGGTCCACCAGGAGCAGGTCGTACCCGATCGGCAGAGCGCCCAGCGTCAGCAGCTCCACCCTGACCGCCCGTGGGCGCAGTGCCACCTCCACCCGGGAGCGGACCATGAGGTCCTCGGTCAGCAGGCCCACCCGAGGAGGGGCCGACTCAGGGGAGCTCAACGGCGTCCCCCTCCGCCACCGACCCCGGTACCGCGACGCGGCAGTAGACCCCGACCACATCCTGATGCTGCCAGACCAGATGGCGGAGGAGCTGAGGCCAGACCTCGAAGGTGTCGGGGTCCCGGCTGGTCATGGCGCAGCGGGGGCAGGGCAGCGTGGCCTCGAGCACCGCGCTCCCCAAACGGAGCCGGCGTCCCACCAGAGACCGCTCCTCGTGCGCCTCCACCCCCGGACCGCCCAGGTAGACGTTGGCGCGGAAGCGTCGGTGATCGACGGGAGCCCCCATCTCGCGGGAGAGCGCGGCGGCGGTGCCCAGATGCACCAGCAGCAGCGGGAAGCCGTCGAAGGCCCCATTGGGCACTTCGCGGAGCTCCAGCGCCGCCCCGCACGCGCGGAGCAGGCTCTTGCCGACCGAGACGTGGTCCCAGGGGACCGCATCCAGCTCGGGACCGGCCACCTGAACGCCATGCCCCGAGAGCGAGGCCCGGAACCTTAGCAGCGATGGCACCTTGCGGGCGCTGATCGGCTTCCCTGAGCTCGGCCGCCCAATCTCGAAGGCGGCCAGCCGACGGTCGCCGGGCAGCCCCCACTCTCCGAGCTCCGCGGACCTGACCCGCTCCCCCGCCATCGACTTCACTGGATATCGCCACAGCTCGGTGACCTCCATTCGAGACAAGGCTAGCGGGCTCGAGAGCCGTTTCCGGCCGCGGCTACAATCGCTCGGTGACCGCTGGAGTTCTCGCCACCCGCGACGCCATCGAGGAGATCCGGGCCTGGAAGGAGCGCGATGCCCGGCCCGAAGCCGTCTTCAGGATCGACGTACGGCTCGGTGGCTGCCGCGGCTTCAAGCTCTTCTTCGATCTGGAGGAGAAGGTCCAGGGCGACGACGTTCTCTCCGACTTCGACGGGGTCACGGTGGTGGTCCAGGAGGACGGCCTCCCCCTCATCGATGGGTCGGTGCTCGACTTCGAGGACAGCTACCGCGGCTGCGGTTTCAGGCTGGTTAATCCCCACGCCCGCGACGCCTGCGGATGTGGAACATCCTTCATGGCCGACTACCCGGAAGGCGCGCCCGGCACGACGGACGGGGGCGATGACCGGATCCTGGCCGGGGCCGAGTTCTTCGAAGGCGAGTCTGGGGCAGCTCGCTAGGAGCGCTCGCCCACCCCGGGCAGATGCCGGGAGACGGATCGCCAGGCGCGGAGCCCCCTCTCCCTGATCTCCCGGCCTGGCCCGGGCGCGAGGAGGACGCCCAGGATCAACCCCAGTACCACCCCCCGGCGGAACCCGTGCAGGTAGCGGCGGACCGGCGTCACGATCTCCTCGTCGACGGCATCCGCGAAGGCCTTGATCCGCTCTTGGGGTGTGCGCTCGTCGACGTCCATCAGTTGGACCCGCCGAAGCCCATCGGACCAGAGTCGGCGAAGGGGACGCTGACGCCAGGCACCGGCGGCTCGGTCCCGCCGCGACCGACCAGCTCCGCGAACCGGTCGGCAACCCCCTGGGCCACCGGCTGCACCGCCCGCGCCACGTCAGCGGCAGCTTGGGCGGCCCGGTCAAGAGCGGGGTGGGCCACCTGCCAGCCCTGCTGGGCCCGATCGGCCATCCCCTGTGCTTGACCCTTGGTCTTGGTGACGGTGCGGGCAATGAGATCACGGGTCTCCTTGCCGGCCCGGGGAGCGGTCAGGACTCCGATCGTCACGCCGAGGACGAATCCGTCTCTGAATCCTCTGATGTAGCCCATCTGGGCGTCCCTCCCTGAGCGGTTGCCGTCCCGTGTATAAAAGCACGACCGCGGAGCGAATGAACTCCCGGATCGGAATTGGCCCCAGCTCGCCCCCGGGGTCAGACAGTCGGAGGTGGGATCAGGGGATGGGGCGGCGGCGGTCGTCAGTCTCGACCACCCCGGTGCCGTGGGAGCAGACGCGGTCGGCCCAGCCCAGGTAGTTCTGGACGATCCGGACCGCCGAGGGCACCATGGACCGGCGCCTGGCCTCCGCGGTGTCAGCATGGACCGAGAGGGCGGCGTGAACCGCGTCCACATGGCGGCAGAACTCGTCACGATCGATCCGGGCCTCACTCAGCGGGGTCCAGAGTTCCTGAGGGAAACCCAGCGCGCGCATGGCGCGCTGGGCATCTCTCACATCGAAAAGGCAGGTCTTCCGCCGGCCGTCATGAAGGAAGCCACACTGCCAGGGGTCGTAGAGCGAATTGCGCGCGGCAGGTAGGTCCGGGTGAAGCCGACGAAACGGGCGCTGGACCGGCGGCTTACCGACGGCCTGCGCAGTCATCACGCGACGCGGACGCGCCCCGCCCGAGGACCCCTAGTGCTGGCCTCGATCTCGAACTCCACCTGTGAGCCCCTGGTCAGCGACTCGAAGGCCCCGCCTTCAACGCTGGAGCGGTGGAAGAAGTACTCAACCCCGTCCTCAGCGGCCAAGAACCCGAATCCACGCTCGTTGATCGACTTGATTGTTCCGATCGGCATCTGCAATCTCCCGTGCCGCTGCGCGGCCCTCCTCGCGAGCCCTATCGATCGGCCGGCTCGCGAGGGTAGCGGCGGCGAACGGCCCTTCGCAGGCGGCGAAGGACGCTCTCAGGGTATCACAGGACACTGATCGAAGCCCACTTGCTCGATCTCCCGGGCGCACGGCCCGGCTCTCCGTATCGACCAGGGCCAGTGGAGCCAGCCCCGAGGAGAGCGCGGGACCTGGAGGCAGGGGCCCGTTTCGGCAAGAGGGCCTCGGACCGGGCGCCGCGTGGCCGGCCCGGCCCTGCTCCCCCGAGCGTGTCCGCGGAGACCAAGGCCGAGCCCCACCGAGTCACTGGGGAAGCGATGGACCGGTCCGCGGCCCGAAGCCGGTACGGACCGGCGAGGTCGCCATCAGGGCCTGAACTGCCGATACCAGGGACCGGAAGCTGGGGATCCGGATCATGGCCGCCACCGTGGCCGCTCCACAGCCAGAGCCTCGAGCAAGGCGTGATCCCAAAGACCGGGGAGATGCTGAACCGCACTGGGGTGGCGCTGGCCGACATCCCCACGTTGCGCGCCAGCCAGGCCTTCGCCAGCCGGGCGAGCCAGCCAGGGTTGGGGGAGGTGAGCCGACTGGAGATCCGGTCCCGTCCGCCCCGGCGGCTGCCCCGCCAGAAGTCACCCAGTTGGGATCGCTGGCGGCTGGGCCATCGGCCCCCTCTTGGACGGCCGTCGGGCCGAGGACAGGACCGCCGGGCTGGAGTCGATCTGCGCGGAGGGCGACATGGGCATAGACGTGTTCTTGGACCGGCTCCGCTATCGGGCTGATCCTCCGTCTGGAGATCCGCCGCCCCCAGTTCGGGCGGCCACCGCCGCCAGAAGGAACGCGAGCAGCCCCAGGACCATCGCCAGGGCCTGGAGGGTTAGGTGGTCTGCACCCTCTGTCCACGAGATGGCCACAGCCGCCACGAAGAGCAGGCCAGCACCGAGCGCCATGGGGAGGCGCAGGCGAGAGGGCCGAGCTGGCACCCGCCTAGACTACCGAGAGTCAGTCTCCGGGTTCATGGGTGCCACCAATCCAGGTTGGTAGACTGCCCTCCCCGGCCCGGCCGAGGTAGCTCAGTTGGTAGAGCACGGGTCTGAAAAACCCGGTGTCGGCGGTTCGATCCCGCCCCTCGGCACCGGATTCCTGATCTCAGCCCGACTTTGACAGCCGGAGGGGCTGAAAGCGGGTTTGAGGGGGGCAGAGAGGGGCTGGGCTGAGTTCGAATCGGAGCCATTTAGGTACGACAAGGTCGGTTTTGGGCGCCAATATG
>JBEKRL010000046.1:0-18522 GCA_049518775.1 Candidatus Dormibacteria bacterium
TTCCGGCTCTGGTGTCGGTGATGCGCTGTGGGGTCAGCGGCACGTAGTCTCCGCCGGAGTCTCCACTGGGCAGGAAGTAGCCCTGCAGGTCGACGACCACATCCACGTCGCCGTTGCTGTTGTATAGCGTCACCTCGCCACCGGTGCCCACCGGGACAATAGCCAGGTTCGCGACCGTGTCACCAGGCCCCCAGTTGAGGTTGGAGGACAGTGGTAGAACCTCTCCGGTGGGATAGACGGTCAGGAAGCTGGGAGCGGTGGTGTCGGTGGCGGTAACGTTGATGGCCACAGCGGTGGCGGTGGCGGGAACTTCCGCGATGCCGACCACCTGGAGGTTCAGGCTGGCATTAGCTCCCAGGGTCTCGCCGTCGGCACGCGTGTCCAGCAGGCGCACTGGCGAAAGTGACACGTAGGTGTCGCCCGTCGCAGTGGCCTGCACCGTCAGCGGAGCAAGGTGCCCCAGGGTAAGGGCGAGCAGCGATAGGCAGATCCCGGCGGTAGCGGCGGGCCATCGGACGCCTCTCACCCTCCCAGGGAAGCAGGCGGTCCCGGAATACGGATGCCGCGTCACTGGGCTGCGACTGGGCAGCGATCAAAGAGTCAGGTCAGGCTCAGACCGCTCGACCGGGCAAGGTCTGCCCAGATCCGTCGGGGCGCCCATGCGCCCTCCGTTCGGGAGTCAGCCAGGGAAAGGCACAGGTCCGGGAGGGCGGCAGCGCTGGTCAGGGGCTGGTCGGCCCGGTTGGGCCGTCGCTTTCGCGGCCGCGGGGCCCAGTCTTCCGGGGTACCTGTGCAGTTCAGAACGCTGCGCCGAGGCAGCCGCGCGCCGACCTGAGGACCTGCTCTTGGATTGACGGTAGCGGCCCGCTCCTCGACCCGATCCACCCGTCTGCAGCCCCAGGGTCATTCCCTGTCTCCCGCACTCGGCGGCCCTCCTCCCGTGACTCGCGTCAACAGCCGATGTGGGAGGTACAGCTAGTGCACCGGTCCAGGAATGACCTTCCGGGTGCAGGGAGGGAGGGCCTCCACGGCAGTCTTCGCGCGCCCCCACAGGTCAAGAGCGAGGGGCAACCACCCCACCGGGCAACGCTACCCGATCTGGAGGTAGCTGCGCGCCGTCTGGTAGGTGAGCGGACTGCCGTCGATGCTCCAGGCGAGAGTCGCGGGTCCGGGCTCGGCTCCGGACGGCACCTCGATGGACATGGCGAACGTCTCGCTTCCGCCGAAGGGGATCGGCCTGGCGGCGGCGCAGTTCAGTCGGTACGAGTGGAAGGTGCCGGCGATCCCCTCGAACTCCTCGTGATAGGTGGGGCAGGGGTCGAGCGTCATGGTCGGGTTCGGCGTCCACGGGGATATCGCAGCGGAGCTGTGTTCCATCGGCGTGTTCTTGAGCGTCACCAGGAAATGCAGGTCCTCTCCGGGCGATGCGCTTGATGGGGCCTCGAGGCTGGCCTGAGTCGAGGCCGCATAGCCCATGGTGCTTCCGCTCGTCGAAACCCCGTACAGCTCCGAGAAGTAGCTCTCATGGGCGACGGGGCAGGGCGCTCCCCAGCCGGCGGCTGGTCCGGGCTGCACCATCACGGTTCCCAGGCCGTTCCCAAAGTCGACCCGCACCTGGTCGACGTGCGGGAGCACGCACGAGTTGACATCGATCTCGCCGCTGGCGATGGTGAAGAACGGTGGCTGAGCCGCTGCCGCTCCGGGGGCGAGATAGACAATGTCGCCGCTGTACGGAGCGCCCTTGGGGATCGCCAGCGGTTCGCTGCCCAGGTAGAAGGAGACATCCGGGGATGGCCCGACAAAGCACGGTGTAGGGCCGATGTCGCTGACGTCGATCTCCCACGAGGTGACGTCCTTGGGCCCAGCTCCCACGTAGGAAGGGTTGGCCACATGCACGCTGACGGCGAGGTCCGACGCTGTGCAGGCGGCCACGCCGGCGACCGTGAACGCCCGGGCCTGACCGCTCGCTGGGGCGTCCAGCCAGGGTACCGCCGCCGCCCCCCTGGCAGCGGATGCGGCGCTGGGCGCTCCGGTCTGCGCGCCGGTGGCACCACAGGCCGCCAATGCACAGCAGACCACGAAGAGAGCGGCGGGCCGCTCGCCACGATTCACTCGCCAATGCTACGCGCGTCGATGGTTCGAGGTTCCCCGTTCTTCCGGCGTGGCGCAGTCGCCGACCCTTCTACGGGGTGTTGGAAGCGGCTGGTCGGTCGGGGGGGCCGCCTGTCCAGCCCAGAGGGGGTCAGCGGCGAGGTGCTGGAGAGTCTTGGATGCGTGACGCTACCTCCCGCCTGGTGACGATGCTGGGGGTGATCAGCCCCGAGGAACTGATCCCGGCCAACCACCCGATCTGCAGGATCAAGCCGCTGGCCGAGGCGGCGTTGCGGGGTCTGGAGCCGACCTTCGAGGACATGTACGCCCAGATTGGCCGTCCCTCGGTCCCGCCGGAGCCCCTGCTCAAGAGCTACCTGCTGATGGCCCGGTACTCGATTCGGAGCTAACGGCAGTTCTGCGAGCGGCTCCGGTACGACCTGTTGTTCAAGTGGTTCCTGGACCTCACCGTGGAGCATGAGCCGTTCGACCACTCCAGCTTCGCCAAGAATCGCAGGCGGCTTTTGGAGCAACAGATGAGCCGGCAATTCTTCGAGGCGGTGGCACGGCAAGCTCGGCGGCGGCACCTGCTCCGCTCGCGGCACTTCACGGTGGATGGCGCCCTGCTGGAGTCGTGGGCCTCGATGAAGAGCCTACCGCCTTGCTCCGATGAGGACAAGCGGGGCGCTAGCTCTGGCTCCGGTCCCAGCAATCCTGACATCGACTTCCGGGGCCAGCGCCGGAGCAACGACACTCACCTCTCTGGCACCGATCCCCTCGCCCGGACGGCTCGCAAGGGACAGGCCAAAGAGACGCGATTTTGCCTCACCGGCCACGTCCTGCGAGAGAACCGGCACGGGCTGGCGGTGGACGTGGAACTCACCCCGGCTACCGAGACCAGCTAGCGGGACGCGGCCCTGGTGATGTTGCGGCGAATGCGCCAGCGGGTGCATCGACACCGCTGCACCCTGGGCGCGGACAAAGGCTACGACCTCCGCGACTTCATCTCCTCCTGCCAGGAGCTCCGTGTCGCGCCCCGCATTGCCCGCAAGCACAGCGACTGGGGCAGCACCGCCCTCGCCAAGGTCGCCCAGACCCCTGGGTACCAGGTCAGCCAACGGAAACGCAAGCGGGTCGAGGAGATCTTCGGTTGGACCAAGACCGTGGGAGGGGGAAGAAAGCTGCGGTATCTGGGAGTGGAACGGAACCGGCTTCTGGGCCGAGGTGACGGCGGCGGCCTACAACTTGGTTCGGATGAGCAAGCTGGTGCCGATACCCGCTTGAGTTCCGAGAAGGATGGCCGCGAGGGGCTCCCGCCGCAGTAGGCCCGGGCCACTCTTGGCGGGTCGGAGGACATGACTGCCCTTCACCGGCCCCAACCGACCATCGCCCGGCACCGATCGGCCGACTTCGCGCCTAGTTCAACACCCCGCTAGATCCGGTCTGGTCGCTCTGGCTCCGCGGCGCCCGTGAAACGGTAGTGCTCGCGCCAGATGAGCTTGTAGACGGGAATCCATCGGGGAATGTCTCGCAGGCCCGGGAGGAAAGGGGTCGGCGTTGGCCGCGGTGCTGTAGGGAGGTATCTGGTACCAGAGCGTGTACAGCCACAGCCAGGCCTGTCCCGGATACCGGCCGGTCTCGTTCATCACCCCCCACTGCGTCCCCAGGAGGTGTCGCTGCGCCGCCAACTCGTTCACGTAGTTGCCGTCGCCCAGGAAGAGCAGGGTTCGGGTGTAGTCGGTCTGGTAGAAACGGCCGTTGGCCGTGAGCAGGGCATCCAACCCCCCGCTGCGGGCGACGGTCAGCAGAGTCCCCATCAGCGTCCCCACCGGGCCATAGGCAGCCCCGGGAACGACCACCCGGGCCTCCAGTACCCGCGCGTGGCCAACCGCCTTGATGTACCTGTCGAGCCACACCTGCTGCTGCTGGTTCGTGGCGCCCTCAAAGCGCACCAGGGCCCTCTCCAGGACCGGATGGCCGCCACTGGCCACGCCCAGTGGTGCCAGCACGTCGACCACCGCTGCATCCACGGGCTGGTGCACGCCAGCCCAGAGCTGGGGCGCGAGCGGCCCCAGGGTCTGGACCGATCCGGATCCGTTGTTGTACGGAGGCCCATACGAACTGCTGATCGTGGTTCCCTGGAGTTCTCCGGTCGCGGTGGTCAGAAAGTCGATCGGATCCTGTCTGGCCCAACTCCGGAGCGTCACCGGTGCCACATCCGGCGAGGAGAGCAGCGTAGCCAGGATCAGCACCACCGCCAACATCACCCCCAGGGCGACGGTGATCTCCTTGACCAGGTCGTACGGTGCGGTCGGCACCCCCCGGAAGTACTCCGCTTGGTCCCACTTCCGCCGGGTCATGATCCCGCCCGCCTCTCAATCGGCTTCACCACTCCGCGCCGCCTCACTTGAACTACGTGAACCACGATCAGGAGAGTGACCACGATCGGGAAGAGCATCACGTGCAACCCGTACATCTGGCCGAAGTTGAGCACGTTGAAGAAGGCGCCAACGCCGGTGGCGTTGACCGAGTCCTTGGCGTTCAGGGCAATCCACTGCGAGTCGAAATTCTGCTGAACCAGATAGCCGGTGAAAGCAGTCACCACACTGACCAGGAAGACGACCAGCCCGATCATCCACGTGCCCGCGCGGCCCTCTCGCCAGCCAGCGGCGAAGTACTGGCCCCAGAGGTGGAGCACCATGAAGATGAAGAACATCTGGACGCTCCAGAAGTGGATGCTGTTGACGAAGTGCCCCTGGGGCGAGACCTGCCACCACTGCGGCCCAAAGATGACGAGGACGATGCCGCTGGCCACCACCCAGACCAATGCCGCGATGGTCACGACTCCGAACACGTACATCCAAGATCCCACGTATGCCGGCTCCCGGTCGGCAAGCAGGTGCTTCAGAGGCAACTCCCGCACCAGCAGGCGGCTCACCGCGCTTGTCCAGCTCCGCTCCCCCGGCGCCGGCGGCTCCGGCGCCTGATCCCGCGGAGACGGCGGGGGATCCAGGTCAAGGTCAGCGACTGGCTCCTGGTAGGCCCGACGGCGGTGCCGGCGACCGGGCAGCGGAAGCACCAGGCCCACGGCGAAGAGTCCGAGCATGACCAGGATCAACACCAGATTGGGCAGCGAGATCTGGATGAAGGCCCAGTGCAGGTAGGGTGGTGGCTGATTCACCAAGGCACCTCCCGGCTCCCCCTAAGGCGAGGCCGCGGCTGTCTCGCGTCGACCGCTTCCGTCAAGGCCCGCTTCGCCGTCCCGAAGCGCTCCACAGGCTGCCACTCCCTCTCAGCCAGTCGGCCGGTGCCATTGACCGCCCGCATGGGCGGAACCCCTGGGCGATCCTGGCAAACGATAGCATGCAGCCGCCGGGCAGTGAGAGCCCCTGGAACTCCGCTCAACTCGAGGCGGCGCAGCTCCCGCCGGGCGCAGGGCAGCGACCGGCGTAGGTTCGGCGATGGGGGGAGATCCGACCACGATGGGAGATGAGGCGGGCGCTCGGGCACACCGCCCGATCTCCTGCTCATCCCGGGCAGCTGCCCTGCCAGGCACATCGCCGCCAGGCGACTCGACGAAGCGCGGCCGCGGCCAGCCGATGGGCGTCAGGCAGGCTGGCACTCGGCCAGTGCCAGCCTGGCCGAGGTCGCATCTCCGGGGACCGCCACCAGCACCCTGATGATGGCGAGGTCTAAGCCGGCGGCCAGCCGGAGCACCTGGCCGCCAACTGACCCTGGAGCTCCCCACGCCCCCACCGACGAGAGCCGCTCGGGAGGGAGCTCCGCCCCGGCGCTGCGCCACCGCTGGAGGTCCTCGCTGAAACCCATCCGTTCGAAGTGGCGACGGTAGGCGCTAGGGCCAAGGGCATAGCCCTGGGCGGCCGTCGCCAGCGCCCGCCGAGCACGGTCGGGGTCGGAGTCGACCGCAGTCCTTATGTACTCGGCGATGACGGGGGCGGCTCGCCCCGTGCTTTCGGCTACCCGCTCCACCTCGGCCCGGGACCAGCGAACCTGCTCTGCCGTGCACCAGTTGAGAAGAACGCCGTCGGCAAGCTCCGCCGCCAGCCCCAGCATCCGCGGCCCCAGAGCCGCGACGTAGAGAGGAAGCGCCGATGGCGTCAGCCGCCGCAGCTCAGCGAGGTACGGGCGCATCTCGGTGGCGGGGTGGGCCAGCCGGCCACTGCCTACGCCGAGGACGAAGGCTCCCCCGGTCGCCTCCCAGACCCGGCTGGCATGCTCCGCGTAGAACGCGGCCGGCTGGGCGGACGCGGGCACCACCGAGATCCCCGTGGACAATCCCGAAGCGCCGTTCCAGGCCGTACACCGGTCGAACGTCGCGGCATCCCCGCCCGAGGGGGTCCAGGCCGACCGGTACCCCAGCTGAGCGCCGAACCGCACCGACGCCAGCTCATCCTCGGGGCTGAGGCCCTGGGCGGGGTCGACGCTGAACCCAAACTCCACCCGGCCATTGTCGCCGAGCGGCGGCCCGGCTGCCCCGGGGTCGGGCAGCCATCGGCCTCGATCGGGAATCTGTCTACCCCCTGCCCTAACGCGAAGAGGTGGAGTTGGTCCCCTCGAGCCAACGGCCCGCACTGGCCCCAGCCAGCCCGACTCTCACAGCGTGCCCCGGCTGAGAGCCTCAGGAATCCTCAACCGCAAGGCCAACCAGTCGCGGGCCAACCTAACCGGAGTCGGCGACTCGGCCAGCGACGCCGTGGGCAGAAGCGCCCACCGGTGGGATTCATCGACCCGCGCCGGGCCGAGGTGCGCTCGCGATCGCGTTGGCCAGCCACCATCTGGCTGGTGGCCAGTGCCCAGTACTGCATGTTCCTCCCGTGCCGAGGCAAGGCGACCACCACCCGCCTCGGCTCCGGGAATCACCACCCCAGTCGGGCAGGACGCGCTCGTGGGAGTAGTCGCCGACCGGAGCTGGTGGGCCGGCGGCACGCTCGCCCGCCGACGCGCGCCTGGGACCCCAACGGGACCTGGGCGCCGCCGGGGTGGTTGGCTGTGGGTTGAGGGCCACCCGACCGACCTTGCAACCTGTCCAGCCGGATGCCCACCCGCAACACCACCTCATCTGCACGCGGCGGCACGTTGGGCGGCTGAGAGGCTGAGGGCGCCCCCAAATCGGAGCTGGTTCAGTCGGGAAGGGTCCCGGTGAGCGAGGAGGTCCGGAGCAGCTCCCGGACATCCCTTCGCCGCGGCGCGAGGTTGAGGAGCTGCCGGTAGACCACGATCGATTCGGCGTCAGCTCCCCTGGCCCGGAGCAAACGGGCGATGAACTCCAGCCAGACCGGCGCCAGGGCGATGTCGCGACGCTCCACTGAAATATTGCAGAGCTGCCAGCAGGCTCGGTCGCAGGGCGGGTCGCAGACCACCGCCGTGGTGAAGCAGAGCGTCGCCAGCCCCGCGTCCCTCGACTGCTTGACGGCCTCCCCCACCGCACAGACCACCGCGGCAGAGGCCTCACCTGGGGCCGCCTCGGCCAACTGGATGGCCATGGTCGCCGCCTGCTCCAGTTCCCCCGCCTCAAGGGCGGAGCGGATCTGTTCGGAGGCATCGGCGTCCGGCGCGAACTGAGACCGCCCCTGAACCGCGGCCAGCACCTGTCCCACCTTGCCCTTCGACGGAAGCGCCTTCCGTTGGCTCTTGACGGCCGCCACGATCTCCTCCACGAGCGGGGGCAACTGGGCCTGGCGGGCCAGCAACTTCTTCTCCCGCTCGGTCATGGTGCGGGGGGAGAGCCGTACAGCCCAGCCGGAGCGAGCGGGCTGCTTGGCCCATTGCGCCGGGTCGACAGAAGGGCGGCGGGGAGCGACAGGGCTCGGCACTGGCGCCGGCGTCGAGGATTCGAGAACGGGCTCAGGATCAACCTCCACTTCCCGCGTCGCGGGGTCGAAACCCCACAGAGAAGCGCCGTCCGGGGCGGCCTCCTCGTGGGAAGTGGGGAGAAATGCCGTCGGAGTTGAGGCCGGAGTCGGAGTCGGAAGGGAAGGCGGGAGAGGAGGTGGCGCCGGCCGAGCCGGCGCAATAGCCGGGGATGGAGCCGGAGGAGGGGACGGGGGTGTGGTCTTTGCCGCCGGGGGCGCCCCGAGCACCGGAGGTGGCTCCTGGACGCGGGTCGGGAGGACGGTGTCGCGAGGGATGGGCGCCGGTGGCCTCGGACCCATCCGCGTCGGTGCGACGGTGCCCGGCCTTCTCGGGGACGGTGGGGTTACGACCGACTCTGACGGAGTGGGCACGCCGGCGACCGGCCGTGTCGGGGCCTGTGGAGTTGCGACCGGCTCTGTCGGAGTGGGCACGCCGGTGACCGGCCCTGCCGGGGCCGGTGGAGTTACGACCGACGCTGACGGAGTGGGCACGCCGGCGACCGGCCCTGCCGGGGGCGGTGGAGCGACGACTGGAACGCTCGGTGCGGGTACGCCGGTGACCGGCCCTGCCGGGGCCGGTGGAGCGACAACTGGAACGCTCGGTGCGGGTACGCCAGTGACCGGCCCTGCCGGGACCGGTCGAGCGACAACTGGAACGCTCGGTGCCGGTACGCCGGTGACCGGCCGTGTCGGGGCCGGTGGAGCGACGACTGGAACGCTCGGCGCGGGTACGCCAGTGACCGGTCCTGTCGCGGCCGGTGGAGTGACGACCGGAGCTCTCGGTGTGGCTACGCCGGTGACCGACGCTGTCGGGGTCGGTGAAGCGACGAGCGGCCCGGCGGGGACAGGAACTGCTGGCGGACCAGCCTTGCCCGCTTGGTCGGGAGCGGGCCTGCCACCGCCGGACGCCGGACGCACCGGCGCCCTGGGGGCGGCCTGGGCGACAACCTGGGGGAGGCTCTCGGCGACCGCGTCGGAGGACTCTCCCGTGTCGGGCACCACCTGCCCGGGTGGCGCCGCCCGGGGCGGGTTCGAAGCGAGGAGAGGGGCTGGCACATCCACTCCATCCGTCAGCACAGCTGGTACCGGCTCCCCAGAGACGGTGGCTTCCGCCCTTGTGGGCGTGCTCATCCCCAGCTCGCGAAGCTCCTCTTGGGTGGCCAGCAGCAGCAGCAGTTCGTACATGGCCCGGCCCATCCGGCGGAAGAGGACCGCCGCCTCGGCCGGGAACCCCGCCGCGGCGACCCTGGCCACGACTGCCTCGGCCACCTTGATCAGGTTCTGCTCGTTGAGATCGGGCAGGGTCAGCCCGGTAAGCTCTTGGTCTATCACACCAGGAAGCTCAGGAACCCCGGCCGCGAACTCGCGCGCGAGATGCTCCCAGGTCTGCCGGAGATCCGCCAGCCCCTGGTCCGGGGCCGGGCCACTAGGTTGCTCGACCATCCCGCTGCGAAGTTTGCCACCGAGGAGGGACCGCCGGCGTAGCGCCGGCTCAACGATGCGGTGACGCTTGCGCCGTCGTCTGCCCGTCCCCGGGAACTACGATTGAACTCGTTGGCCCCCACAGACGTCATCAGCACGCGACCCCAGCGCAGCCCCTGGCTGGCGGCCGTTGACCGGTGGCTGTGGCGGCGGGCATCGTTCCGGATGGTTCCCGACCTGAAGCTCCCCCTGCCGCCCACCGGCCGGCCCGAGCCGGCCCTTGCCGTGGCCCCTCGTCTCGCCTTCGCGGGCTTCCCCTCCGACTACAGCGTGGCCCTCCTGCTGGCCCTGATCGGAACCGGGGTCGACCTGGCCGGGATCGTCACCAGCCTGGGTGCCAACCCGATGATCGCCGGTGAGAACGCGCTCAGCCAGGTGGCCGAACACATGGCGGTGCCGCTCCTGCGGCTGGCTCGAGTCAACGACTATGACTCTCTGGTGGCGCTGCGCAGGCTTCGAGCAGACCTCATCCTGGTGGCCAGCTTTGACCAGATCCTCCGCGACCGGGCCCTGGGGATCCCCAGGCTGGGCTGGGTCAACGTCCACCCTTCGCTCCTTCCCAAGTACCGGGGCCCGGAGCCCGTCTACTGGGCGATCGTCAACGGCGAGCCGGTATCGGGGATCAGCTTCCAGCGGGTAGAGCGGGGCATCGATGCCGGCCCCTTGCTGGCGCAGCGGGCTGGGCCGATCCGACCCGACGACGATGCTGGCACCTTGACCCGGCGGCTGACCGAGCTGGGGGCGGAGGCCATCTCCGCGGTCCTGGAGATGGCGCTCGCCGGGGACCCCGGGACCCCGCTCGAGCTCAGCCACGGCTCCTACTTCAGCTCGGTGGGCCACCGTCGAATCGACCAGGTGGAGTCGGCGACCCTGGCGGAGAGACTAGTGCGCGCCGGCAATCCCAACATGCTGGCCTCCACCCTGTGCGGAGGCAGGCTCTGCTACGTGATCCGGGTCGGCAGGGTCGCCGCTGGCGACCGCTCTCCCGGGCCCCGGATCCATTACCCGGACGGGGACCTCATCCTGGAGCAGACCATCGACCGCTGCGGCTGCCACCACGGAGAGCCCGGGGGCCACTGTCCCCACGACGATCCCCTCCAGGGCTGAGCCCGCAGGCGCGATCGAGAATCCGGCGAGTGCCAAGCCGCCCATCGCCGCGCGAAGGAGATCACGGCGTGCTGGGTGGCTCACCAGCGCTGGAAGCCAGTTGGGCGAGAACCGCGCCCGGACCCACTACGGACTGAGAGCAGGAACACAACGTCCCCCTCGGCCCCCAGAAGAGCTCCTCTGGAGCCCGGTCGCCGCGAAGTCATACGCGACTCAATCCGGCGTGGCAGATGATCAACAGCCAGGCAACCAAACTGACCTTCGAGTGCCCCGGCCGAGTTGAGCTTCCGATAACCTGGCGCGCCCGACCGCACGGCCCGCCGGGGCCGCGCAGCGCCGGGTTATCGCCCGGTTGGGAGCCGGATCAGGTCAGCCATTGAGGCCGTTGCTGATGTTCGAGAAGACGCTGCTGACGTGGTGCCCTACAACCGTGAGGATGACGATGACAACGATCGCGATCAGCACCAGGATCAGCGCGTACTCGACCATCCCTTGGCCCTGCTCCTCGGAGTCCGAGGACGAAACTCCCTCCGCGGGACGGTCACGAAGTCGCACGCGCCAGAATCGGACCATAGGCGCCTCACATCCCAGATTGGTATTTCGACTGGGAGCTGCTGCTCCCAGACCTAGCCATGGCAGGCAGAGTATAGGTGGGCTCCGCCTGACTTCATATGACTCTCCGGTGACGTTCCGGTGCCGCTACCGGAAGGCCTAACGGGCGGCTGAAGAGAGGTCGGTCCGAACCGATCCGCAGGTCGAAGTTGGGCCGGGCGGGTGAGCAAGGTTTGGACCACGGGGACCGCCCGGCGCGGGGCACTGGGAGGGACCGCGGCCGTCCACGAACGGATCCAAGCCCCGGACCGGGCCATTGTCCAGCTCGACGGGGTCCGGCCACGGTTCCAGCATCGGGGTGGAGCTGGGAATCCCCGATCCGGCGCCGGCGGCTGCGATTCGCACCTGGCCCAGGCTGGAGAGCGCGCCCCGGCCAGTGCCGCGCTCAGCGTCTGCTGGCACGGCGCCGCACCCTCAATTCCGGTCGGTAGCACGTCCCTCGGTGCCCGGGCGGATCGGAGGCGGCAGCGGCGGGACCTGGTCCAACTGGGCGTGGGAGCCAGGAGTCGCCGTCGGGGTGGCTGTCGAATCGGTCCCGCGGTTCGGGTGGGGTGGCACCCGTCACTCTCGGGACGGTCAATCGGAATCCCGTCCGAGAGGGACGGGGCAGCAGGGTGAGAAGGAAGTCGTGAACACATGGTCCGATCGCCACCCCAGGGACCTCGGGGCCGGCGATGCCGTCCTCGGGCAGGACGAGGCCCCGGTGGTCTGGAGGCTGGCGCCCGAGCCCGCCCCCCTGACGGGGACCCGGCAGTGCGCGCCGCTGGCCACCTGTCTCAACGGACGGGCGGCGGCGGGTCAATCCCGCGAGGGACCAATCCGGCTGCTGGAGGTGACGGTCAAGGTGGCCACGACCGCCGGCCCGGCCGGCGGAGCGCTGGGGCTGGACCTCCGACCCTGATCCACAGGCGCGGCCCGGACATCTCTGGGCAGTGCTTCTGGCCCACTTTCCGACAGTCCCAGCCGAGAGCGAGTCCGGCGCAGGACGCTGCCCCGGCGGCCGGAGCGGGCGACCGCCTCGCCGCCATGACACTGCCTTTCCGGATTCCCCTGCTGGCCTCGGGCGTCCACGAGGTCGCCGGCTCCGGGACGCGGCTCAGAGCCGATTGCGTCCGAGCGGTACCCACCGCAACCCCAGCCCTCCCGGTACCGCACACCGCCTCAGAGCCTGATGACCTCGACCACGCTGCCCGCGGCGACGCTGTCCCCCTCGCGAGGCAGAACCATGATGACGTCGGCGCGAGCCAAGGAGAGGGTGGCACCACTGCTCTGGTTGCCGGCAACCCGCACGCCCGGCAGCGCGCCTGGGCGGCGTTCCAGGATGCCCCGATGGAACGTCTCCAGCCCCTCGGGCTTGTCCACCCGCTCCAGCAACTGGGCCGGCGTGGACACCGGCCCCGGGTGAGTGGCGCCCTGCATCGCGAGGATCCCGGGAGCTCCGAAGAGGATGAAGGTCACGTTGGCCGAGACCGGGTTCCCGGGCAGGCCCAGGAAGACCGCCCCCTCCAGCTGGCCGAGAGCTATCGGGCGCCCCGGCCGCATCGCCACCCGCCAGAGCTGGAGGTTCCCCACCCGCTCGACGGTGGCCCGCACGTAGTCTCGGTCACCCACGCTGACCCCGCCCACGGTTACCAGCAGGTCGGCGCTTGCCGCCGCCGAGCGCATCTCCCGCTCGAGCGCCTCGGGCTCGTCCCCGAGCCGGAGTCGTGCCACCAGGTCACCACCGGCGGCCAGGATTTGCGCCTCCAGGGCCGGTCCGGCAGTGTCGTAGATCGCCCCCGGCCCCAGCTCGGTCCCGGGCGGCCGGATCTCATCTCCGGTGGTCAGCAGCGCCACCCGAGGTGGCCTCGCCACCGCCACCTCGGCCAGGCCGGAGGCGGCGAGCGGGGCCAGGTCGGTGGGTCGCAGCCGCGTGCCGGCGGGGATGGCCAGCTCTCCGGGCCGGAGATCCTCCCCGGCTCTCCGGACCCACTCCCCCAACCGGGGGCGCTCGCGGATCAGGACCTCCCGATCCCCTCGGTCGGTCCACTCGTAAGGCACCACGGTGTCCGCCCCGCTCGGCATAGGTGCCCCGGTCATCACCTTGGCGCAGGTTCCAGGGCCGATCGCGACCGCCCCGGGCGCCATCCCGGCAGCCATCTCCCCCACCACCGGGAGCCGGATCGGAACCTCGGAGACATCGGCGGCCAGCACCGCGTACCCGTCCATGGCGCTGTTGTCAAACGGTGGAAGGGTGAACCGGGCCACCACGTCGGCGGCCAGAACCCGTCCGGCCAGGCGGCCGTCCACCGGCCGGGACTCCGCCGGCAGCCGCGGCATCGCCGCCAGGACCTCCCGCCGGGCCACCTCGACCGAGACCGGTGCCCTCCGGCCAGGGGAGAGGCTCATCGGCAGGGAGGACCCAGCCCCGCGGGCGCGACCTGACGCAAGCCGAAGCGAGGCCGACCGGGATCGGCAACCTGGCGGATGCTGCCAATCACAAACTGGAGGTGATCGACCCCCTCCGGCGGACGCCCCACGAACTCAAGGGCCGCGAGAGGTGGATTCGCTGCCGGCCTCACGTGTGGGACCTCGCCCGATCTAGCTGCACTCCTGCCTCCTGACGCCCGCCGCGATGACCCCGCTAAGGTACCTCGGGCCGGCAGCGGGGCACTCGGGCCCAGAACCGAGGTGGTGCAGGCTGGTAGCCTTGGGGCATGCCCGACCCCGGGAGCTGTCCCCTCCCCGACCTCGCGCCGGCTCCCGGCCGCCACCGCCACGCCGTGTCAGGGGTGCGCTAGCGGATGGAGGCCGGTGGCATCGACGCGGTCGCACCACCCCGGCGGGGGCCCAAGGACCTTCTCCGTACCCTCGACCTGGGATCCGAAAACCTGCGTTTTCTCCTTGAGGCGTCGGCCCGATTCAAGCGTGAGCCTTACTCGGCCGATGCCTGCCTGCGGGGGGACACCGTCGTCCTCCACTTCACCAAGTTCTCGACCCGCACCCGCATCTCGTTCGAGACCGCCATCGCGCACCTGGGCGGAATCCCGCTTTCAGTGGGCCCCCACGACCTCCAGCTCGACCGCGGCGAGACCATAGAGGACACCGCGCGCGTGATCAGCGCCTATTCGCGCGCCTACGTGACCCGCACCTATCGGGACGACGACGTCCACCGTTTCGCACGGGCCGCGACCATCCCCGTCATCAACGCCCTGACCGACGGCCACCACCCCTGCCAGAGCATCGCCGACCTCCTGACCCTGGTCGAGTGCTGGCCCAGCCTCACGGGCCGACGGGTCGCCTACGTGGGCGACGGGGCCAACGTCACCCACAGCCTGATCGAGGGGTGTGCCCTGCTCGGCATCGACATCACCGTGGCAACTCCACCGGGGTACGAGCCCGACCCGAAGATCGTCGATGACGCACGCCGGTCGGCGCAGGCGAGCGGCTCCACCGTGGTCCTCACCGGCGACCCCGCCGAGGCGGTTGGCGGCGCCGACGCGGTCTACACCGACGTCTGGACCTCGATGGGAAAGCCGGAGGCAGACGAAGAGGTGCGTCGCCAGGCGTTGGCGCCTTACCAGGTCAACGTCGAGCTGTTGCGGCGCGCGCATCCCGACGCCCTCTTCCTGCACTGTCTGCCCGCGCACCGCGGCGAGGAGGTCACCGCCGCGGTCATCGACGGGCCCCAGTCACGCGTCTTCCAGCAGGCCGCCAACCGCCTGCCCACCGAGCAGGCCATCCTGTGGGCCCTGCTGACGGATGCTCTGCGTCCGGTTGGCAGCACCAGTCCAGACTGAGGAGGAACTCCATGCGGCGGGTCATCATCATGGGAGCCGGCGGGCGCGATTTCCACAACTTCAACGTGGTCTATCGCGACAACCCTGACGCCGAGGTCGTGGCCTTCACCGCCACTCAGATCCCCGGGATCGCGGACCGGAGGTACCCGCCCGAGCTCGCCGGGCCCCGCTATCCCGCCGGCATTCAGATCCGACCGGAGGAGGATCTGGCACGGCTGATCGAGGAGACCCGGGCGGACGAAGTGGTCTTCGCCTACTCGGACGTCGCCCACGTCGACGTCATGCACCGAGGCTCGATGGTGCTCGCGGCCGGCGCCGACTTCAGCCTCCTCGGCGCGCGGTCGACCATGCTCAGGAGCGAGCGGCCGGTCGTCGCGGTCTGCGCGGTGCGCACCGGGGCCGGCAAGAGCCAGACCACCCGTCGGGTCGGGCAGATCCTGCTCGACCGCGGCCTGCGCGTTGCGCTGGTGCGCCACCCCATGCCCTACGGGGACCTCACCTCGATGCGCGTCCAGCGCTTCGCTTCCCTGGCCGACATCGATGCCTCGCACCCGACGGTGGAGGAGCGCGAGGAGTACGAACGCCCAGTCGAGCTGGGAATGGTCATGTATGCCGGGGTCGATTACGGCGAGATCCTGGCCCAGGCCCAGGCCGAGGCCGACGTCATCGTCTGGGACGGCGGCAACAACGACCTGCCCTTCTACCGGCCCCAACTGCACATCGTGATCGTCGATCCCCTGCGGGCGGGTGATGAGCTCGCCTACCACCCCGGGGAGGCCAACCTGCGCATGGCCGATGTCATCGTCGTCAACAAGGTCGACAGCGCCGGGCTGGAGGCGACCGGGAGGGTGCTGACCAACATCGCGGCCGTCAACCCGTCGGCAACCGTGATCCGGGCCGCCTCGCCGCTGACCCTGCAGAATGGGCCCTCGCTGCGTGGGCTGCGGGCGCTGGTGGTGGAGGACGGGCCGACGCTCACCCACGGCGGCATGAGCTTCGGCGCGGCCACGGTGGCCGCCCAGCAGGCGGGCGTCGCCGAGTGCATCGATCCCCGGCCATACGCGGTGGGGACGATCGCCGAGGTGTTCCGCCGCTTTGCCCAGCTCGACCGAGTGCTGCCGGCGATGGGGTACTCAGACGCCCAGCTGCGCGAGCTGGAGGCTACCATCAACGCCGCCGAGTGCGACGTGGTGGTGACGGGGACCCCGTTTGACCTCGGCCGTCTGATCCACTCCCACCACCCGTTGCGCCACGTGGGCTACGAGCTGCAGGAGATCGGCGAGCCCACGCTCACGACGGTGCTCGAGCCGCTGATCGCCAGCGTCCGTCGCTGAGGGTGCTGGATCGCGGGGGAGAGGTCATGCCATCGGGTGGGCGCACGTCCCTGAGCAGAGCGGGAGCAGCCACCTGATCCAGTCTGCCGGGAGGGATGGGGAGTCCGGAGGAGTGGGAGAACATCACCGACGTGCTGGGGGCGAGGCCGTGCAGGTGCGCGGCGCGGCGATAGCCCCTCCCCCCGCATTCCTGACGGCCGCTGGCGCCTCAGTCCGGTAGCCGTATAAGCCCGCGCGGCGCTAGGTCCCACAGCTCCGGAGAGCGGCGGCGCCTGCGCCCAGTCGCCTGCGCCTGACCGTTCACCGGCGGGCGCCACCAGGCCAAGGCTCGGCGAAGGCATGCCCCCACCCGCACGCCGAGTTCCCGGTCTGGCCGGCCGCTGCGGTGGGGGCTCCTCCAGCCAGCCATGCCACATCAGGCTGGGGCTCCGGGTGACATCCGGCCATACCTAGGAGTCTGTGTGGGAAACGGACGTTCGAGCTGGGAGAATAGAGGGCAAGTCTAGCCCGAGCTCAAGGTCGAGGATCACGCCATGGCTCCACCCCGGAAGACCTTCAGAGCGTACGACCAGAACCAGCAGCTGCTCCTGCCTCCGGATCTGGCGGAGTGGATCCCAGTAGGGCACCTGGCCCGGCTGGTGAGCGACCTGGTGGACAACGTGCTGGACCTGAGTGCGATCTACGCGGCGTACGTGGAGGAGCGGGGGGCGCCGCCGTATCACCCTCGGCTCCTGACCAAGCTGCTGCTGTACGGATATGCGACCGGGATCTACAGCTCAAGGCGGCTGGAGAAGGCAGCCCAAGAGCTGGTGCCCTGCCGCTACCTGACCGCCGACCAGCAGCCGGACCACTGGACCATCAGTGAGTTCCGGCGGCGCCACCTGCCCGCGCTGCAGGGGCTCTTCCGGCAGGTGCTGCAAGTGTGCCAGCAGGCGGGGCTGGTGAAGCTGGGGCATGTGGCCCTGGATGGGACCAAGATCAAGGCCAACGCCAGCAAGCACAAGGCGATGAGCTACGGCAGGATGCGCGACCGGGAGGCGGCGTACACCCGCATCGTGGAGGGCTGGCTGAAGCAGGCGGAGGCGATCGACCAAGCGGAGGACCGGGAGTTCGGGGATCGGCGGGGAGACGAGCTGCCGGAAGAGTTCCAGGAGGCGGAGGGCCGGCTGCGCAAGCTCCGAGAGGCGAAGGCGGAGTTGGAGCGGGAGGCTAAGGAGAAGGGCCGGGCCGCTCCGCAGGACAAGGACCAGCACAACTTCACCGATCCTGATTCGAAGATCATGGTGAACGGCGACAAGGCGTTCATCCAGGGGTACAACTGCCAGGCGGCGGTGGACGACACGCCCCACCACATTCTGGTGGCGGCTCAGGTCAGCAACCAAGCGTCCGACAACCCCCATTTGCTGCCGATGGTGCAGGCGGTGATGACCAACACCGGCAGCAAGCCGCGACGGTTCAGCGCGGATGCGGGCTACGGTGCGGCGGCCAATCTGGAAGCGCTGGCGGAGTTGAGAATCGATGCCTACGTTGCCCAGCGCCGGGAGCGGGACGCAACTGACAGCTCAACCCCGCGGGGTAGAATCCCCAAGGCTTTGGGGATCGGGCCGCGGATGGCTCGCAAGGTCCGGACCAAAGCGGGGCGGGCGGTCTACAAGCGGCGCAAGCACGTGGCCGAGCCACCGTTCGGGATGATCAAACAGGCGATGGGCTTCCGGCAGTTTCATCTGCGAGGCCTGACCAAGGTCCAAGGTGAGTGGTTGCTGGTGGCCACTGCCTACAACCTGCGCCGGCTGCACGCCAGTGGGTGGACGCCGCTGGCTTTCACTCGCTGATCGCCGTCCACCAGGGCGCCGCCCCCGGTCCCTCGAGCTCTCACCCTGCCCTCAGGGATCCTGCCCACCATGGAAAGGGTCCCACCTTGAGCTTCCCGGCCTGCTCAGCCTGCCTTACCCACACTGACTCCTAGCTGGGCCGAGGCGTCATGTCCCCTCGTTGAGCGATCATCTTCCCCCGGGCTGGCGCGGCGATCTCGATGGACAGCGCCAGGGTGTAGTCACGGGGATTGCCGCGGCCCGGCCTCGGGCGCCCAGTTCTCCGGGTAAGGCAGCTGGCCGGCGGGATAAGCTAGTGGTCCGTCTGTGAAATGACTCGACAACGGTTGAGCTTGTCGAGGATGGCCTGAACGGACGCGGTCCAGACAAAGGGACGGGGATCGGAGTTGTTCAGGTCGATGTACTCGTGAAT
>JBEKRL010000047.1:0-14863 GCA_049518775.1 Candidatus Dormibacteria bacterium
GACTCCGGGATCCCTACCACCCGGTAGGGCAGTTCGCTGATGTCGAAGTAGCGGACCGGCTTGCGCATCCGCTTGGCGATCCCCACCTGCACCTTGAGCCCCAGCGACAGCGGCCCGAACACCCACATCTCCTCGCAGCGGGCGATCAGGTTGTTCATGGCCTCCCGGACCAGCTCCTTGGGCACGGTGTGGAGGAGGTAGTAGTCGAACATCATGAACGGGGTGATCGGGACCCGGCCCTCGTCGAGCACGAACTTGGTGAGCTGCTGGCGCCAGAAGAAGGTTCGGTTGCTCATGGCCACGTAGACCAGCGCCTTGGGCCGCCGCAGGGCCTGCTCCGCCTGCTCGGCCGGGCTGGCCCTCGGGGTTGGGGTGAGGATCAGCTCCAGGATGTCGTCGGCCGAGCGCGCCGACGTCGGCTTGACCTCCACCGCGACCTCCTCCTCCGGGCCCGCCAGATCCGAGGCGGCCGGGGATCCCTCTCCAGGAACGGGCGCGGTGGGCGCACCGACAACGTCCAAATCGTCAATCCCACCCACGATCGCGTCGCGAGTATACCCAAAGTTGGAGAGTCGAACTCACGCTCCCGGGGGCGCCCCCAGCAGTGCCTCGAGCGTCCTCAAGGCCCTCGCCAGCAGGGCTCGATTCGCCTCGGAGTTGAGCCATCGGCTGGCCCCGGAGGGGTGGGGCAGTGGCAGCACCAGGGGTCGCTCGGCGGCCGCCGGCACGGCCGAGGGCTCCAGCTCGACCCCAACTGCGGAGAAGAGCCGCCCCACGGTGAGGTGCATCGGCACCGCGCCCAAGAACCGTTCCACCGCCATCTGCCCCACGGCCAAGACCAGCCAGGGCGAGAGCAACTCGAGCTGGCGGTCCAGGTGTCCCCGGCACAGCTCCACCTCGGCAGGACTGGGCCGGCGATCCCCGGACCCGGAGCTGGCCGGCCCAGGGAAGCACTTGGTGATCGAGGTGAGGTAGATGGAACGGCGGGCCTCCTCCTCCCCGCCCAGCCCGGCCTCGGCCAGCCAGCGAAAGAGGGCGCGGCCGCCCCGCCCGCTGAAGGGCCGGCCCGCCGACTCCTCCACCCGGCCGGGGGCCTGGCCCACCAGAACCACCCGGACCGGCAGCGGCGCCGGGAGGATGGGTGCGGCGCGGTCCAGCAGGCCCGCCTCCTGGCAGCGCCGGCACCCCAGGATCTGCCGGTGCAGGAGGCGCAGCCGGGGGCCTCGAGCGAGGCTCGGGCGGGGTGCGCAGGGGGGTGGATTTCCGGCCCGGGTCACGGTTCAGCGGATGCTATCCTAGGCTGGCCTAAATCGCCCTTGGGGCGACACCGAAGATCAGCAGGTGCTGAAGATGCCTCACGGCTCTGACCCGCATCGCCGACCTGATCAGCAATCACCCGATTCTGGGTCCTCGGTGCCGCCGACCTGGTGGGCGGCGCTTTCGAAGGACGAGCTCCCCGAGGAAGGCCCGGAGGAGCCCTCGGAACGTGACGGGTCGGCCCGCCTGCGGGAGGTCGGCGGAAGGCTGGGCGTGCCCGCTGTCCTGCTGGCGGTGGTAGGCGCCGTGGTGGCGGCCGGCTTCAGCTACCTGATGGTGGCCGGGGCCTTGGCGGCGGCGGTGGCGGCGGGGCTGGTGGTGGCCACCGTGCTGCACCAGAAGCTCCCCCCAGAGCCTCGGACACCAAACTGGTGGCGATGAGGGAGAGAGGGGCCAGCCGAAGGCCCGAGCGCGGCTTGGGCTCGCTAGGCCTCGACTGGCCTCAGATGGTCTCTGCGGCGGGAAGCTGGCTGCGCCAGCAGTCGGATCGGGGTGGCCCGGTCGGGGCGGCCGCCTGGGTCACGGTGACCGTGGTGAACCGCGCCGCCGAGATCGGGGCCGAGGTGAGCGCCGAGGTGCTCCGAGCCACCCGACCAGAGGCTGACCCGGACCCCACGGTGAGACGCCGGGGACCGCGGCGCAAGGAGGGGGCCAAGCCCTCCTCTACCCGGCGGCCCAAGACCAGGGGCTGAGCTCCAGCTCAACCCCACTGGCTGGCCGGAGCCTTGGGCCTGGGCAGCCGCTCGGGGCTAGGGCCGGGTGTCGGCGCCCGGCCGTAGCCCCGCTGGGAGGGATTCGGGACCAGGTCGAAGAGCCGGTAGCACTCGGCCAGCTCGACGCCCGCTCGGGCCCCACCCCGGCGTGCCTCCCGCTCCACCTCATGACGCATGTCGCCCACCTCGAACTGGCTCCGATGCTCCCCCAGGGCCGCCAGCTTGTTGCCAAGGTCGATCGGTTCGAAGGGCACGGCGATGTCCGGCGACGGGGTGGCGCCGAGAAAGACGAAGCGCACCTTGTGGGGCTGGAGGCCCTCGTCCCGGAGCAGCTCGGGGAAGGTCCGAGCGTCGCGGGCGCTAGGGAACGCCGCGTCCAGGGCGGCTTCGCCAGCGGCGCGATGGTCGGGGTGGTTGAGGTAACCACGGCCGAACCAGCGGTTGCCCGGGTCCATGGTGATCAGGGCCTCGGGCCGCAACTCGCGGATCATCCGGACCAGGTCCCGGCGCACCGCGAGCGTGTTCTCCAGCGTGCCGTCGGCGTGTCCCAGGCAACGCACCTCGGAGACGCCCAGATGGGCCGAGGCCAGCCGCTGCTCCTGGAGGCGGACCCGGCTCAGCTCACCCGCGGGGATCGAGGGGTCGTCGCTGCCAGCATCCCCATCGGTGACCACACAGACCGCCGCTCGGCAACCCTGCCGGCACCAGGCTGACAGCACCGCGCCAGCCAGGAACTCACCATCGTCAGGGTGGGCAACGACCACCAGGGCGCGCTGCGGGATGTACTCGAAGAGCTCGAGCAGCGGTGGGGAGGGGGGGTCGTCGGCAGCACCAACTGGCTCGTCGACGGGATCACTGGAGGCCATCTCAACCCGCTATCCTGCCAGTCGTGAGGCAGGACGTGCCACGAGCCGCCCGGATCGCGACCTTCTCGATCGCCGCCACCGACGGAACCGATTGGGGAGTGGCGGTGGCCTCCAAGTTCCTGGCGGTTGGCAGCGCCGTGCCGGCCGCGGCGGCCGACCTGGGGGCGATCGCCACCCAGGCGCTGGCCAACCCCAGCTACAAGACTCAGGGTATGGAACTCCTGGCGGCGGGGCGCCCGGCCAGCGAGGTGGTCGAGGCCCTGACCGGGGACGACGAGGGCCGAGAGCACCGCCAGGTCGGAGTGGTGGACCGCCACGGCACGGCCGCCACCTACACCGGATCCGAGTGCCACGAGTGGGCCGGCGGGCGGACCGGCAAGGGATGCGCCTGCCAGGGCAACATCCTCACCGGGCCCGAGGTGGTGGACGCTCTGCTCACCACCTTCGAGGCCTCCACGGGTCAATTGGTCGACCGCCTGATGGCGGCCCTGGCGGCCGCGGACCTGGCCGGCGGTGACCGCCGGGGCAGACAGTCCGCCGCCATTCTGATCGCGCGCCGACACGGCGGCTATGGCGGTTTCGACGATCGGATGATCGATCTGAGGGTGGAGGATCACCCCAAGCCGATCACCGAGCTGGCGCGGTTGCTGGAGCTTTGGCGGCTCTACTTCGAGAAAGCGGCGGCCGGGACCCTGCTGAGGGCGGGTGACACCATCCAGCAGCGAATTCGCAGCGCCCTGGAGCGGGCCGGAAGGCTGGCCGAGGGGGCCGACCAGAAGCAGCTCTGGCAGGCCTTCGACGCCTGGGTCGGCGAGGAGAACCTGGAGGAGCGGGCCAGCTCCCATGAACTGATCGACCCCCTGGTGCTGGCCCAGCTCGAGGCGCACTCCTCGGCCGGCTGAGTCCCCGAGCCGCCCGGACCTGGGGGTCGGGATCGGCGGTCCGCAGGCGGTGGGGCCGCCACGAGCCGGGAACGGCTCGGGCACCCGCTTACGATGGGACCGTCGGCGGCGGTGCAACTGAAGCTGGAGGAGCCATGGACGGGGGATCGTGCCGGGACCCCCTGGGCGTGCGGCAGCAGCTGGGTGAGGGGGGCCCGTTCTACTTCAGTCTCAGCCGACTCCAGGACCAGGGGATTGCCGATCCGGCTCACCTGCCCAGCACCGTCAAGGTCTGGCTGGAGATGCTGCTTCGGGAGGCAGGAGGTCCCCACGCCAAGGCCGAGGACGCCGCCTTCCTGGCCAGATGGAGCGGCCAGGTGGCCCCCCAGGACCGGGGCCGGGAGCTCCCCTACTTCCCGGCCCGGGTTCTGCTTCAGGACTTCACCGGTGTGCCGGCGGTGGTTGATCTGGCCTCGATGCGCTCGGCCGTGGCCCGGAGTGGTGGCGACCCCTCGCGAATCGACCCTCTCGTGGACGCCGACCTGGTTATCGACCACTCGGTCCAGGTCGACGCCTACGGCAGCCCGGGCGCGTACGAGGCCAACCTGGACAGGGAATACCAGCGCAACCACGAGCGCTACAGCCTGCTGCGCTGGGCCCAGCAGGCCTTCCGCGGCTTCCGGGTGGTGCCCCCCGGGATGGGGATCTGCCACCAGGTCAACCTCGAGTACCTGGGGCAGGTGGTGCGACTCCGGGATCGGGGCGGGGCCCAGCTGGCGTACCCCGACAGCTTGGTTGGGACCGACTCCCACACCACCATGGTCAACGCCCTGGGCATCCTCGGCTGGGGGGTGGGCGGGATCGAGGCAGAGGCCGCCATGCTCGGTCAGCCGCTGCTGCTCCCCCCGCCGCTGGTGGTCGGGGTCCGCTTCACCGGCCGGCTGCAGCCGGGGGCCACCGCCACTGACCTGGTCCTGTGGGTGACCGAGTGGCTGCGCGGCCACGGGGTGGTGGGCAAGTTCGTCGAGTTCTGCGGCGACGGCCTGGACGGGCTCTCCCTGGCAGACCGGGCCACCCTCAGCAACATGGCACCCGAGTACGGGGCCACCGCCTCCCTCTTCCCGGTCGACCGGGTCGTCCTCGACTACCTCGCCGGCACCGGCCGCCCCGCCGAGCTAATCGGCCTGGTGGAGCGCTACACCCGGGCCCAGGGGCTCTTCCGCAGCACCGGCGATGCCCCTCCCACCTTCACCGAGCTCCTGGAGTTCGACCTCTCCAAGGTCGAACCGAGCGTGGCGGGCCCCCGCCGGCCCCAGGACCGTGTGCCGCTGGCCCAGATCAACCGCAGCTTCGTGGAGAGCTTCCCGCCCCGGGCCGAGCGCCCCTCCGCCCCGGAACGGCCGGAGCTCGAGGACGGATCGGTGGTGATCGCCGCCATCACCAGCTGCACCAACACCGCCAACCCCAGCGTCATGGTGGCGGCGGGGTTGCTGGCCAAGCGGGCCGTGGAAAGGGGCCTCCGGCCACCCAGCTTCGTCAAGACCAGCATGGCCCCGGGCTCCCGGGTGGTCACCGACTACCTCCGCCAGGCGGGGCTGCTCTCGGCCTTGGAGGAGCTGGGATTCGACGTGGTCGGCTACGGCTGCACCACCTGCATCGGCAACAGCGGCCCCCTCCCCGGCCCGGTGGCCCAGGAGGTCGAGAAGCAGAACCTGCAGGTCGCCGCAGTGCTGAGCGGGAACCGCAACTTCGAGGGAAGGATCCACCCCCTGGTCAGGGCCTCCTACCTCGCCTCCCCACCCCTGGTGGTGGCCTTCGCCCTGGCGGGGAGCGTGCGCCGAGACCTCACCCGCGAGCCCCTGGGCCTGGGCCAGGACGGCGAGCCGGTCTTCCTGAGCGAGCTCTGGCCGTCTGCCGGCCAGGTCTCCGAGGTCATCTCGTCCGCGGTCAGGACCGAGTTCTTCACCGAGGAGTACCGGCGGATATTCGGCGGCGACGCCTCCTGGCAGGAGATGGGGGCTCCCATCGGCCCAACCTATCGATGGGACGGCGCCTCCACCTACATCAGGGAGGTCCCCCTCTTCGATGGCATGCCGCTGAGCGCCCAGCCGGTCGCCGACATCTCAGAGGCCCGGGTCCTGGCGCTCCTGGGGGACTCGGTCACCACCGACCACATCTCCCCGGCCGGCGCGATCGCGCCCGCCAGCCCGGCGGGGCGGTACCTGGAGTCGCTGGGCGTCGTCCCCCGCCAGTTCAACAGCTACGGCTCGCGCCGAGGCAACCACGAGGTGATGATCCGGGGGACCTTCGCCAACCCCCGCCTGCGCAACCGGCTCGCCGGAGGTCGCGAGGGGTGGTTCACCACCCACCAGCCGGGCCAGGAGCCGACCACCATCTTCGATGCCTCGGCCCGCTACGCCGAGGAGGAGGTTCCCCTGATCGTGATCGGCGGCCAGGAGTACGGGTCGGGAAGCTCCCGTGACTGGGCCGCCAAGGGGCCGGCGCTGCTGGGGGTCCGGGCGGTGCTGGCTCGGAGCTTCGAGCGGATCCACCGCAGCAACCTGGTCGGCGTGGGGATCCTGCCCCTGCAGTTCCGGGAGGGAGACTCGGCCGAGACCCTGGGGCTGGAAGGGACCGAGTCCTACTCGCTGCGCAACCTCGACCAGCGCCTGCGGCCCGGGGCCGAGCTTCCGCTGGAGGTGCGGGACGCCGGCGGAAGGACCCGCCAGATCCGGGTGCTTGCCAGGTTGGACGGTCAGAACGAGGTCGAGTACCTCCGCCACGGGGGGGTGCTCTCGATGGTGCTGCGCCGGTTCCTCGCCCCCTAGCCGGGCAGCGCTCCGGTCGCACCTGCGCGTCCTCATGGAGTGCGCACTCCCCAGGGCCGGTCCAACACCCGCCGGTCCTGGGGACGCGGGGTTCTCAGGCCTCCAGCACGCCCTGGGGAGCCCGCTCGTAACCGCCGACGCCGAGCTGAGCCGGAACACCCCAGGAGGGGCTGCGGACGGGCTGGCCGGGCTGCGCTGAGAGCGCGGCGCCGACGAGGTGGTGCGGCTCGGGCGCGGCAACTTGCTCGGTGGCAGCTGGTCGAAGAGAAGCCAGGCGAGACCGGGGTGAACGTTTGCCCCGGTCACTCCGTATCCAGGAACGTGAGCCGAAACTCATCCGCCGTGCCCGTGCCCGACCGAGAGCTGCGTCCGCCGGCGCGATACCTGCCCGGCGTGGTCGACGCCGCGCCGGGGCCCACGAGCGAGGAGTGAACTGATGAACCTGCTGAAACCTCTCCGGGCTCAACGTCGGGCCTACTCCGCCCGCGCCGGGCTAGCGCTGGCCGCCTGCCTGGTGGTGGTGGGGTGCGGCAGCAGCGCCGCCAGTCACCCCTCCACCTCCACGACCCAGTCCGCCGGAGGCGTCACCGTCAAGACGGCGTCTGTGGGCGGTTTGGGCACGGTGCTGGTCGACGGACAGGGGCGCACTCTCTACACGCTCACCTCGGAGCTGCACGGTGCCATAACCTGCACCACCGCCAGTGGCTGCACCCAGGTCTGGGGTGAACTCGACCTCGGCAAGGGCCATGCCACGGCCCGGACCCGGGGCGCGACCCAGCCGTCCCTGCTGGGGACCGAGACCGGAGCCGCCGGTGGGCGGTTGGTCACCTACGGGGGCTGGCCTCTCTACACCTTCGCGGGGGACACGGCCCCTGGCCAGGCCAACGGCCAGAAGATGGTCAGCTTCGGAGGCACCTGGTTCGTCCTCTCCAGCTCGGGCCGCCTGGTGAAGTCCGTCGCTCACTCCAGCTCGCCGACTCCCAGCTCGGGTGGCAACGGCTACTGACCTGGCCGGAGCCCACCCGCTCGGTGGGCCACCATCCTTGGTTAGGGCCGCGCGGAACCGGGAACAACTCCTGGGCGGCCGTGGCGCTGCGGCGGAGGCCGGCCGCGCAGCCTACAGTGCCCTGATGGCCAGCGCAGAGCCCGGTCCTCCTGCCTCGCCCGGTCACGAGTACCCGGGGCAGTCCGAGGATGCTGGCCAGCAGGACGGCGTCGCGGCCGCCTACTCGGCCCACCGCGCCGAGCTGCTCGGCTTCGCTCGGCGCTCCCTGGGGGACACGGAGCTGGCCGAGGACGCGGTCCAGGAGACCTTCGCGCGGGCCTGGCGGGCCCGCCGACTCTTCAATCCCCGGCTGGGCGCCATGCGGGCGTGGCTCTTCGCCATCGAGCGCCACATCGTGGTCGACCTGGCCCGGCTCCGCGGCACCCGCTCGACCCAGCCGCTGGGCAACAACGTGCCCTCCGCGGGGGATCCCCTCGACGACGCGCTGCGTGCCGCGATGGTGGAGCAGGCGGTGCGCGGGCTGACGCCCCTGCACCGAGAGGTGATCGTGGAGATCTACTTCCGGGGACGGTCCAGCCGGGAGCTGGCGGACGAGCTGGGGCTGCCCGACGGTACCGTCCGCAGCCGGCTCTACTACGCGCTCCGGGCGCTCCGCGCCAGGCTGGCCGCGCAGGGTTGGGAGCCATGAGCGAACCCTGCCCCGAGCGTCGGGGTGAACTGGCGATGGCTGCCGTGGGCCGCCTCGGGGGGGCGGAGCGGAGAGCACTCCTGGACCACTCCTCCAGCTGCCCCGGCTGTGGGGCCGCGCTCTCGGAGCTCCAGGCGACCGCCCGGCTGCTGCCGCTGACGAACCTGGCTCAGCTGGGCGAGCGCGACCGCGAACTGGTCCCCAGCATTGGGGGGCGGGCCGGTCGGGGACGGAGCCGAGAGGGCGTGCGGAGGGTGTCGTGGCGCTGGTTGGTCCCGACAGCCGCAGCGCTGGCATTGGGAGTGGTGGCGACGGCGCTGGCCCTGGCTCCCGGCAAACCGCTCCAGGAGACGGTCTCCCTCCGGGGCCCGGCGGGAGCTCGGGCCACCGCGGTGCTGACGGCGACCTCCGGGGGGACCGAGGTCGACCTGAGCGCCTCGGGCCAGCCGGCCGGCCAGGTGTTCACGGTCACCATGGAGTCCCGGTCGGGAACCTGGTGGCCGGCGGGCAGCTACCGCACCACGGGCGGGAGGGCCGAGGTCCGCCTCTCCTGCGGGGCCAAGACCTCAGGGATTGATCGGATCTGGGTGCGCAACTCCGGCGGCCGGATCGTGCTCCAGGCCGACATCTCCTGAGCGCCACCGCGAGCCGCTCCGCCGTCGAGGAGCCCCGGGCCGGGCCAACGCCAGAGGTCGCGTCGGGTGTCCGGTCATCCTCCCGGCGCCGCCGGCAACGGGCCACGCCAGGCTCAGCCCGGGGTGTCGACCGCCAGGGATCCTGGCTAGGCTATCTCCATGACAAGGCAGCGTCTTCGTTTGGCTATCGTCGGACCGGGCGACGTCGCCCATCGTGACTACCTGCCTGAGGCGCACCGACTCGCCGACTCGGCGGAGGTGGTGGCGGTGTGTGGCCCGAACGAGGCCCGAGCCCGGAGCACCGCGGAGAAGTTCGACATCCCCCGCTGGTACACCGACGTGGGCGAGCTGCTGCGCTGCGAGCCGTTTGACGCCATGATCAACCTGACGTCGCACACGGCTCACTTCGATGTGTCGCTGGCGGCGCTGCAGGCGGGTAAGCATCTCTATACGGAAAAGCCACTCGCGCTCTCCGTGGGCCGGGCCCGGGCACTTGCGGACGAGGCCGCGCGCCGCGGTCTGGTGCTGGCCTGCGCTCCCTCGGTCATGGTCTTCCCCCAGGTGCGGCGCGCACGGTCCATGGTTGCCTCGGGGATGATCGGAACCGTCTTCTCCGCGCGGGGAAGGTCCCTCGCCGGCGTGCCACCCTGGCCGGGATTCCTGTCGGATCCGTCGCACTACTTCGAGACCGGTGTGGGTCCCCTACCGGACCTGGCCGTCTACCCGCTGCATGCTCTGACCGGCATCCTCGGGCCCGCCCACTGCGTCATGGCCATGAGCCAGCGCACCCGCAGCAACTTCCGGGTGAGCGAGGGTCCGCTGGCAGGAAAGCAGGTGGAGATGAAGTCCGACGACGAATGGCATCTGCTGGTCAAGTGCGGGCGGGCACTGGCGTCCGTCGAAGCGAACTACTGCGCTCTGACCGCCCTGGGGCCCGAATGCGAGCTCATGGGCGACCGGGGTGCGCTCGCATTCAGCCTCTTTGACGGCTCAGCGCCGATCTCGGTGGTGACTGAGGGCAGCGGGCGGCGAGAGGAGGATGTTCCCCACCAGCGGGTGGCGGGGCCCGATCACATCCTCGGGGTCCAACACCTCGTCGATTGTGTTCGTGAGCGACGGCATCCGGTGCTCAGCGCCGAGCACGCCATCCACGTGCTCGAGATCGTCGAGGCAGCGCGGCGGTCGGCCGAGACGGGTCGCGCCGTGGAGGTGCTTTCCACGTTTCCTGTGACCCCGCTCGCCTAGTGGGTGGGCCAGCCCGGACGCCTCCGCGGACGCCCGCAGCACCTGGTCGCTCGTCTTACGCCTGCTATTCTGCCCCCGTGGGTTGCGACGCCACGCGCGATGGGGGGACATTCTCGGCCGCCGCTGGCGGGGGATCGGCTCACCTCTCGGCGTCGATGATGTGCGCGGACTTCCGAGCACTTCCGGAGCAGCTCACGTCCCTGGATCGCGCGGGCGTGCGCTGTGCCCACCTCGACTTCGGGGACGGACACTTCGTACCCAACCTTCCCCTGGGTGTGGAGGTCTTCGGTCAGCTGCCTCCCCGAACCTCATGGACCCGCGAGTGTCACCTCATGATCGAGGAGCCGCTGGCACTACTGCATCTGTTCACTCCCCGGGCCGACCTGATCATCTTCCACGTCGAGGCTGCGGTCGACCCGATGGCCTGCATCACCGCCATCCGCGGGGCCGGCCCCCGAGTGGGGATCGCCCTGAATCCCCAGACCCCACCCGAGGTCCTGCTCCCCCTGCTTGCCGACGTGGACGAGGTGCTCGTCATGGGGGTCGAGCCGGGTTTCGCTGGCAGTCCCTTCGTCCCCGCCGCCATCGAGAAGGTCCGCCAGATCCGCGCTCTGGCGGATGGCGTCAAGCCCGACCTCCTGATCGAGGTCGACGGTGCTGTGAGTGCAGATAACATCCCCAGCCTGGCCCAAGCTGGAGCGGACCGCTTCGTGGGCGGCACGTCAGGTCTGTTCCGGGGCGACAATCTCGAGGCCAGCGCTCGCGCCCTGATCTCCTGCATCGATCAGGCGGTCGGAAGGCGAGCTTCCTCACCCAGTCAGGCCGGGGATCTGCGAGGGTGACTGGCAAGGGACACCACGGTGCGCGCGTTGGGAGTCCCGACTCCGACACGGACACACTGGCATCTCGGCCGGCCCCGGACGCTGATGGCGTCGAGGCCACTGCCATCGGCGTCGATGTCGGTGCCAGTCGCCTCAAGCTGGCACTGGTGGACAGGAGGGGTACGGTCCTCAGTTCGACGGTCCTCCCCACTCCTCGCATCGGGTCAGGACCCGAGATAGTGGATGAGATAGCGGCGGCGGTCGTCGCTTTCAAAGCCACGACTGCGGCGCTGCAGGCCGCTCCCCAGGGTATTGGCATCGTGGTACCACACCACATCGAGGGACCGCAGTGGGTACAACGGTGGGCCAACAACATGCCAGCGCTGGACGGCCTTGCCCTGCGACCTCTTCTGGTCGAGCGCCTTGGCGGTGAGCTCGCCATGGCCAATGACGTCAGTGCGGCAATCATGGCCGAGCACCTCTTTGGCCGTGGCCGTGGGCTGGATCGCCTCCTCCTGATGGGGATCGGCACGGGGATCTCCATGAGCGTCATCGCAGATGGCGAACTGCTCCAGTACACCTGGGGGACGGCCGGAGACTCCGGCATGATCATCGTCGATACCGCCGGTCTCCTGGAATGCTCGTGTGGTGCTCGCGGTTGCCTGGAGACCGTGGCATCAGGCACGGCGATCAGGGATGAAGCGATCCGGGCGGTGCGACGGGGGGAGCGGACGCTCCTGGCCGCGCTCCTCGAGCGGGAAGGAGGAATCAGCGCCGCGGATGTCGCCGACGCTGCACGGCAGGACGACGCGGTGGCGCTGCGGACCTTCGACCGGGCCGCCTTCTTCCTGGGGGCCGCTCTCGCATCCTACGTCAATCTCTTCCGGCCCCGGCTGATCGTCCTCGCCGGCGGAGTCACCGACTCCAGCGATCTGCTGCTGGATCGTGTCCGCGAGTCACTCCACCGAATCGGCAGCCCCTCCCGTCTCAGCTCACTGGAGGGCGTCGTCTTGTCCGCATTCCCGCACATGGGAGCCGCCATCGGAAGCGCCAGCCTGATCCTGTTTCCCGGCCGTTACCTGCACGATCCCCTGTCCGGGGAGGGCCCAGTGATCTGATGAGCCAGCATCAAATGCTCGACTACATTCGGGAGCAGCCCGAAGCGGTCGCCAACACCCTGCGCCGGGGCCAGAGCAGGCTGTCGGAGCTGCGGGAGATGGTGGCACGCCGGCATCCCCAGGATGTGGTCGTGGCCGGGCTGGGAAGCTCGTACACCGCGGCCCAGATGGCGTCACCGTTGCTCCGGCGCTGCCTCCCCGCCCCCACCACCGTGACCGTGGCCACGGAGGTCGGCGTGGACCTGGGGCTTCCACTCGGCCCCGGCACCCTGATGGTTTTCGTTTCGCGCTCCGGTGAACGCGGCGGCATAGTCGACGCCCAGAGGGCAGCTCGGCAAGCAGGAGCGCTGTGCGTCGCCGTGACCGCGGTCGAGTCCAGCCTCCTAGCCCAGGAAGCAGACCTGGTGATCCTGACCGGAGAAGGCCCGGAGAGCACCTTCGCCAAGACCAAGAGTGTGATGGCGAGCACGGTGGCGCTCATGCAGCTGGCCCTAGCGCTCGACCTGGACCAGGGCGAGGAGCGGAGCCGGGTTGGGGGCGCCCTCGCTCAAGTGCCGGAACTCCTGGCGGTGGGCATCAAGGATGCGGAGCGCGACTCGGCCCGGATCGGGAGTTGGCTAGCGAGGCACCAACTGGTGCTGGTCACGGGTACGGCGGGCAATCAGGGCGTGGCCCAGGAAGGGGCCCTCAAGCTCCAGGAAGCCGCGCGAATGACCGCCCAATGGGAGGAAACCGGGAACGCACTCTGCGGCTCCGTTGGCATGCTCGGCCCGGCGTGGCTCTTCGTCGGACTGGTCGCGCACGCAGACCGCGCGCTCAACCTCGCCCTCCTCAAGCTGGTCCATCACTTCGGCGCGGACCGTCTCTGCATCGCGGAACCGGGCCTCGCCCTCGAGGAGAGCGTGGAGGAGCTGATACTGGTGCCGCAGGCGGGAGATCCCCTGGTGGCACCGCTCATGTTCCTGCCGCCCATGCAGTTGCTGACCCACCAGTTCGCCCTGGCGCGTGGCCTCAACCCGGATGATCAGCCCTTCGCCGACGTGCTGCTCGCGGCGATCCTGCCGCCTGGTCGAGAGGAGCCTGACTGGCGTCCTGCCCCAGTTCAGGGGGGATCCAGCACCGCGGAGTGAGATCCGCATGGAACGGTCACATTCCGGCGTAGGTGTCCTCCTTCTCGAGCCCCATCCTCGCAGCTCCCCGCTGCGCCGGTCACACCACGCGCCACCGACCGCCCACCTGCCCCGGACGGTCACTGCACCTGGTGATCTGGCGGACCCCGGTGCCCTCGCCGGGAGCCAACCTCCGTGCCTCCGAGGACTACGCTCCGGCCCGATGCTTCGGTCCGCGCGCGACCAGGGGAACGAATTCCTCCAGTGTGGAGTCCGGCAGGGCAATCGTGCGGCCCTCCTCGGCCGAGCGATACAGCGCCATGAGCAAGGTCATGACCTCGACGCCGTCGCGGAAGCTCTCTTCCGGCTGCTCCCCCGCTCGAAAAGCAGCGACCATGTGGCGATCTTCGAGCACGTACCCGTAGGTGGCCGCCTCGTCGTCCAAGAGCGGCAGGAGTCCCTGCTCCGCGTTCTGCTTCTCCACCAGGTCCTCGCCCGGCACGCCCCCGACTCTGCGGGACAGGAAGATTGAGGTGCCGCTGGCGAGACTGTCGCTCTCAAAGGCGTACTCCGGCCCGAGAACCTCCAGGTGAATCCGCAAGCCGGGCCCGACGTACGCCCATGAATTGCTGGCCTGCACCATCACCTCGGCTCCCGATTCATCGACGAAACACACCACCCCCTGGGCAAAGTCCTCGGAAGGGGCGACCGTGTAGTCCACCTCATCGCCCATGGCGGACCGCAGCTCACGAGCGAACCCCGGTTGATTCCACTTCAGGGTGGCCGTGGTTCCGGTGACGGACACGGGATGCAGGCTGAAGCTGTCCCGACCCGGCTCAGTCAGGAGATACCGGCCCACCTCAACGCTGTGGCACATCATGTCCAGCAGCACCCCGCCTCCGGCCTGCTCACCTCTCCAGAACCACGGCCGATGCGGACCGCTGTGCTCCTCCGTGGCGCGGGCCAGATAGGGTCGACCAGCCGCCACCGCGGCGCGGCGCCAGAGGACCTCGCGACCGCGGCGGACCGCGGGGGCAAAAACCTGGTTCTCCAGGTAGCCGTGGAGAAGACCGGCCTCCGAGACCAGACGCAGCATCTCTGCAGCCTCGGCCAGACTGCGCCCGAGGGGCTTCTCGCACGCGACCCCGATCAGGTGACCTCGGCCTGAACCAACGGTCTCACGAATCGCGCGCATGTGCTCGACCCGGGTGTAATTCGGGCTGAGGATCCAAATCGCGTCCACGTCGCCGGCGACGATGAGATCCTCCACCGAGTTGACAGCCCGGCAAGGGCCCAGCCCATAGGCGTTGGCCCGGTCGGCGAGCTGCCGACTGTGGTCAGGGCTGAGGTCGTACACGGCCCGCACCTCCGCGTCTCGCACCGCGCGGAGGGCCTGCAGATGGAAGTCGGCAATAAAGCCAGCCCCGAGGAACCCAATTCGCAGCGGTCTCTCGATACTCGTCATTGGCCACCTCTCATTGCCGACCCCCCTGTCCGAGGCGCCGGGCACGCCGCGGCCGCGTCTGCCGCCCTGCCCCGGCCGTCAGGAAAGCGGGGATCACCTGGCCGTGGGTCTCGCCACGGCTGATCCGCTGCAACACTGCGAAGACTGCTTCCGTATTGCACCCTCTCCAGG
>JBEKRL010000048.1:0-14847 GCA_049518775.1 Candidatus Dormibacteria bacterium
CCGTTCAGCCTAGTAACCACACCTCCTCGGGCCCTGGCACGAAATCCCTTGCCCTATACGCCCTTTCACCCTTCCTGCTCTCCCCTGCTGTCGAACCCGGGCCCTGGGGCGGAGATCGGAGCTCTGCTGGAACTGCCGGTGTTGGCCAGATCGCAGGCAGGAACCGGCTGAAACCGGCTCTTCACAGATGACGGTGTAGCGCTGGGCGTCGGCGTGCAATCGTCAGAGGAACGTCGCGCGGGTCGCTTCCTGCTTGCCTTGGGCGAAACCGGCACGGGCGGCGGGGATGCGGGTCGCGGGATCCATCTGGTTCGTGCCCATTGCGGCTCGGGAATCGGCGTCCGGTGTGATCACCTCGACGTGGCTGCCCTGCTTGCGTAGGGCCTCGACCTGGCTTGCCAGGTCCGCGCCCGGTGGTCTGCGCAGGCCCTCGAACTGGCCTGCCGGGTCCGCGCCCCGTTCCGGTGGTGTCCGGCTCCGTCCGCCCAACGGCGAGAGCACCACGACGTTCGCATAGCCCGTGGCAAGGTCGGCGTTTTCGTTGGAGCGCACGCCACCGTCGATGTAGCGAGTGCCGTTGATGCTGTGTGTGGGCACCAAACCGGGCAGCGCGCAGCTCGCGGTGACCGCGTCTACCAGGTCGACGCCGGAATCGCGGTCGAACGCAGCCATCTCGCCGGTATGCGCGTCTACGGCCACCACGATCATCGGCCTGTCCGGCCATTCAGGGCGAGGCAACCTGGCGGCGACCATTGCGCGCCGCTGTCCCGCCCCGGGTTCGAGTGTGGCGTCGCTCTCCAACCCGAACGCGCCCATCGCACGTTGTAGATCGGCTGCCGAGGTGGCGGCGGCGCCGATGGCCCTCATCCGCTCGAACACTGTGGCCATCGGCAGGGACGGCGGCCGTTCCCGGTTCTGTCCGACCCGGCGAACCGGTGGGGACAGCACCGAGGCCAACAGTTCGGCCGTCGGTATACCACTGCACACCTGCGCTGCCGCGGTGGCACCGGCCGAGGTGCCGACCACCAAATCGGCCGCCTCTGTCAAATCGAGACCAGCTTCGGCCAAGCCTGCGATGATACCGATCTCCCATGCATTTCCGGCAGCCCCGCCACCACCGAGAACCAGAGCGACGTTGTGAACCATCTGCACACTATGTCAGCCCGTGGAAACTCCCGTCAATCGAAATACCAAGACCGTGCCCTACGGCCGGTTTCGCGGCTCTTGACGACCGAGGGTGCAGTTGCGGCCTGAACCCGCCGGCCTCGAGCAGGCTCCTGGCGATGTAGTTGGTGAGGTTGCGGAACCCGCGGGCGGAGCCGCGCAGGTGCTCGAGGCGGCCGCTGATCGCCTCTGTCAGTCCGTTGTTGGCACCGGGCCGGTCGAAGTAGGCCAGCACGTCAGCCGCACGCTCCTTCAGCGTCCGTCCCAGCATGACGACCTCGCTCAATTCCTTCGGGACGCCCTGGCTGACTGAGTCGATCAGCGTGCTCATCAGCTCGCGGCTACGTGTGCGGTTCGGCTCGCGGTAGGCGGCGATCATGCGCTGGTAGATCCCCCAGGTGGCCTCGACCTCGACGTGCCGGCCGTCGGCGAACCGCGCGGTGAGTCGCTGGCGCTGACGGTCGGAGAGCAGCCCGGCACCGGTGTGCAGGGTGCGGCGCGACGTGTAGAGAGGGTCGTCCTTGCGTCCCCGGTGATCGTGGATCGCCTGCTGGACGCGACGCCGACAGCGGTCCAGGGCGTCGCCGGCGAGCCGGACGACGTGGAAGGGATCCATCACCGCGACCGCGTCGGGAAGCTCTTCGACGGCTGCGGTCTTGAACCCCGTGAACCCGTCCATTGCGACGACCTCCACGACGGTGACGCCAGGCAGCCATTGGACGATCGCCGGTCATGACCAAAGGACCCTACACGATGCCCGCCGAATCCACTGGCACACGCTGGTCGCACCCGTCGCCTACGTCGCCCGAGACGGGAGCATCCACGGCCGGGCCTGCACTGCACCTGCATCTAGCCGTATTGCCAGCGGAAGGCTGGACTCCCCGTTCCGCTTCTGCCGCTAGGGCCGCGCCGGCCTAGCGGCGGGAGACATGACGCCGGGGAGCGATAAGCCTCTCCATAAACGCCTCTGAGTCGCTGCCATCGACGTATCATTGAGCCATGTTGGGATTCTGGCTGGGCTGGCGACTGGGTAGGCATCATAGGGACTCTGCCGACTCGCATCGGTCCGCAGAACCCCCCGGCATTGATTGGAAGGCATTTGGCGAAGCGTACTGGGAGGATGTCGCTACCTTCCGCGGACCCGTCCCCGCCGAGTCTGCCATCCCCGCCGAACTTCGCTCACTAGATCGCTGGGTGCGATACTCCAGCCGGAAGGCTGCCTTGACCGTGACCGGTGGCGCCGCATCCTCGACCAACCCGGCGACCTGGAGCACCTACGCGGAAGCCGTTGCCTCCAAGACCGGTGCTGGCCTCGGCTTCGTTCTCAACGGGGATGGCCTCTGCTGTATCGACCTGGACCACTGCCTAGTCGATGGCAAGCCCAACGGGGCAGCTCGCCGGTTCCTGGCCAAGCTGCCCCGGACTTACATCGAGGTGTCGCCGTCCGGTGAGGGATTGCACGTCTGGGGCCGAGCCGCTGTCCCTACCGGTCGCCGCGTGGTGGTCGATGGGCTCTCTGTTGACGTCTACGGGGTCGGCCGCTACATGACGGTGACTGGGAAGCCGTACGCCGTCCGGCCGTTGGCTGACCTGTCGGCCGTGGTGGCGAATATCGCCTAAGCGGGCCTCCGCGGCACCGTTCCCCATGCTGGTGAACGCCAAGTCCCGATCCGTGACGCTGTGCGGGCCGTAGAGACGCGGGAAGACTGGCCCACGACTCCCAGCACCTCAGGCGCTGAGGCCGACGCCTATCATCCCCGACGTGTTCGGAAGGAAGAGCGCCGCACCGATCTCGACGCAGCATCGCCCTGGCGGTGAGCGGGAACGCGGATTCCGGCTTCAAGTCTTCGCGCCGGTGACGTACTAGTACACCGTATTATGGGAAAGTTGACGGTGTAGTGAAGCGAGCAATCTCGTCCGCGTAGCTCGCGAGCGGCGATGACAGTGGGGGGATCGCGATGGGCAGAGTGGTTGCCGACATGTCGGTGTCGCTGGACGGCTTCGTGGCCGGCCCGCACGACGAGATGGAGCACGTGTTCTCCTGGTATGGCAAACCCCAGCCGACCTCGCCCGACGCCAAGACCAAGGCGGGTTCTGACGGGCTCGGGCTCGGCGTCATCGTGTATGGGCGCCGGACGTTCGACGTCGCCAAGGGTTGGGGCGGCACCCACCCCACCGGCGCGCCGGTCATCGTGGTCGCCCACCGTCTGCCGGAGGGGTGGCCCCGCGAGGGCTCATCGGTTGGCTTTGCGACCGAGGGCATCGAAGGGGCGATGAAGCGGGCTCAGCAGATCGCCGGGCCTCGAGATGTCGCCCTGGGCAGCCCGTCGATCATCCAGCAGTGTCTCAACCTCGGCTTGGTCGACCGGATCCAGGTGAAGGTGGTCCCCGTCCTGCTCGGCAATGGGATCCGCCTCTTCGAAAACCTCACCGCCGCTCCTCTCGAGCTAGAAGACCCCGAGGTCATCGAAGGGAACGGCGTGACCCACTTGTACTACGAGGTGCCTCGATCGCCCCGTTGATCGGATGCGCGGGGAATGCGCTCGTGCTCTCCGGGCAGAACTTCGTGGACAAGCTGATTCACTCCCGCCCTGCGTCCGCCCAACCGAAGAGATCCTCGCCTCACTACACCGTCAACGTTCCCATGAGACAGTGCACTAGCGCGGCCAGGCGGCCAGGTGGCGGGGATCAGCGTCCGGCACCTTAGCCGGGTGATCGTCGCCAGCAGCAGGTCCCCCGGCGAACGGTGTCGCGGCAACTGAGCCCCCCCTTCCGTCAGCTCCTTGCTGAAAAGCCCAGGGTACTTACCCGGCCACGAGCTCGGAGAGCACCTCGGCCAGATGATCGAGGAGGCCAAAGTGGCCCTCGCCAGCCCGAATGACGAGTCGAGAATTGGGAAGGTGTTCGTCGAGCCATCGGCCGTGAGCCAGCGGAGCCATAAGGTCCTCATCCCCGTACCACAGCAACGCTGGCGTCTGTACCGTCGCGACCTCGATCTCCCAGCGACCGACATACGCCACGTTGTCCCAACCCCAACCGCTGACACCTTGGCGCAGCCCTTCGCGCAGCGAGGCGATCTGGTAACGCCCGACAACGGGGTCGGCGAACAGCACCCGGTCACGCGCACTGAGAAGCGGCTCAAACGCGGCCCGGAGGGCGTCGCCTCCTTGGTTCATAGCAGCGAGGATTGGCTCGAGGCTCGAGGTAAAGGTCGCCGCAGCCTCGGCCGGGTTAGTGGGGAGTAGTCCGACCGCCCGAGAGTCGATCTCCGAGAGTCCCTCGATGGCCCCCGGCACCTCCTGGAAAGGGCCGGCGCCGGACGCCACTCCGATCCGCGTTACCCGCTCACCGCCCACGGCAGCGGTGGCGATCGCAAATGGGCCACCCCCAGAGTCGCCGAGCGTCGCGAAGCGCGCGAGTCCCAGCTGGTCGGCGATGATCAACGCGTCGCGCGCGACACTCACCAGTCCGAAGGGGCTCGGTGACGATCCGCCGTAACCCGGGCGGTCAAACGACACCAATCTGACGCCCGTGGCGGCAATGAGCTCATCCCCGAAAGCCAGGTCCAATCGGGAGCCCGGCGTGCCATGGAAGTACATCACCGGGAAACCTGATGGATCCCCGGTAGTTCGGACACGCACGGTCCTGTCTTCGAGTGCGAAGTCCCGCTCCGTCGCCGTCACAGGTAAACGGTAGCGCATGTCTCGGCGCGACGTCTGGACGCGAACGGCCTTCCCAGTCCCGGGTTCCCCCGGGCCAAGCGAGTCCAGGTGGTCAAGGCCTTCATCCGCTTGGCTAGAGTCAGCACAGATGGCCGATCGGTCCGCACTCCTCACAGTCCCCGAGGTCGCCAAGCTCCTCAAGTTGTCCGTGGTCTCTGTCCGCCGGGAGATCACGGCCGGACAGTTGCCTGCCGTCCACCTGGGCCGCTCGGTCAGAATCGCAAGGACCGACCATGGCTCTTCGGCGCCCCCGGCCAGACCTCTAGGCTGAATCCCCCACTGACGCCGCTAGAGAGTACCCCGCGGGGCAGCGGCCTGGGGCAGGGATAGCGGTGCGGTATCTCCGCTGAAGTTTGGGGCTAGACGGAGTTGCGGGAAGGCAGCTCCGGTGAGTTGGACCCAATCGAGCGCTGGTGTTGGCTCTCGCAGCGGACCGCGCGGGGTCATCGGCGGCTCAACCAGTCGCGCAGGTGCGGCTCGCGCGCCAGCAGGACGCCAACGGCGGCCACGACGGAGACTGTGATCAGCGCAACTGGCCACATCGGCTGGTGCCCGCTCGTCCAAACCGGGATGACGACCGCCAGAACGAGGGCACCCAGGACAAGCCTGTAGATGACGCTGTGCAAGGTGAACCAGTCCCGCATAGGTCAAGGCTACAGCCCTCACGGGAAGTGGCCGGGTTCAGCAGTCGTTCTAGCCAGCGCCGGTCGTTTCGTACTCCTCGACCCGTGCCTGCATCAGCGCCGTCAGGAGTTCGGTTGGCAGCTCGCGGTCGTAGGGCAACTTGATGAAGCCCTCACCGGCCTCGTAGCCGGCGGCCTCAACCGCGGTCTTCTGGGTCGCGAAGAACGACGGAGAGAACCGCAGCGAGCAGTGTTTCTTGAAGTTCTGAAGCATCCACAGGTTCGTCTTCTCGCCGCGGACGTACATCGGAAGGTTCCACTTCAGCTCCTCCCGCGCCTCCGGGTCGGCATGGAGGCTCAGCTCCCTGAGCGCCTCGAGGTGCGGCCGCTGGACGTCGCTCAGTTGCGCGAAGTAGTCATCGACGCTTGCCCGCTTTGGCATCGGCATGGCGTTAGCGTACTCGTGCAGCCCCCTACGTCCTCGCCGACGAGTAGCTGGACTGGTGAGCCGCCGACCCGGCGAGAGGGGCGCTGACGCACAAACTTGACCCACTAACGGAAGCTAGTTAGTGGGTCAGCAGGGCACTAGGGGATACCCAATGCCACCAATCCGAGATCGGATCGGCTGGGCTGAACTGACGCGGGCGAGGTGGCGGTTCGCCCGCTGATGGGGCAGCACCGCCAGGTGCCCGGAATTGATCTCCGGAAGCAGCAGGGGTACATCCGCGTCCATACGGTGGTTGCTGGCGTTGCTGATCACCGGATAGCCGGCCCTGGCGAACTCGTCCTCGGCCGGGCCGGTGGCCGCCGAGTCAAGTGCCGAGATCACGAAGTCGCAGTCCAGGTCCGGGGTGAGCTCGCCGACCACCATCCCGGCCGCCTCCCGGGGGAGGGCGGTCTCCAGCCGCCAGGAGATGGCCTGCCCGTAGGGGCGGTGGGAGGAGAGGCTCGAGGCCACCAGAGCCGTCAGACTGAACCAGGGGTGGTCCTCCAGCATCTGCACCAGCCGCTGGCCCACAGCTCCGGTCGCACCCAGCACTCCGACCCGCAACCTCTCCATCTGCAAGCGAAAGTCTGACCAGTGTCGGGGCCGGTATCGGCGGGGACCGTCGATCGAGGGGCGCCCCAGTTCGGTAGAGTGTCCTCATGGAGATTGCCGCGGCGGCTGTCGGCCACGGTGAGGCCTGGAACAGGCGAGCTGCCGGTGATCCGATCTCCTGGGCGCGACGCTCCACGCCTGCTGCAGGCGACCGTCTGATCAGCGGTGCGCTGGGCCGGTCCTCGGAGTCGGGGATCCGAATGCCCAAGCCCGCCCCGGGGGACCTGCGAACTAGCTCCTAGCGTCCTGGCGCTAGCTCCCCCGGATCCACTCCCCGGGCGTCCTGCCGACCGCTCGGAAAGGTCTCAGGCGATCCACTTTTTGAAACTCAATGAGGAGCAGGTTGTGTCGGAACTCTTCCAACTGCAATGTGAGCAATGCGGACGGCTCTTCGGCAACGGGCCCTTGGTACTCTGCGAGGACTGCTTCGCCCCCCTGGAGGTGGCCTACGATCTCCAAAGCTTGCGGGAATCGGTGAGCCGGGAGCAGATCGAGTCCCGGGGTCGCGACATCTGGCGCTATGCCGAGTTCCTGCCCGTCAACGACGGCTTTCGATCATCGCTCCCGGTGGGCTTCACCCCCCTTCTCAGGGCGGAGCGGCTGGGCCAGGCGCTTGGCTCCCACGACCTCTGGCTCAAGGATGACGCCGCCTGCTTCCCCACCCTCTCCTTCAAGGACCGGGTGGTGGCGGTGGCGCTGGCCCAGGCCCGAGCCTTCGGGTTTGAGGTGGTGGCCTGTGCCTCGACCGGCAACCTCGGAAATGCCGTCGCGGCCCAGGCGGCCCGGCTGGCACTCCAGGCCTGGGTCTTCCTACCGGCCGACCTGGAGATGGCCAAGGTGTTGGGGTCGGCTGTGTATGGGGCCCATCTGATCCGGGTGGACGGAAACTACGATCAGGTCAACCGGCTCTGCGCCGAGATCGCCGACAGCCACCCCTGGGGCTTCGTCAACGTCAACCTCCGCCCCTACTACGCGGAGGGCTCCAAGACCGTCGGCTTCGAGATCGCCGAGCAGCTCGGCTGGCGCCTCCCCGACAACGTCGTGGTGCCGATGGCGGGCGGGGCCCAGATCACCAAGATTGGCAAGGCCTTCTCGGAGCTGGTCGCGACCGGCCTGGTCGAGCCTCACCCGGTGAGGCTGTTCGGGGCGCAGGCGGAAGGTTGCTCCCCGATCTCCCGGGCGGTCTCCGGACGGAGCGGTGAGATCACCCCGCAGAGGCCGGACACGGTCTGCCGGTCGCTGGCGATAGGCAACCCCGCCGACGGGTATCGAGCCCTGGCGGAGATTCGCTCCAGCGGCGGTTGGGCGGCCTCGGCCTCGGACCCCGAGATAGTGGCAGGGATGCGCACCCTGGCCGCCGCGGAGGGGATCTTCGGAGAGACCGCGGGTGGCGTTACCGTGGCGGTGGCCAGAAAGCTGATCTCTGAGGGCCGCATCCTGCCATCTCAGACCACCGTCCTCTGCATCACCGGCAACGGCCTCAAGACCCTCGACCCGCTGGAGGCGGAGTTCCCCTTGGGGCCGGCGCTGACGCCGCGGCTTGAGCTCTTCGAGGAGCAGCTGGCGGGCCTCAATTGAAGGCGCGAAGCCGGCGCCAGCGCGGCCTCACCGGAGGGGCGGCTGGCCCGCTGCCTCAGAAATGCGTGTGGTGAGGGTCCCGGCCACCTCCGCCAACCTGGGCGGGGCCTTCGACTGTGCCGCTCTGGCCCTGGACCTGCACCTCGAGGTGGTTCCGGCTCTGCGGCCAGAGCCCGGACTCGAGGTCACCTGCAGCGGCCCGGAGGGGGCCTCCATCCCCACAGACAGCTCAAACCTGGTGTTGCGGGGGATCAGCAGGGCGGCGGCATGGTCGGGTACGCCGGTGCCCGGACTGCGCCTGCAGATCGTCAGCGAGATCCCGGTTGGGGTGGGGCTGGGCTCGAGCGCGGCCGCGATCGTGGCGGGGCTCCTGATCGGACTCCAGTTCTCGCTGGCGCTACCGGACGACGCCACCCTGATCGGGCTGGCGGCCGAGGTGGAAGGCCATCCTGACAACGTGGCCGCCGCTTACCGCGGCGGGTTGGTGGTCTCGGCGCCGACCTCCTTCCCGGGCCCGGTACTGAGCCGCAAGGCGCAAATTCCGTCCGACCTCGATTTCATCGTCGCGATCCCCGAGCTGTCCCTGCCGACCGCGGAGGCGCGCCAGGCCGTCCCGGATCGCTTCAGCCGCGCGGACGCGGTCCACAACCTCCAGCGCACGGCGTTGCTGGTGGCCTCCGCCTTCTCCGGCGACTTCGACCTCCGCCCCGAGTTCTTCGCTGACCGCTGGCACCAGACCCAGAGGGCTGCCCTACTGCCGGGCGTGGCTGAGTGCCTCTCCTTGCAGCACCCCGACCTCCTCGGCGTCTTCCTCAGCGGAGCCGGCCCCGCGGTGCTGGCGGTCTCGCGGCGATCCGCCCCGGCGATTGCCGATCTGCTGCTGGGGAGGTTTCGGTCGATGGGGGTCGGGTCACGTGCCCTGATCCTCAAGGCTGACAACACCGGCGCCCGGGGCCGGCTGGACCGGGCGGAGGCGCGCTGAGGATCGTCGGTGCTGGGACCCCCAGCCTGCGGGTCATGAAATTCGGGGGGACCTTGCTGGGCGACGCCGACCGGATCGCCGCCAATGCGGCGATCGTCGGGCGCCACGTCGCCGCTGGGGGTGTGGTGGTGGTGGTCTCGGCGATGCAACGGGTTACCGGGTCCCTGCTCAGGTCCGCGGCGGCCGCCCGCAACCGGGAGACCGAAGCCCGGCGCGAGATCCAAGAGGAGCTGAGACACACCCACACCGACGTCTGCGCCAGGCTGCTGCCAGAGCCCGAACGGGTTCAAGCCCAAGACCAGATAGCAGCGACGCTCAGGACCTCCGAGGACTTCTGCGCCGGCTTCTCGCTGGTGCGGGAACTGACTCCCCGGGCGCTCGACGCGCTCTCGTCTCTGGGGGAGACCCTGTCGGCTCCGCTCCTGGCCGCGGTCCTGCGCGGCACCGGCCTGGCCGCGGAGCCGGTCGACGCCACCGAGCTGATCGTCATCGACGACCGCTTCGGAGAGGCCAGCGTGATCTTCGAGCCCAGCCGTCAGAGGATCCGGGAGCGGCTGCGGCCGATCCTCGATCGCGGGGCGGTTCCGGTCGTGACCGGCTTCCGGGGTGCCACCAGGGACGGCGCCTGCACCACCCTGGGCCGGGGCGGCTCCGACTACAGAGCCACCATCCTGGCGGCGGCACTGGCCGCCGACGAGATCTGGATCTGGACCGACGTCGACGGGATGATGACCGCCGACCCACAGTTGGTGCCGAGGGCCAAGGTGATCCCGGAGCTCTCCTACCGCGAGGCCTCCGAGCTGTCCTTCTTCGGGGCCAAGGTGCTCCATCCCAAGTCGCTGGAGCTGCCCCAGAGGGACGGGATCCCGGTTCTGATCAAGAACAGCTTCGCCCCCGCCCGGCGAGGGACCCTCATCGACGGATCGCGGCAGGGACGCCCCGGGGTGCGCGCCATCGCCGCCACCGCGGACGCGGAGCTGTTCACCGTGATCGGGGGACAGGCGATGCCGTTCAGCCGCCTGGCCGCGCTGGTCTTCTCCTGGCTCGACGCCGACCACCTGACCACCCTGGTGGTGACCCAGTCCTCGGCCGAGAATGCCCTCTCCTTCGCGGTGAACAACCGGGACGGCGCCCGGGTGCGCCGCCGGCTGGACCGGGAGCGGTCCCTGGGCGAGGGAGGCTCGGTACTGGCGGGGATTGAGGAGCTGCCGGAGATGGGGGTGGTGGTGGCAGTCGGCGAGGGGATGAGGGGAACGCCCGGGATCGCGGCTCGGATCTTCTCCTCACTCGCCCGCCTGGGAATCAACCTCGCTGCCATCGCCCAGGGATCCTCGGAGTTGAGCGTCTCCCTGGTGGTGGGGGCGGCGGACCTGCCGGCGGCGGTGCGGGCCATGCACGAGGAGCTCGGCCTCTAAAGTCAGCAGCGAATGACCCGGTCCTTCCTGCGCTGCTCCGACCCGGCCTGCGCCGCGCCGATCTCCGGTGAGGTCGTCTCCTTCGGCTGCCCCAGGTGCGCCGGACTCCTGGAGGTGGCCTACGAATGGGATGGCGCCGACCCATCGGGCTGGCCGGAGCTCTGGCGGGAGCGCCGGAACGGTGGACGACCGATGGACCGCAGCGGGGTCTGGCGCTTCCGCGAGCTGCTTCCGTTCTTGGCAGCCGGCTTCGAGCCGGTCTCCCTGGGGGAGGGGTCGACAGCTCTGGTGGAGGCGCCCCGGGCGGCCGCCTTTGCCGGGCTCCGGCGGCTGCAGGTCAAGCATCAGGGGACCAACCCGACCGGCTCCTTCAAGGACCTGGGCATGACCGCCTGCATCAGCCATGCTGTCTCCCGGCGGGTCAAGGTGGTGGCCTGCGCATCCACCGGGAACACGTCCTCGTCGATGGCCGCCTATGCCGCCCGGGCTGGGATCCGGGCGCTGCTCTTCGTGTCTGCAGGCGGGGTTTCCAGCGCCAAGCTGGCCCAGGCCCTCGAATTCGGCGCCCTCACCATCGAGACCGGGCAGAACTTCGATGAGGCGCTGCGGCTGCTCCGGTCGGTGGCCGGCGAGCTGGGCTGGTATGTGGTGAACTCGATCAATCCGTATCGGCTGGAGGGCCAGAAGACGGTGGTGGCCGAGCTCTTGGAGCAGCGCCACTGGCGGCCCCCCGACTACCTGGTCCTGCCCGGTGGCAACCTGGGCAATGTCTCGGCGCTGGGCAAGGGACTCCGCGAGCTCAGCGAGCTGGGGCTGCTGAGCAAGGTGCCCCGGCTGGTGGTGGTCCAGGCCAGCGGTGCGGACCCCTTCTTTCAGATGTGGCGATCGGGGGCACGGAACCTGCAGCCGCTTGAGGATCCCCAGACCAGGGCCACCGCGATCAGGATCGGCAACCCCGCCAACTGGACCAAGGCCCTGCGGGTGCTGGAGTGGTCCGAGGGGCTCTGCGAGGCGGTCACCGACCTGGAGATCGCGGCGGCCAAGGTCGCGCTCACGGGCGACGGGATCGGGGCCGAGCCGGCGTCGGCCACGACGGTGGCGGGGCTGCGCAGGCTCCGGGAGAAGGGCCAGATCGAGGAGGGCGCCGACGTGGTGGCGCTGCTCACCGGGCACCAGCTCAAAGACGTCGACTACATCCTGGAGCGCGGGGCTGAGGCAGGTCCGGCGCCGGGCCTGCGGCTGGACCCGGACCCCGAGACCGCCCCCGGCATCCTCTCCGACTGGTTGGCCGGCTTGGTCTGAGGGATCGGCTCCGGATTAGCGGTCGTCGAGCCGTTGCTTGGGGTCCCCGCCGTCTGGGCTCTGGAGGGACGCACCACCCCTCGCCTGGAAGAGGACCCGGTTCGGGTCGCCGGCATCTGCGGATCGCGCGTCGGGCCGGACGGCGGAGGGGCGACCGGGGTGGGGCAGGCCCTTGACCAACGGCTCAAAGGTTGCCCTCAAGCTGTCCTGGGTGCGGTTCGCAGCCGCTCGCGCACTCGCGTACCGGCGGGACCAGGAGGTCCCTCCTGGCGGGCATCGGGCCGGCCCAGACCACGCGGCCAAGGTGCGGTCACCACCGGCGGAGCACTCTGCCGGTGGTGAGAAGAGAGAGCCCGGGAGCCCTTGCGGGCTCCCGGGCCTCCGGCTTGCTTCAGCAGTCAGACGGTCGTGCCCGCCTCAGCCGAAGTCGTAGGCGAGACGGGTCAGGTTGGGGTAGCCGAGGCCGCTGCCCTCGTTGTAGGGGAGGCCCGGCGTGCCCGTGTAGTAGAGGTCGTCGCTGCCCGTGCCGCTCTGCTGCAGCGGTGTGAACGGCGAGTTCGGACCGGCGGCGAACGAGTAGATCGCGGGGTTCCAGAACCCCACCCGGTGGTGCAGATAGGAGTCGATCACGGCGGTGCTGCCGTTCAGCTGGGGAGCCACGAAGCTGGTGCCGCCCCAACCGCCTTGGAGTGCGGGGCTCCCGGCCGCCACCGCCGACGGCTCGTAAAGCAGGTAGCCACTGTAGGGATCGGCGTCGGTGGAGACGTCCGGATCGGCACGCCCCGACCCGTAGCCGTGGCTGATCGAGGGGGTGGCATTGAAGTTCCACTCGGTCGGCTCCACGATCCCGTCCACCTTCTGGTAGTCGGTGGGGGTCAGGTACTGGACCGCGCTGAAGAAGTGCGTGCCGGCGACATCCTGCTGGTACGAGGGGGTCGGCTCCAGGACGCTGAAGCCTCCGCCGCTTCCGATCACTTCCGACTCCGCCACCGAGGTGAGCGAGGAATTGGTGATGGTTGCGATGGGCTGCCAGAGGTAGTCCCAGCCCCAGGTCCGCTGTGAGGTCACGTCGATGGTGGCGGTACCGTCCGGCCCGGTCAGTGAACCCGTCCAGGGGAGAGTGGTCCCCCCGGCCGCGGTGATGAAGGGGCTGTCCGCCGAGGATCCGATCGAGAGGTTGGTGGTGCCGAGGTCAGCGGTGGCGGTGTAGGCCGCCCAGTCCCCGGAGGCGACGAACCCGGACTGTCCCTGCTCTGCCATCTCCAGGAAGGCCTCGTCGAAGGCCGCCTGGTAGCCGGGCGACTCCACTCCCGAGGCGATCGAGGCCTGGAGATAGGTCTCGGACTCCAGCCAGCTCGCTGAGACGGTGCTGGCGATGTTCTGGCTGGCGGCTTCGAAGAAGGCGTCGGCGAAGCCGTAGTCGGTGTTGGGAGCCTGGTAGACGATCACGTTGGCTTGGGGGGCCAGCCCGCCCGACTGCTCGACATCGAGGTCGGTCTCACCGGTCCCGGAGGCGTCGCTGGGGGCGCCCGGACCACCGTCGACGTTGACCGTGCTCACGGTGCGGCTGCTGGCAGGAAGGTGGAGCACCTGCTGCCAGAAGTATTGCGGGGCACCGGGATCCAGGGCGGCCAGGGTGACGATCGCAATGGTCTGGCCGGCACCGGCGGCGCCTCTCTGGTAGAGCTGGTCGAGCCCGTAGTTGGAGGCGAAACTGGCGGGTACGTTACAGGCGTCAGGCAGCCCGCTGAGCGCCAGGCAGCTGTTGGAACTGCCGGCCTGGGCTGGGCTCAGGGCGGTGTCCACGTGCACCGCCTGGCTGGCGAACGGGCCGTAGTTGGTCAGGCCCAGGATCGCCAGCACGTTCTGGGCGATCCGGTAGGGAAGCAGGGGCGACTGCGCCGTTCCGTGCACGGTCTGGGCGGGCGTGCCCTGCATCCCATCTCGCCCCGGCAAGGCCGGGACGTGGTACTCGTGCTGCTGCACCGACAGCGCGCTGTCGAACTCACCGGCCGTCCCGTTGGCCACGACATCGACGTTGTCGGGATAGACCTGCGTGGTGATCCCGTAATGCGCCAGGTAGCTCTGAAGCTGAGAGATGCTGGCCTGGCTCTGCCCATAGGTGGCGGCGAACTGGCTGACTGACAGATAGCTTCGAACGCCAGTCTCGACGCTGGACTCGAGCTGAGGGAGGTTCTCCTCCCGGAGCACGAACGACACCGTCTCCGGAGTGCTCGCGGGGGTGGTGCCGAAGACGCCGGCGCCCGGCAGGGCCGCGGCGCTTATCCCCGGCTGCACCGCCACCATCGTGTTGGGACCGGGCCCCGAGGCTGCGGCCGGGGTCCATCCCGAAGCCAGCGGCAGAGCGAGTGCCGCCAGTCCTAACGTCGCCGCCGCCACCGGCCGCGAGCGGATGAAGCGAATCATCATTTTCGGAACCCTCCACGTCCCCGATCAGGTGTTCTGGTACGCACGTTCCTCGGAAGCTCCGTCCGCCCGGCCGGATCCCGACGAGTTCGGATCACTCTACTGGAACCCCCTGACTAGTTCAAGCTGTCCTGACACTTGGTGCAGGGGTGCCGCTGGCCTAGGGTGGGGACGCCGGCCGGGGGTTCAGTCTTGCCACCAGCGGCATCAAGGTGCGCCTCCCCGTTGCCCGCCTCACGGTGCCCAGCACCGACGCGGAGCGTTGGCCTTGGTCGCAGGGGCAGATCCGCCTGGCGATTCTTGGAGCCGGTAAGGACACTCTCACCGAGCCACCTTCTGTCCTCATGCGCTCTGCCGCTGGTTCCTGCCGCATTTCCGCCTTTTTGAATTCATGGGCGGGTGTCTCGTCCCTGATCTAGGAATGCCCTGGCCGTGAGCATCCTCCACATGCGACCGAAGCACCGGCGCTCTAGGCCCATCCCGCCGGGACCGCCCCCGCCCCGGGGCACGCCGTGGGACCGCTGTGGGCGTTCGG